>JBEBRS010000123.1:0-9260 GCA_040394705.1 Leadbetterella byssophila
TCAAATCCCTTCGTCGGTACTAACCGCATCAGGTTCAATGGGTATGATCTCAGCCCGTCATATTCAGGCACCCCTTTTTGAGATTTACGACACAAAGGTAAACGTATTTTCCTGAAACGGCAAGGGGTCTGCTTTTTTCGTCAGGATCAATTGGCCTTTAGAAGGTTTTCATGACGGACAATGTACGATAAAGCTTTCTTTACTACTTCGTTGAGGTTTATGCCGGCCTTAAAAGCCAAAAGTGCGGTTTGCTGGTGTAATTCCGGTGAAATTCTTACATTAAATGTGCCTTTATAGACTTTGTCAGGAGATTTTCCCAACGCTTTGCAGGTCTCCAGGTAATTTTCATTTTTTAAATCCGGTGTTCTTGAATACAATCCAATGTAATAATGAAGCAGAGAAGTAGCCTAAACCGCCGCCCGCTAAGGAGAGTTTTAAGAAGAAAAATAGTGATTTGCGCTTCAGATTATCTCTTCACCAGCGCCGCATCTGCGTTTGCCATCCCTATGCTCAGCACCCCCGCTGCCATGAGCAGGTGATACAGGCTGATGGTAAAATCGGCGGTGCCGAAAAGCTCTTTGCGGAAACTGCCCAAAGCGAAGAAGGTAACCCCCGCGATGATCCAGAGACCCACTCTGAAATTGCCTTTAATAAGAGAGAAAAGTCCGAGAATCAAGACCAGGATCATGCAGATGACCGGGGTCCAGAAGAAAACCGGGCGGATATCAAAAACTTCGAAAAGCGCAAAAAAAACAAAGCCCACCGCAATGATGCCGTAGCTGGCTGCACGCGACAGGTCGCTGCCCGATACCAGGGCCGCGGAAGCACCTACCAGGCCGATACCCCCGTTAATGGTAGCCAGCGTCTGAAAAAATTGGGATACCGGTACCGCCTTGTCAAAGCCGAAAAACCCTAAAGCACCAAAAACCGCCGCCACTACCACCGACAAGATAAAAGATTCCCAGAGAATAGTGGAAGAAAACTCCAGAGGATTGATATAGCGGAAGAATACATACAATCCGGCCAGCGCCAGTATCAGATCAGAGAGTCCGTGAATGAGGTCCATATCAGGTTGTTTTAGAGTAAAGTTAAACAATAAAATTTACTTCGGGGGAAATGTGTATACCAAATTTTTCAGAAACGGAAGCCTGTATACGCCCGGCGAGGTCGGCGATCTCCCGGCCTTTTCCCCCACCGAAATTCACCAGTACCAGGGCCTGCTTATCGTGTACGCCCACTTGCCCGAAACGCTTCCCTTTCCACCCTGCTTGTTCAATCAGCCATCCCGCAGGTACCTTGGTGATCTCCGGGTTAACTTCATAACCGGGCATATCGGGATAATTTTTTCGTATTTTTTCGTATTCCTCCCTTGGTATCTCGGGGTTTTTAAAGAAACTTCCGGAATTGCCAATTTCCGCGGGGTCCGGCAATTTGCTTTGGCGGATCTGGATCACGGCCCGGCTGACATCCTGTATAGTAGGCGAATTTACGCCCATTTCGTCCAGGGTCTGTCGGATCGCTCCGTAAGCGATGTTGATCCGGGGATTTTTTGACAATTTAAAACACACGCTCAAAATGACATAGCGGTCCTTTCCTTCGTGCTTAAAAAAACTTTCTCTGTATCCAAATTGGCACCTTTCGGGAGGAAATTCTTCCGTTTCAAGGGTTTCGAGATTAAGAGCCTCCAGGCCCTGAAAGGTGTCTTTGACCTCTGCTCCGTAAGCTCCTATATTCTGCATAGGGGCTGCGCCTACCGTGCCGGGAATGAGGGAAAGGTTTTCCAGTCCGCCCAGGTTACGTTCCAGGGTGTGCAAAACCAGCTGATGCCAGACCTCCCCGGCTCCGGCTTGTACCACGGCGTAGTCCGGAGTCTCTTCTTTGACGCCGATTCCGCCTAAAGAAATTTTGATGACCAGTCCGTCAAAGTCGTTTAGCAACAGGATATTGCTTCCTCCACCCAAAAACAATTTCCGTGCGGAAGACCAGGCCGGGTCTTTCAGGAGGGATACCAGCTCTTCCACTTCGGTAATTTCCACAAAATAACGGGCTGTTACTTCCAGTCCGAAGGTATTGTAAGGTTTCAGGGAAACATTTTCTTTAATGAACGTCATACTCGGTTTTTAGCGGAAGTTTTTCTCCTGCTTCCAGGCGAAAAGTTAAATGATTTTTTTGCGGCGGGATCGGACAGCTCCACCCGTCAGAGAAAGCGCAATAGGGGTTGTAAAGCCGGTTAAAATCCAGTCGGACTTTCCCGCCTTTGAAATCGTTTAGGCTGAGATCCATGTAACGCCCGCCCCCGTATGTTTCAGCCGGGGCCGTCAGATCTTTGAGGGGGAGGAAGAGGTGATCTTTGTACAGCGGGAGTGGGGGTACAGACTGGTAGACCATAAGGCGGTGTTTCCGGCCGTCAATCCGGAAGCTCACTTCCGCGTATTCCCGGTAATTTTTTATTTGGTCGGCCGAAGTGGGTACGGCAATGATTTTTCCTTTCTTCTTCAGGCGGTAAGAGGCCTCTACGTTATATTTGGCATCGGTATCGAAAAAATCCTGGATACTGTTCGGGAACTGCTCCCGCGTCTTGGCTTTATACGCCTCCCTGAGGTCTTCCTGCGCGAAGCCCCCGATGAAAATAATCCCGAAAAATAAAGTCAGAACAGATCGTACAAACATAAACCGGTATCTTTTTTCAAAAGTAAGACGAAAGGAGAAGAAAAATAATTTTTTTATCAAATTTAGGTAAAGAGATCTATATTTAGAAAGTTCCCTGCCGCGCTTTTCACTTAGAATGTTTACCTTTGTGCAGATTGGATTCAAATAAATTTATACTAATGTCAAAGATCATTTATACCATTACTGACGAAGCCCCCGCTTTAGCCACCTACTCTTTTTTGCCTATTGTAGAGGCGTTTACCCAACCGGCAGGCGTTGAAATTGAAACACGGGATATTTCATTGGCAGGACGTATACTGGCCAATTTTGCGGAATTTCTAACCGGGAACCAGAAGATTTCCGATGATCTGGCTTACCTCGGAAAACTGGCCGTAGAGCCGGAAGCCAACATTATTAAACTTCCCAACATTTCCGCGTCGGTACCTCAGCTGGTAGCGGCCGTAAAAGAATTGCAGGCCAAAGGATACGCTATCCCCGATTATCCGGAAGAGCCGAAAGATGCGAACGAAACCTACATTAAAGCAAAATACGATAAGATCAAAGGATCGGCCGTAAACCCGGTATTAAGAGAAGGGAACTCCGACAGAAGAGCGCCCAAAGCGGTGAAAGAGTACGCCCGCAAGCACCCGCATTCCATGGGGGCCTGGTCATCTTCCTCCAAATCACACGTCTCTACTATGGCGGAAGGTGATTTTTACGGCAGCGAAAAATCAGTAGTAGTCGGCAAACCCACCCATTTCCGAATCAGCTTTATCGGTAAAGACGGGGCAGTAAAAGTGCTGAAAGAGGGCAGTCCTTTGCAGGAAGGAGAAACCATCGACTCTTCGGTGATGAGCCTTTCCAAACTTAAGAGCTTCTATGCCCAGGAAATCAAGGATGCAAAAGCAGAAGGCGTTTTGTTTTCCGTGCACCTGAAAGCCACCATGATGAAGGTGTCTGACCCTATTCTTTTCGGAGGTGTGGTGTACGAATTTTTTAAAGAGGTGTACGATAAATACGCCGACCTTTTTGACGAGCTGAACATTAACCCGAATAACGGGCTGGGCGATCTGGAAAAGAAAATCCAGGGCCATGCGCAGCAAGCGGACATTGAGGCGGATATCCGGGCGGTATATGCAAAGAATCCGGCCCTGGCTATGGTGAATTCGGATAAGGGCATTACGAACCTGCACGTGCCGAGCGATGTGATCATTGACGCTTCTATGCCGGCGGCCATCCGTACCTCCGGGCAAATGTGGGGGCCTGACGGAAAACTGAAAGATACCAAATTTGTGATTCCGGACCGTTGTTACTCCGGCGTATACCAAACCGTAATTGATTTTTGTAAGGAAAACGGGGCCCTGGATCCGGTAACTATGGGTTCGGTGTCGAACGTGGGGTTGATGGCCCAGGCGGCCGAAGAATACGGTTCCCACGATAAAACTTTCCAGGCCGCGGCAGACGGAAAAGTACAGGTGACAGACGACGAAGGAAATGTACTGATGGAGCAGGCCGTAGAAGCCGGCGATATATTCCGGATGTGCCAGACCAAAGACGCGCCTGTACAAGACTGGGTGAAGCTGGCCGTAAACCGGGCCAGAGCTACGGGTACTCCGGCGGTGTTCTGGCTCGACAAAAACCGGGCACACGATACCAACCTGATCGCCAAGGTGGAGAAATACCTGAAAAACCACGATACCGAAGGACTGGAAATCTACATTATGAGTCCGGCAGAGGCTACCCGGTATTCCCTGGAGCGGATCGTCAAAGGACTGGATACCATTTCGGTAACCGGTAACGTGCTGAGGGATTACAATACGGATCTGTTTCCTATTCTCGAAGTAGGAACATCGGCTAAAATGCTCTCCATTGTGCCCTTGATGAACGGTGGCGGACTGTTTGAAACCGGCGCGGGCGGCTCGGCACCCAAGCACGTGCAGCAGTTCCAGGAAGAAGGCTACCTCCGGTGGGATTCTTTGGGCGAGTTCCTGGCCCTGGCGGTTTCCCTGGAGCATTATGCCCATGTCAACGGGAATGCCAAAGCCCAGGTACTGGCCGACACCCTGGACGAAGCCACCGGTAAATTCCTGGAAAACGATAAGTCGCCTGCCCGTAAAGTAGGACAGATCGATAACCGGGGAAGTCATTTTTACCTGGCGTTGTACTGGGCCCAGGCCCTGGCCGCCCAGGAGAAAGACACGGACTTGAAAGCCCTGTTTGCGCCGATCGCAGAAGAACTGACGGCCCGGGAAAGCGAAATCAACGAAGAACTGATTGCTGCCCAGGGTAAGTCTCAGGATATCGGCGGGTACTATAAACCCGATTTTGCCAAAGCCTCGGCCGCGATGCGTCCCAGCGCCACGTTGAACGATATCCTGGCTAAAATAGGGTAACTGCATGATTTATATGCGAAGAAAGGGATGCGCCGTAGTGGGGGGATCCCTTTCTTTTTTTAGGATGGAAGACCAGATAAACGTCTCCTTATGAGAGTGGTACTGCTTTTAGTCGTTATCGCATTCCTGGGGTGTCGCCGTGAGGAGACACACCTCCGGGAGGTCAGCTACGGTGCCGAAGATATGGAAGCCCGTATGCATAGGCTGTGGTTTCCCGTATACTACCCCATAGAAGAGCTCGAAGACTGGCTGAACCGGAAGTTCGACCGGGTCATAGCCGATACCTACCTTCCTTTCAAAGGCGACAGTATCTCGCTAATCGTCAGGAAGCCCGGGAGAATACAATTGTTCTTAGCAGGAGATTCGGTGGATGTGGTTTTCCCTTTGCAAATAGAGATTACGGAAGATAGGGAGGGGAAGTCGGGCAAAAAAGTACGCCGCCGGCTCACCGGGGCACTGAATCTTTATTTGAATATCAAGCCGGATGTAAGCCGGGACTGGGAGCTTCTCACCACCACCAATTTCCAGGGATATACCTGGACGGAGCGCCCGAGACTGGAAACCGGGGGCATGAAGCTGGGGGTGAAATTTATAGCCGACTATTTGTTGCGAAATGAGTTGCGCGATCTTCCTGCCTTACTGGATGACGCCCTGAGGGAGAAAGTGGACTTAAAGAAGGGGATCAGCCGTACATGGACTAACCTCCAGAAGCCCTTTCCGCTTTACCGGGCCGACTCTACCACCACGCTCTGGTTCAAAATAGAACCCGATAGTCTTTGGGGCGATATCCGCATCAGCCGCAAAGGACTGATTTTTCAACTGGCCGTAGATGCGCGTGCACGGGTACACCGGGATTCTACCCGTTTTCTGCCGGTCAGGCCCTTGCCTCATTTCAAACCCCTTGCCCATATTGAATCCGATTCCAACCGGCTGGAGGTACTTGCAGTAGTACCTTTGGAGATAGTCAACCAGGTATTAAAGAAGGTGGGAAACAGCTATAGCGGTCCGCTTACCGTTTCGGATATTAAAATGAGGGGAAGCGGGAAAAAACTGGCTTTCGATTTGCAGACGGGGGGAAGTTCGCCCGCGGCGCTTAGGGTGATCGCTACCCCACAGTACGATACGGAAAACCTCACGTTAGTGATCACCCGGCCCGATTATGACCTGGCCACCGAACACAAGGTACTCAATGCGGTAGACAAGAGGTTTCGGGAGGAAATTCTCCGGTATCTGGATAAAAAAGTAATCCTGGATATGGGCGAATACACGAATGATTTGCCCGGTTTTCTGAACGGCACCCTCAACGAAGGCAACGAAAAGTTTCAGCTCCATTTTTCCGAAATCCAGGTAGAAAATATCCGTCACGCCACCAATGAGTCCGATCTCCTCATCTGGTTTTCCTGCAAACCCCGTTTCGAAATTACATTGAAAAAGTTGCCGGTGAAGAAACGCTTAAAGATCGGTGAGGCGGGTTAAATAGGATCACACATGTTCCAAAATAAAATCAGCAGGAATATTTAAATTCCGGTAGAGGGCTTTCAGGAAAGGAACATCGGGTTTTTGTTTGCCTGAAAGGATCAGAGATAGTTTTGTGTCACTTACTTTTAGCGTTTTAGCCAAATCCTTTTGACGAAGTTTCATTTCATACATTCGTAGTTCTATCATTCCTTCAAGGGTAGAGGGGGTCGGTATCTGATAAACACTCTTTTCGTATTGCTGGGCTTCTAAAGCTAATGTACGCAAACGGCTTATTTCGGGTGTAGTTAGATTGTCCTCGCCCTTGTTCATTAATGTCAATATCTCTGACATGACCGATTCGTATTGCTTTTCTGATAATCTTTTCATTTTCTTATCTATATTCGATGCGCGAAGCATTAATCTCATTGTATTGTTGATGTGTGCCCACAAAAAGTACATATACCGTACGCACCCTAAAATGTATCAAAGCTACCAAACGGTAATGATTGCCTTTGATATTAAACACATAACGATCATTCCCTACCGCATCTGCTGAATTGAAAATGGTACGTAGTTCATTGAAGTTAGCAAAATCACTCCTTTCCATAATAGAATACCAGTTATTCAAGGAATCTGAAGAATTTCGATATTGTTCGCTAAAGTCGCGTAGTGTTTTATAACTTATAACAACCATTGTGTTGATTTTTTAGCAAATATAAATATTTTTTAGATATTCTAAAAATATTTCATACGGGCAGCTGTTCAAATTAGAAATTTTCATTTTCTGAACTAAATTGATAACCTTTTGGTTAATAAAATATCCTGCAACTTAGACTGAAATGAATAAAGAAAGAGAGCGTAGGCGGCTGCTTAAAGAGTTAGAATTCTTTACGAGGTATTATAAAGAGGTGACTGCCCGGGGTCCACAGATCAAGGATTACTATGATGCAGAAATTGTACGTATTGTTCATGTGCTTAAAGAGTTGGGGAAATGAAAAACAGATTAGAGATATTAAAGGAAAGATTCCTGAACGCGTCTACTGAAAGGGAAAGAGAAGCAATAGACCTGGAAATCAGGAAATTGGCAGTAGCTCCTGATTTTTCTGAAAGTATGGTGGAAATGGCCAGGGAGTCTGCCGATGAAGCAGAAGAGTTATTGGTGCGGAAAAGACTGGAAGAGGTGCTTCCCATGATTTCTATTTCGTATATAGCCCGGACCTATTTCCATAAAAGCCGTCAATGGTTTTATCAGAAGCTGAACGGGAATACAGTAAACGGAAAGCCCGCAAGATTTACACCCGAAGAAATAGAAACGCTGAACTTCGCGCTTAAGGATATGAGCAGGAAAATTAGTGTCATTTAGAAGTGGAGGGTGGGCTCGACAGTCCGTTCCTGGAAAATGTACCAACAAGATCTCACAGCCGGATAGTAAGCTCCAAATGCCCCTCTAACCCAAGTTCTACTATTTTTTGTAGGGTAGATATACGGGCTTCTTTGAGATTGTTTTCGATTTTTGAAATGTAGGATTTTGTGGTTCCTACCTTTGCCGCCAGCGCCTCTTGTGTAAGCCCTTTTTCAAGCCTGGCTTCATGAAGAAGAGCTCCAATCTTAAAATTTTCATAACCAGCTTCAAGTATATCACGTTTTTTTGTCCCTCGTTTACCATAGTTCTTTTCTTTGAACTCGTCGAGTGTCATCAGATTTGTATTTTCCATAACCTTTATCTTTCATTTACGGAGCCTTTGTAAGTCTCCAGCTCATATTCCCGTTTTATTTTTAATGCTAATTCTATTTCATTTTTTGGGGTCTTCATGGTTTTCTTTTGAAATCCATTGGCCAAAATAATCAATCGACCTTTGTCAAAAAAGCAAAAAATACGAAATATATTGCTCCCTTGCTGGACCCTGATTTCATACAGGGCGTCAGTACTTTCTATCCGTTTCAGGTAGGTTTCAGGTACCCTTTCCAAATCTTCTATCAAATCGAATGTCCAGATTATTTTTTCTTTGACTTTTTTATTTTGCTTACTAAAAAAGGTTTGGAAATAATCTTTAAAGAAAATGATGGATCTGACTTTGCCGATATTCATCTTAACACAAAAAGTTATGTGAAAAGTTTCACTTTGGTGAAACTTTGGAGTTCTACTCTGCGTAATAACAAAAAATTGGGCTGCGTCGTTCAGCGCTAAATGGCAGTAGTTAGGAATACTCCATTTCGTATCATGAATTATTTCTACCTCCCTGCTTTCAATACAAGGGAGATATGCTTAATTTACATCCACATTTATCGGTAAACTATGCAGAAGCGCCAGATCAGTAACCATGTCGTCAACCAGATCATGTTGATCACCCTCATTGTTTTGGCGTGTTGGTTTATCTTCAGGTACCTGACCTACTACCTTCCCGGTTTCCTGGGCGCCATTACGCTGTATATTCTTGTGCGCAACAACTATTTCAAATTAACTGTGGAAAAGCGGTGGAATCGTACGCTTACCAGCCTGTTATTCATCTTCTTGTCTATCGTATTTATTGTTCTTCCGCTATGGGCGTTGATTGACTACCTCATTCCCCGGATTTCATCGTTTCTGGGCAATACGGAAGAGATTGTGAATAAATTTAAGCAGGTGAAAGAATTTATCAGCAATAAACCGGTACTGCAATACATTGATCTGTCGGATGAAGCCCTGCTTCAGTTCCTTCAAAGCCTGACCAAATACCTGCCCAAAGTGCTTAACTCGGTGGCGGAGGTGTTGATCAATGT
>JBEBRS010000124.1:0-9075 GCA_040394705.1 Leadbetterella byssophila
AAGAAACTTTTGAAACCTATGTCTCGGCTTCAGGAAAAATACTGAAGATTGTTTCTGACACGCACAGTGTCACAGAAATCGACTTTGTGCCGGCGAAGGGAAAGAACACTTCCGTCCAGCCGGATATCCTCAAAAATGCCGCCTGTCAACTGGAGGAATACCTCCGGGGTGAAAGAGAAACATTTGACCTGAGCCTTGCTCCTGAAGGTACTGATTTTCAAAAGAAAGTGTGGGAGCTGCTGCAGACTATACCTTTCGGAAAAACCCGCACCTACGCCCAAATGGCCCAACAACTGGGTGATCCGAAGGTCATCCGGGCCGCGGCTTCTGCCAACGGGAAAAACCCGATCGCCATCGTGATCCCCTGCCACCGGGTAGTGGGCTCAGACGGCAGTCTAACAGGCTATGCAGGGGGACTTCACAACAAGCGCTTTCTGCTGGAACTGGAGAAGGCGAACGGGGTGCTGACGCTTTTTGAGTAGTGCCGAGTGCTTAGTGCCGAGTGCCGAGTAGGGAGTCCTCGTAATTCTTAATTCGTAATTGATTCCGCCACTCCTAAAACAACCACTTCACCGCCTTCGGGAACTCCTGCCCCCAGCGTTTTTCATTGTGCTGCCCTTCGGGGTCCAGCTCGGCTTTGATTTGGATTTTATCGGCAGAGAAGCCCTGTCCTTCAATCGTCGCAATCAGCTTTTCAATATTGCTGAACATGGTGGTGCTTTCTTTTCCGCCCCCGTAGAGATAGATCCGGGTATCCATAGGATTGAAAAATTCTACGGCGTCAAAATAAATTTTGGGGCTGGTCCATAATGCGGGAGAAAAAACCATCAGGCGGCCAATTTTCTCCGGGTACATCATGCCCGTATAAATGCTGATCAGGCCGCCCATTGAACTCCCCCCGATACCGGTAAACTGGCGTTCGGGGAGTGTGCGGTATTGCTCATCGATCAGGGGTTTCAGCGTACGTACGATAAATGTAGCGTAACGCATTCCTTCGCCTTTCTGGTTTTCCTTGGGTGTTTTATAAGGGGAATATTCCGAGTTTCGGGTTTCATCGCCATGGTCAATGGCCACCACGATCACATCCGTTTCCCCTTGCATTTTCAGCAGGGAAATCCGCTTGTCGATCTCCCAGTTTCCGTAGGCTGAACCGTTTCCGAAAAGGTTCTGCGCATCGTTCATGTACAAAACAGGATAACGCTTTTCAGGATGAAGGTAGTAATCGTGAGGAAGCAGAACCGATATTTTCCGCTTCCTTTTCAACTGGGGAATTTCAAACGCCTCCGAAAAAACCTCTACTACGGGCATGGTTTCCCGGTAGAAAGGGGTGTAGCCGTTCTGCCTCCAGAGGGGTACAAAATCGGGCTTCTGCACCTCTTCCCTGTCCAGTAACCGACTCTGAGGAGTATTGCCCAGCACATCCAGCTCTACGTTATCCCAACCGCCCTTGGTGTATTTATAATACGAGTGCCCGCTTATTTCCGGTACTTTATCGAGGGCTATCCTGAACCGGCCTTCGTCTACTCTATCCATCAGAAAATCAGGATCAGAGGGGTTCCAGTTACAAAAATCTCCTGTCAGAAATACCGGCCGGTTGTCTTTTATGTGCGTCTCTACTTCTAAATACATTACTCACGTTAACGGGACACAAATTTAATGTAATGTATCTACATACATACAATGAATACCTAAAATTTTGCCGAACGGTCTTAGTCGATCTCCAGTATCCGGAAGCCCAGCGCCGGCACTTCCACCTCTTTCTGCCAGGCAGAACCGTCCAGCACATCCTTCATTTTTGCTCCTTCAGGAATCATCTCCGCATAGTCACTGCTGCGTATCGCCTTCCCTTCTTCGTTCTTATTGAAGATCACCCAAAGTTTCTTGTTCCCGTTGAAACGAAAATAACTGTAGATTCCATTCTCCGGAATAAAATGAATCAGTTGGCCGTTATGTACCACGTGGGCCGTCCGGCGCCAGGTAAACAATTGGCGGGTAAAATCCTGCAGGTCTTTCTGAAGAGGGGATAGATTTTCCCCCGTAAAAGCGTTTTTCTGATCGCCTGGCCAGCCCCCTGGCATATCGGCACGCAAAACCCCGTGTTCTTCCGAATCCGGGTTAGACATCCCGATCTCGGTGCCGTAATAGATTTGGGGAATCCCCCTTACGGTAGCGAGGAAGGCCATTCCCATCTTAAACAGGCGCGGATCTTCTTTCACCTGGGTAAAAAAACGGTTCATGTCGTGATTATCGGCAAATACCACCAGGTTGTCCGGATCGGTATACAAGTAATCGTCGGAAAGGGCGGCGTATAAACGTGCCAGCCCGGTATGAAACCCCTCATTTTCGGTCAGGGCCTGACCCAGGGCTGCCTGCACCGGGAAGTCCATCATAGACGGGATCCAGGTTTCGTAACCGTCCGGGTTCTCTTTCCCTTTTTGCCAGTAGGCAATGGTATTCGCTTTTGTAGTCCATTCTTCTCCTACCACATTCAGGTTCGGATATTCGGCCAGAATATCTTTCATCCACTGGGTCAGAAACGCTTTCTCCGAATAAGGCCAGGTATCTACACGAAGCCCGGAAAGGCCGGCATATTCTATCCACCAGATCGTATTTTGAGTGAGGTAACGCGCCATAAAGGGGTTACGCTGATTCAGGTCAGGCATGGTAGGCACAAACCAGCCGGCTTTCATGGCCTCCCGGTCTTTTTCCGAAGCGTGAATATCCTGGTGTACCTCCCGGCGGTGATTCGTAGACCGGAATTTCCCGCCGTTATTGATCCAATCGGCGAAAGGCATATCCCCCATCCACCAATGGTCGATTCCACAATGGTTCGGAATTACATCCATGATCCATTTCAGGCCCATGGCACGGGATTTCTCCACCATCTCTTTGAACGATTCATTGGTGCCGTAACGCGGATCAATGCGGTAATAATCGGTAATGGAATAGCCGTGGTAGGTTACCTGTTCCAGGTTGTTTTCCAGGAGAGGCATACTCCACAGGGTGGTAAAACCCATGTCCCTGATGTAGGAAAGATGATCGGTGATTCCCCGGATGTCTCCGCCGTGGCGGCCGTTATAATGTGCACGGTTCAGCTTCTCTTTGGTATCTGCGGTATTGTCATTGCTTACATCCCCGTTGGCAAAACGATCCGGCGTGATGAGGTAGATGACATCCGAATTGTCAAAGCCTTTCCGCATCGCAGAACCGGCGGAACGGTTTTCTAAGGACAGGGTTCGCGAAATTACCTTCCCGTCTGCGGTGGTAAAATCGATCTGCACATCCCCCGCTTTGGCCGACTTCCCTATTTTCAGATCGAGGAAGAGGTAATTCGGACTTTCCGCTTTATGTACTTTCACCAGCTCCACACCGGCATACTTTACCGATGGCCGGGTAGTGGAAATGTTTTTACCGTACACGAGAACCTGGAGTTCCGGGTTATGCATGCCCGTCCACCACACGGCGGGTTCCATACGTTGAATTTCCTGTGCGGAAAGATGCAGACAGGCAAATAGAAGAAGGAGTATTTTTCTCATAGTATTAATTTGAGCCTTGAGCTGCGAGCTTTGAGCTTTGAGCCGGGCAGGCTATTTAAAATTTCTTCAATGACCACACGGTATAACCCTTCGCGGGGGTAGTAATGTTTACCCGTCCACCGGCATCCGTAGTGAGGGTCACTCCGGCATTTCCGGAGTAGTCATAAATGACCGCGTTTTTCCAGGGCGTTACAATAGTTCTCTGTATCGCCCGCGATGCGTTATTCAGGGTTAACACCAGTCCGGGCACCGCATCGTTCCCACCACGCTGGGCAACGTAAAAGTCGGTATCGGAAGACAATACCACCAGATTCCCGACAGCCAATGAACGATGAATCAGGATTAATTTCTCCAGTTTATCCCGGGATAGCCCGCTCTCGTAGTCGCTGTAAAAAATGCAGGGATACCCCGGATGCGTCAGGATATAGGCATAGGCCAGCATCCGGTTCTCGGCTGATCCGATCTTGTTTCCGGCATTGGTATCCTTATCGGTGTCGTGGTTGTTCACGAACGTCACGGCTTTTTCCGGATACACTTTCCAAAGGGCATTTCTTTCTCCCAGGATGGCCAGGTTATTCCCGTCCAGCGCCTGCTCGAGGTTATAAAAATTGGCGAAATCAAATGCGCGAATACCGGTTTTATCTACCCAGTTTTTCAGGTAATCCGTATTCCCGTCCCACACCTCCAATACCCCGAAACCGCCTACGGCATCCATCCACGACTTCACTACAGAAGGGTCAAACCCCTTTACATAATCAAAACGCCAGCCGTCAAATTTCAAGGTGTTTTTATAGTATTGGGCTACGGAAGAGTCCGATTGCCAAAACCATTTTTTCACATAGGGGTTGTCGTGGCACAGGTCCTGCTCCTCAAAAAAGAGCGCTTCGGCATCCCGATCGTGGATATGATTGGGGTGAAAGTGCTCGTAATTCCTGAAAAAACGACCGGATTTCGGACTAAAAAGCGTATACGTCTCTTTTTGTCGATACGGGTTATATTCCAAATCACCCCCACTATTATGGTTCAAGACGATATCGGCAATCACTTCAATACCCAGTCCGTGGGCCTTGCTGATCAGTGATTCCAGTTCTGCTCTGGAGCCGAAGCGGGTTTTCACCGTACCCATCTGCTCGTATTCCCCCAGGTCAAAATAATCCATGGGGTCATAACCCATGGAATATCCGCCTGACATTCCTTTCGACGCGGGCGGCAGCCAGAGGCGGTCCACTCCCATTGCCTTCCAGTCTTCCAGACGGGGGGCAAGGGTATTCCACCATTCGTGGCGCGGTTCCACATCCCAGTAAAACCCCTGCATCATCACACCCTTCGGCCTCAGGTATTGGGTAAGGTCTTCGGGGTTCGCAACCGTTTGTACCGGATCACTGCCGGTTTTGCAGGCGGTGAGGAATACCAGGACCAGAATGCTAAATTTTTTCATCGTAGCCATTAAAAGTGAGTGATATGGTCCCCTTAGGGCTTCGACAAGCTCAGCCTGACAGAGGTTACACCCTGAGCTTAGCCTCTACTGAGGCTTGGCGAAGTAGTGAATGATGCAATCCCCCTAGGGCTTCGACAAGCTCAGCCTGACAGAGTTCCCTCTCGTCACCCTGAGCCTGTCGAAGGGTAGTCCACCTTCTATATTACTTTTTCGTCAGCGTATACGTAGGCGTTGAACCCGAGAAATCCAGCACGATGTCGTATGTTCCCGCGGTTACTTTGATGTTATCGCCACCGCTTTCCAAGGAACCGTCAGCGCCGGTGTCCCCGTAGTTGAAATCCCAGGCGTTATCGGCTCTGAATTTTATTTCTCCGGCTTTCAGCACTACGTTCCGGGAAATCCAAATGCCTTTGGTGTCAAAGTCAGCGGAGTATTGGGAATAATCCAGGTCGAGGCGAACATCGGGTCCATCCCATCCGTTTGGAGCAGCGTCTCCCACAATTCCCCACACATGCGTTACGGGAAGTAGCGTATAGGTATTGTTGTTCAGGTTCATGGTCACCAGGTATTTTCCGGCAGTTACCTTAATATTATCGCCTCCGGCGTCCAGGCTCCCGTTGGCACCGCTGTCTCCATAGTTCACGGTCCAGTCAGAATTCAGGCGGAATTTCATTTCACCGTCTTTTAAGGTAATGATGGTTCTCCATTGATCGGAGAAAGGATCGTAGTTCAGCACTCCGTCAGGACTTCCGCCCCAATCGTTATATGCATCGCCTACAATTCCCCAAGAATATTTCTCGATTTTGTAGCTCAGATCGTTCAGGTTCATGGTGATCTTATAGGTTCCCGCGGTTACCTTGATATTATCTCCGCCTGCTTCCAAACTTCCGTTGGCTCCGGTATCGCCGTAGTTTTCATCCCATCCCGAATCTTTCCGGAACTTAATCTCCCCGTTTTTCAGGGTAAGATAGGCCACATAGACCCCGTTTTCTGCCGTTTGATAAAAAGGTCCGTCAGGTGTAGCCCCCCAGTCATTGTAAGCATCTCCCACCACGCCCCAGGGCGTACTCAGGTCAAGTACATTGGCATAGGGCGTAGCGCTCAGGCTGGCTATCGGAGACACCAGGGAGGTAGCCGATGACAGCACCACGCTCACCCGTACATCCAGCAGGTGTACTTCATCGGGTTGTAAACCCAGGTTCAACAGGATAGCATTGAGCTCTGAGCCTTTAAAAACTCTTTGCAGTACTGATCCGGTAGATGTACTGTAGGCTTTTGAAAAATCGCCTCCTTTTTTATCGATTTGCAGGAGGTAAGAGGGGGCGGCGGCATATCCGAAATCCGGGGCGGTCCAGGAAATCGTCAGTACCTGGTTATCGGCTTCGTCTTTGCTCAGCACCAGAGAGGGTGCAGACAGGGTTACGTTGGTACCGGCACCTTCGTTCATTACCGCCCTGATCTCGTCTTTTTCACAAGACCAGAAAGCGGTTACGGCCAAAAGTATGATTAGTATTCTTTTCATTTTCGAATTCATTTTAGTGTTATTAATACCCCGATGTCTGTGTCAGGTTAGGGTTTGCCATCAGGGCTTCTGCCGGTACCGGATACAATTTGTATTTGGCATCTACGGCTCTTCCTCCCTGCACACCACCTTTCCAGTTCCACAGGTAGGTGTCTGTCACCAGCTGATTAAAACGAATAAGGTCGGTTCTGCGGTGTCCTTCCCAGTACAGTTCGCGTGCGCGTTCATCCAGGATAAACTGCAGGTTGAGGCTGGCGTCAGCGATATTTCCGGAGGCATCTCCATACGCCCGGGTTCTCAGGGCATTGATCAGGGCAAGTGCGGTGGCCTTGTCGCCGGTAGTGGCCCCTCTCAACACGGCTTCGGCATAGATCAGGTGCATTTCGGCCAGGCGGAATACAGGGAAGTCGGTATCGGTGAAGTTTCTCCCGGGATCATTGCCCGCTCTTCCGTCTTCGTAATTGTTGGTCCATTTCTTCACATGCACTCCGTTATGGAAGTTGGAAATATCGTCTATTTCATTTTCCACGGGGTCAATCTTATACCGGGAAGTCGTAAACAAGGCTCTTTTATCGGCGGTGGTAGTGGCGTTTCCGCTATAAAACTTCTCGGAAAGTCCTTTGGTAGCCCGATACCCTGCCCATCCGCTGCCTACGTTGTAGTCCGGCGCATCTTCTCCGGAGGCGGCATGAACAAGGAAAGTAGTGTTGCCATGACCCTGGGTCATCAGTCCGTCGCAGTTGATCGCCCAGATTACTTCATTTACCTGGGTATGGTTATCGGCCTGAAACAGGCGATAATACTGGTTGCTCAGCGTATAGCCTGCGTCAATTACCTTTTTGGCGTAAGTGGCCGCTTCGTTGTATTTCCCGGTACCGATATAGGTTTCCGCATTCAGATACAAGCGAGCCAGCAGGGCCTGTGCGGCAGCTCTGTCTACCCTTCCATACACATTAGACCGGGCGGCCGGCAGAATCTCTTCCACCGCTTTAAGCTCCGATTCAATGTATTCAAAGATCTCGGCGGCACTTTTTTCTACCGGCGTGGTTCCGGTTTGGTCGGCTTCGGTCAGGAAAGAATATTTCCCGAACAGATCCATGGCCGCCCAATAGTTAAACGCGCGTAAAAACCTGGCCTCCGCAGCCATATTGCTGATGTTGGTAGCGTCTGTACCCGAAAAACCTCTTTCCGAAATTTTCGCATCGGTAGCTTCATTGAGGAAAGCATTGATCAGACCGATATTCCAGATGGGCCGGGCGTACATGCCTTTGATAAACGGATCGGAGCTGGTCCAGGCCAGGTTATGGAAATCTTTGATGGTCTGGTCATTCCAGGCCACCACGGCCTCGTCGGTAGGCAGCTCCTGGAGGTTGAAAAACGGACGGATGAAGGAGATCTGCGATCCGCCGTCCAGTCCTGAGATATCAGGAGCACCGTCCCCCTCGTTTCCTCCCAATGCGAGGCTACCGTAGATTTTGGCCAACACAGAGGTATAACCGTCCATGGTAGCGTAAGCATTGTTCGGCGTCATGTCGTTCTGAGGAAACAGGTCCAGTTTCCCTGAACATGCGCTCACAATGCTCATGGTAATGAACGCTATCGCTATATTTTTAATCGTATTTTTCATATTCTGTCTCTATTAGCTCGTCTTAAAAATCAAAGTTCAGTCCGAAAGTGTAAATTTTCGGCCGCGGATAAATGGTGTTATCTACTCCCGTACTCGAAGAGTTTTCAGGATCCAGCCCGGTGTATTTTGTAATCACGAACACATTGTTTATGCCCGCATTCAGGCTCAGGGACGCGTTTCCGAATACTTTCCCTACATAATATCCTACATTGATATTATCTAAACGGAAGAACGACGCATTCTCAATGTACATATCCGACTGGTACTGGTTATTGTAGAAGCCCGTAGTAAGCAGTTCGGTAGAAGCGTTATTGATGGTCAGCACGGGATCCAGGAGGTTCCGCATGACCGAACGCTCCGAACGGAAGTTATTGTACAGGTAGTTACCGAACATGCCGTGGCCCGAAGCCCTCGCCGTCCATTTTTTGTAATTGATAGCCGTATTGAGACCTATCAGGGTGGTAGGCGCCGGATGCTGATACAGGTAACGGTCGTCATCGGTGATCTGTCCGTCAAGATTCCGGTCTACATAAACTCCTTCCAGGGGATTTCCTTTACTGTCATACACCTGCTGGTAAACGTTGTAGGCGTAAGGCCAGTTGCCGATCATGTGAAGACCGATATTGTTTCCGGTACCTCCCGCGATGCCGCTCACCGGAATACCGGTAAAGTTCGGATCATCCTGCTTTCTCAGGGATACGATCTCCGTTTTCGTCGAGGTAATGTTAAACCCGAAATCCCAACGGAAGTTATCGTTCAATACCGGGGTAGTATTCAGTACAAATTCCATCCCTTTGTTGGTGAGGTTACCTACGTTAGTAAACACGCTGATATCAAAGGTAGATCCGTACGCTACGGGGGCTACGGCCAGCAGGTCACGGGTATCTTTATTGAACCATTCTACGGTACCGGTGATCCGGTTATTGGCGAAACCGAAGTCCAGACCTACGTT
>JBEBRS010000125.1:0-8981 GCA_040394705.1 Leadbetterella byssophila
ACCGTAATATTCCGGAAAAATTTTTCAAAGCACAAAATAAATGTGACTGACGGTCAGGTGATGTGACGAAAACCCCGGTTTATGTTTTTAAATTTGTAGTATGAAATTACATTACAGGAAATTAGGTAGCGGCCAGCCCCTGGTGGTACTGCACGGGGTGTTCGGGTCTTCAGACAATTTATTTACGGTTTGCCGGAACATTGCGGAAAAAGGGTACGAAGTGTATATCCTGGATGCCCGGAACCACGGACAATCGCCGCATTCGGATGTATTCAACTACGATGCGATGGCGGAGGATCTGGACGGGTTCCTTTCCGAAAACGGGATTGCCGACCCGGTCATTCTGGGCCATTCCATGGGGGGAAAAACCGTATTGCATTACTCCCAGAAATATACCAATTTTTCGGGCCTGGTGATCGTAGACATTGCCGCGAAGGCCTACTCCCGCCACCATGAGCATATTATCGGCGGGTTGCAGGCGATTAATCCGGAAACGCTGACTTCAAGAAAAGAGGCGGAAGAGATTTTCAGCCGCTATGTAGCTGACCCGGGTGAACGGCAGTTCCTGCTTAAAAATTTATACCGTACGGATGACGGCGGCTTCGGCTGGAGGCTGAATGTGCCCGTGCTGGTGGAAAACGCAGGAGAGGTGGTAGTGGAGGTCCCCTTATATACTAAGGTAGAGAAGCCTCTGCTTTTACTGCGGGGGGGTGAATCGGGCTATGTGCGGGATGAAGACTTTGCAGTATTGAAAATGTATTATCCGGCGGCTCATTTGCATACGGTAGAGGGCGCGAATCATTGGGTACATGCCACCCGCCCTTCGGAATTTGTAGAAGAAGTCACTGCGTTCCTGCAATCCGTTCAATAGCGACCATAGGGGGAGAAACCCGAAGATACGGAAGCCGGTGAAGCGTACCTTTTCTTCTGTCTCTCGCCAGTTTTGGGGTTTTTAGAGAAAAAAAATTGTATAAAAATAATAATTAATAAAAAAAATTATTAATTTCGCCTTAACAATTGCATTTTTATAACAAAAAATTGTCTAAACCCAATAATTATGGTTAAAAAATTACTCATCCTTGTTGCTTGCTTTGTAGCGATGGGGTTTAATGTGATGGCGCAGAATGTGTCAGGTAAGGTAACCCAGGCAGACGGTTCCGGAATACCTGGTGTTACGGTTGCCGTGAAGGGATCTTCCGGAGCGACGATGACGAATGCGGAAGGGAACTACTCCCTTGCGGCGCCCGGAACAGCTACGCTCGTTTTTACTGCCGTAGGATTCACCACCACAGAAGTGGGTGTTCAGGGCAGATCGGTAGTGAATGTAGAGCTGGAAGAAGACAATACACTTCTTGATGAGGTGGTGGTTACCGCTCTGGGTATTCAGCGGGAGAAAAAATCCCTGGGTTACGCGGTGCAGGAACTGAAAGGCACCGATATAGTGGAGGCGCGGGAAACCAACCTTGCCAACGCCTTTACCGGTAAAGTGGCCGGTTTGCAGGTGGTGAGATCAAGCCGTGGTGCCGGTGGCTCTTCTAAGATTGTATTGAGAGGAAATACCTCTTTAACAGGCAGCAACCAGCCCTTGATTGTAGTAGACGGCGTGCCGATCGATAACTTTACCGGAGGTTCGGGAGACTACTGGAATGCGTCTTTTGACTACGGTAACGGTCTGGGCGATATTAACCCTGAAGATATTCAGTCGCTCAGCGTACTGAAAGGACCTTCCGCCGCGGCCCTTTACGGTTCACGCGCCGGTAACGGGGTGATTCTGATTACGACGAAATCAGGACGTAAACAGCCGGGTCTGGGGATTAACTTTACCACTACCCTGGGCTCTGAAAATGTGTTTATGTGGCCTGAGCTGCAAACGACCTACGCGCAGGGAGATAACAACATCTTTAACCCTTTGAGCAATAACAGCTGGGGGCCTAAAATGGAAGGACAGAGCGTGGCGAAATGGGATGGCAGTCAACAGCGACTTGACGGAGCGCCGGATAACGTGAATAACTTCCTCCGGAGCGGAACCAATCAGAACTACGGTCTGGCCCTGCAGCAGCAGTACGGTACTACCGGTATTTATACATCTATCAACTACCTGGAAGACAGAAGTATTATCCCGGGAAACAAACTGCAGAGACTGAACTTTTCTAGCAAAGCTACGACCAGTTTCGGTGCGCAGAACCGCTGGACCAGCGATGTGAAAATATCGTATAACAATACCTCCGGATATAATCGCCCGATTAACGGACGTGACCGCAGTAACCTTTACGCGCTTTATACCATGCCACGGAGCATGGACGTTCAGGACTTCAAAGCGGGTGTAGATGCCGACGGGAACATGCTGTGGTATCCCGGTGCTTACGGCTGGGTACCCAATCCTTACTGGTCGGTAGATCATGACCTGAACGAGGATACCCGTAACCGTTTCATGATGAACGGATCATTGAAATACGCGTTTACCGACTGGCTGGATCTGGAAGTACGGGCCGGAGGAGACTTGTACGCGACCAACAAGGAGCGTAGATCGTATGCGGGCGGATCACTGGCCAACCAATTTGTAACCAGTAAGGAGTCTTTCACAGAAGTGAACTATACCGCACTCCTGAAAGGGATAAAAGACAAGGTGATTGGTAACTGGGGAGGTAACTTTACCCTGGGGGGTAACCTGATGGACAGAAACTGGAGCTTGCTGGGGGTGACTACTACCCTAGAAGTACCTAACCTGTTCTCTCCATCCAACTCTGTGGGTTCTCCCGGCATTTCCAACGGCGTAGAGAGAAAGAAAATCAATTCGGTATTTGGTTCGGTGGGCGTGAATTATAACAGCTGGGTTTACCTGGATGTGACTGCACGGAACGACTGGTCTTCTGCCATGGTAGAAGCTAACCGGTCATATTTCTACCCTTCTTACAGTTTGTCTTATGTACTTAGTGACCACCTCGCGGCTGCGGGCAGCAACCTGCCTTCCTGGTTCACTTATGCGAAGCTGCGGGCTTCTTACGCTACTGTAGGAAATGACCTTGCGCCTTACCAGTTGTACAACGGGTATAGTGTAGGCACAGACCAGGTAGGATCTACCGTGGCTTCACGTGACCGCTTACTGAAAGACCCCAATGTAAGAAGTGAGCTGATCAAAAACCTGGAATTCGGAGCTGAACTGAAGTTCCTGGAAAACCGCCTGTCTCTGGACGTGTCCTGGTATAAATCCAATGCCACCCGCCAGCTGATTGATTTGCCTATGGACCCCATGAGTGGTTTTGAGCGGATGAAGATTAACGCGGGAAATATCCAGAACAAAGGATTTGAGATCATGGCCACGGCAAATATTCTCACCAATCCGGATCAACTGGGATGGACAATCATGGCTAACTTCTCTAAAAACGAGAACAAGATTATTGACATCGCGGCAGATCAGGGGGTGAATTCCTATAACCTGGGTACGTTTGATGATCTGTTTATCCGGGCTACTACTGATGGAATGTACGGGGATATTTACGGAACCAAATTCCTGAGAGTGAAAGATGAGAGCAGCCCGTATTTTGGTCAGATTATACTGAGCGCCGACGGTATTCCTCAGCGGGATCCTGAAATTACCAAACTGGGTAACCAACAGGCAAAAGGACTGATCGGGGTGACGAATACGTTTAACTACAAGTCGTTTGGTTTACAGTTTCTCGTGGATGCCCGTATAGGGGGGGAGATATTCTCCGGCTCCAACGTGGGTATGCAGCGCTTCGGTGTGGCGGCGGTGACGGCACCTAACGGGGAGCGTCCGGATGTGGTAGTAGACGGCGTAGTGGGTTCTGCGGAAATTGGCTACACCAAAAACAGCACAGCCATTACGCAGCAACAATACTGGACGGCCGTAGGTACACTGGGTAACCTGGGTATCGGAGAAGCGAATATTTACGATGCGACCAACGTACGTCTGAGAAACGTCACCTTAAGCTATTCTCTGCCTAAGAGAATGCTGGGCAATGTGTTCCAAAGCGCGAGAGCCAGCCTGGCCTGCAACAATGTATGGATGATTAAGAGCTATCTGCCCGGGGTAGATCCTGAGTCGGTTTTTGCTACAGGTTCTAATGCGGTAGGTTTTGAAAGCGGTGCCTACCCCACCATGAGATCTTACCTGGTTTCTTTGTCGTTTGGTTTTTAATTCATGTTTTTAATAGAAGAGAGAAAGATGAAAAATATTTTTAAGAAATTCCTGGCCCCTTCACTGCTTACGGTATTTTTTACCACGGCGTGTAGTGACTTTGATGAGATAAATACAGATCCGTATATGGCCAGTGAGAGCCAGATTCAGACCGAGTACCTGATCAACAACTCCATTTACGGAACCCAGCAAGACCCGCACATAGCGGAGCGGATTTTTGTACTCTACTGGAAAACGGCTGGTCGCCAGCAAATAGGCGGAGGTATTTCCACCGGAGGATATAATGACGGATGGTCAAGCGACTATTACGGCGCGGGGTATATGGGCGGATGGCTGAACCATATCTACGCGGCCATAGAAGTAGCGGAAAAGCAGATTGCGGCCGGAACAGGGAAAACCTATACGCCTAACCAGCTGCAGGTGGCCCGTATCTGGAGAGCCTATCTGCTGAGCGAACTTTGCGATAACTTCGGACCGATTCCTTTGGACGGATACCAAGGCAAAAACCCTACTTTCAGTGATGTAAAAACGGTATACTATTACCTTTTGGATGAACTGAAAGATGCGTCTTCCAAAATGGATTTGTCTGTTACAGGTAGTCTGAACAGCGCACTGGATAAAGCCTATGGTTTTGATTATGCCAAATGGCAGAAATATGCGAACTCGATGCGTCTGCGTCTGGCGATGCGTTTGTCTGAGGTAGACGGGGCCAAGGCCAAAGCTGAATTTGAGGCTGCGGCTTCTCTTCCGCTGATCACCAGCCTTGCCGAGACTTTCCAGATCCAGGAAGAAGGCGGTTGGGCGCCGCTAACCGGGGTAATGACCCGTACCTGGAACCATTTCCAGATGCCGGCTACCATGAATAACGTTTACCTGGGCCTGGGCGGTGTCAAAAGTGCCGACCAGGTGGGTGAGGAAATGCAGTCGAAAGTTAAACCGGCCAATTATGTGGGTCTGAAACTTGACAAGCACTTTACCACCATGACCAACGACCCTTCTGCAGGTTACTGGTTAGACGGCCTTCCCAATACCATTGACCCGAGAGCGTATAAGACGTATATTATACCGGGAGATGTCACCAATCCTGACTTTAATACATACGGCGGAGACC
Organism: Leadbetterella byssophila; assembly: GCA_040394705.1. Classification (GTDB taxonomy): domain Bacteria; phylum Bacteroidota; class Bacteroidia; order Cytophagales; family Spirosomataceae; genus Leadbetterella; species Leadbetterella byssophila_B. Next base: position 5,271 of record JBEBRS010000125.1, read on the forward strand.
CGGCGAGTACTACCACCCGTAGCCTGTTGGATGACGACAGCCAGCCGGAAGTGACACTTGACGGGAAATATGCATGGAATGCTCCTGCATTGGGTTCCTGGGGAGATAAAGGAGCCAAGAACCAGATCTACTCGTATATTGGTACTACCGGTCGTCACGGACAGCAGTTCAGAGACGGTACCAGCCAGAGAGTTTTCTTTGGTCCGTGGGAAACGTATTTCCTGCTGGCAGAAGGTGCGGTACGGGGCTGGGCAACACCTATGGGCGGACAAGCAGCCTATGAAGCGGGCATTGACCGGAGTTTTGAATACTGGGATGGCAAAACCCGTTCGGGTGTGAAGCCTTCTACGTTCCTGGCCGCTTACAAGGCATCTAACGACTACAACCGTCTGGGTACTTCCGTAAGCTGGAATCATACTACGGAACCTCCTGCAAGTTATTCCGTAAGCTACAAAGACGGGTATACCGGTACGGCGGGTACGGCTACTCTGATTTATCCTAAAAATGATCTGTACAAAAATGGTAGCGTGAAAAACGACCACCTTACCAAGATCATTACCCAGAAGTTTATTGCCCAGAACCCGTGGTTACCGCTGGAAACCTGGAGCGATCACAGAAGACTGGGTCTGCCTTTCTTTGAGAATCCGGCTGTAGAGCAACCGTTGACCAACTTGCCCGCGCTGAATTCCTCTAATTATATGACCTCCAATGTGAAGTTCTTCCCGCAGAGGTTGAAGTACCCTTCCAGTATCGGAGCGAGTAACGCAGCGGGATACGCGCAGGCAGTATCGGGCCTGGGCGGACCTGACGAGGTACTTACCCCGCTTTGGTGGGCACAAAAGTAAGCAGCAGCCTCCTTTTTATAACAGAGAAAGCGGGCTTAGCCCGTTTTCTCTGTTTAAATTTTACAGGGTAAGTGAACATTCGTAATATTGTATTCCAAAGCCGTATATACGTAAAGCAGAGGAATATTCAGTAAAGGTTAGATTTATGCAACATTCATTGAAGGAATTGACCAACAAGGAGTCTGCCGTAGAATCCAAGAAGATCAAGAATAAGCGCAATATTCTTAAATACCTGTATTTTGAGGATAAGAAGAGCATTGCGGAACTGTCTGAGGCTCTTTTTATCAGTATTCCTACCTTAACCGCTCATCTGGAAGAACTGCTGGAAGAAAAATGGCTGACGGGAGAGGAGGTGGATACCAAGAAGCAGGGCAGGAACCCTACCATCTACTCCCTCGATCCGCGGTACAAACATACCCTGGTAATTGATATTACCACCCGCTCCACAAAAGCGGTTATCCTGAATTTCAGAAACGAAATCGTATCCGAAAAGGTATATGAACTCGGGCTTAGCAATGACCACTCCTTCCGAACCGAACTGCTGGAGGTGGTAGACAGCGCGATAGAGGGTTTCTCCGGCACAGGTGGGGAGATTGTAGCAGTAGGTCTCACGTTGCCCGGTCTCATCAATAAGCAGACCGGCCGGAACAAAACCTACCTGGGTCTGGATTCGGAGAACAGTTCTTTAAGCCAGGTGATTTCCGCGAAATGGGACATTCCTGTATATATCCTGAACGATACGAAAGCTACGGTATTCGGGGAATCACTCTTCGGTGTGGGAAGCGAGCAGAATCATCTGCTTTCCATTAACGTAGACTGGGGTGTAGGTCTGGCGGTGGTGATTAACGGACAAATTTTCAATGGGGCATCGGGTTTCGCCGGAGAGCTGGGCCATGTGCAGGTCAATCCTGACGGAGAACTGTGCCGGTGCGGGAAGGTGGGTTGCCTGGATACGGTGGCGTCTGCTTCGGCTCTTTTAACAAAGGTAAAGAGAGGGCTGGCCAACGGGGAGGTGACTTCTCTGGCCCGGTTTAAAGATACTCCGGACCACATTACGCTGGAAGACGTGATTGACGCCGCCTCCCAAGGCGACGGATTTGCTATTGATATCCTCTACAATATAGGTATTGAGCTGGGTAAGGGCCTTTCGGTAGCAGTTCATTTGTTCAATCCACGTATTATTGTGATTGACGGGGTGTTGTCTAAGGCAGGAAATCTGATTGTGAACCCGGTGGAGTTTGCGATTAATAAGCATTGTCTTCCGGACTTTAAGGAAAACCTGACTATCAAGGTGACCGAAATCCGGGATTCGGCGAAATTGCTGGGAATGAACGCGTTTATTGCCAAAAGAATCTTTAGAAATGATTAAGCGAAGGGATTTTATCCTGGGATCTGCCGCGGTGGTGGGAAGTCTGGCTTTCCGGCCTTTACGTCGTCCGGATTTTCCGGTGGTAAGAACTCCTTTTGGGGAACGAAATTTTAGTGATGAGAGGGTAGAAGCGGTGATTCGGAGGATACAGGAGAAATGCGCGGACAGGGAACTGGGCTGGCTTTTTGAGAATTGTTTTCCGAATACACTTGACACTACGGTAGATTATTCCTTTTCGGAAGGGAAGCACGATACATTTGTGATCACCGGAGATATTGACGCGATGTGGCTGAGAGACAGCACGGCGCAGGTGTGGCCGTACCTGTCTCTTTGCCGGGAGTCGGAGAGGCTGAAAAATCTGCTGACCGGAGTGGTAAACCGACAGGTGCGCTGTATTAATTTTGACCCTTATGCCAATGCTTTTTATAAGTCGGATAAAGTAGGCGAATGGGCGGGAGACCATACGGAAATGAAGCCGGGGATTCATGAAAGAAAGTGGGAGGTTGATTCCCTGTGTTACCCGGTCAGACTAAGTTATTATTTATGGAAGGAAACGGGCGATCGGGAAATATTTACACCGGAATGGCTGGAAGCCGCCCGGAATATCTATACCACATTTAAGGAGCAGCAGCGATGGGAGGGGCGCGGTCCTTACCGTTTTGGCCGAACCACGGCCTGGTCTACCGATACCGTTCCGGGTAACGGATATGGAAATGTGACGAAGCCGAACGGGCTGATCCATTCGGTGTTTAGGCCTTCTGATGACGCTACTTTGTATCCTTTTCTGATTCCTGCTAATTTTTTCGCGGTGGTTTCCTTGCGTCAGATGGCGGAAATTTTGTCGACGGTATACGGAGAGGGTGATCTGGCAGAGAAATGCGGGGAGCTTGCGCGGGCGGTGGAGAAGGCCATTTACCGGTATGGGGTAGTCAAGCACCCGAAATTTGGAGAAATTTTCGCGATGGAGGTAGACGGCTTCGGGAATGCGTTGTTTCAGGACGACGCCAATGTACCCAACTTGCTGGCCCTGCCCTACCTCGGCGCGGTGAAGGCAAACCATAAGATTTACAGGCGGACCCGGAAATTTGTGCTGAGTGACAGTAATCCGTATTTTTTCCAGGGAAAGGAAGGCGAAGGCATAGGCAGTCCGCATACATTAGTTAACCAGATCTGGCCAATTGGCATAATTATGCGGGCCATGACCTCTCAAGATGAGCGGGAGATTCTGAACCAGTTACGCATATTGAAGCGTACTCATGCAGGAACGGGCTTTATGCACGAATCTTTTGATAAAGACGATGCCACCAAATTTACCCGGAAGTGGTTCGCCTGGGCCAATACACTTTTTGGAGAACTCATTCTGAAGATTGAGCGGGAGCGGCCGCATTTGTTGAAAGTAGTGTAAGGCGCTTTTCACAGACCACACGTAAGTGTCATTTTTTCTATATTTTTTTGAACTAAACACATGGCGAAAAGGTTATATAATTCCGGTCCGTT
>JBEBRS010000126.1:0-8981 GCA_040394705.1 Leadbetterella byssophila
TTAATTTCTTTCATTTGAATATGTCGTTAAGTTTCCGCAAAGTTAGCACTTTTCCCGTTTATACGGAATGATAATTTACGCTGATTTTCATGGAAATGAGGGCAAGGGAGTAGAATACGAGTGACTAATTAAAATAGCAAAAGGTTTTTTCTTTCAACCCGACCGGGATTTGATTAACTTTACGTTCCAAATGAGTAAATCCAAATATTATTTGGCTTTAAAAAGTACAAAGTCCAAAAGGGGAGGAGGGGACAGGAAATTAAATTCATAGATAATAAAACCAGTATTTTATAGTAGATTAAATCGGGAAAAAGAAAAAAAAGTAAATATCAATAAAAAACAAATGGAGCAGATTATTTTGGATGCCTGGGAGAACCGGGAGCTACTGAAGGAGAAAACAACCGTAGAAGCCATTGAAGAGGTGATTGCCCGGGTAGATGCCGGAGAACTTAGAGTTGCTAATTTGGATAGTAATGGAGAGTGGAAAACCAATGAGTGGGTAAAGAAAGCCATTATCCTGTATTTCCCTTTACGGAAGATGGAAAAGATGGAGGCGGGTATTTTTGAGTATCACGATAAAATGCAATTAAAGGGGGATTATGAAAAATTGGGTGTACGGGTGGTTCCTCCGGCGGTAGCCCGGTATGGGGCGTACATCGCACCCGGTGCTATCCTCATGCCGAGCTATATCAATATCGGCGCGTATGTAGATTCCGGTACCATGGTAGACACCTGGGCTACGGTAGGAAGCTGCGCCCAGATCGGCAAAGATGTACACCTGAGTGGTGGCGTAGGTATAGGCGGGGTGTTGGAGCCGGCCCAGGCGTCTCCCGTGATTGTAGAAGACGGTGCCTTTATCGGTTCAAGGTGTATAGTAGTGGAAGGCGCGAGGATAGGGAAGCGTGCGGTATTGGGTGCAGGAGTGACCATTACCGGAAGTTCTAAAATTATCGATGTGACCGGTCCTGAACCTGTACAGTATATAGGTTATGTGCCTGAAAACTCGGTGGTCATTCCGGGTACCCTGATGAAATCTTTCCCGGCTGGGGAGTACGGTGTGCCGTGCGCCTTGATTATCGGCAAGCGGAAAGCCAGTACAGACCTGAAAACCTCTTTGAATGATGCCCTCAGAGAGAACAATGTAACGGTGTAGTGTGACCATTAAGTTTTGAATGTAAAAAGGCCCTGGAAATGTTCCGGGGCCTTTTTGATTTCAATGGATTCTTAAACCTTTATTTATGTTTTTTTAGGAAAGCACACAAGTAAGTTATTCAGCACGCAAGCCGGATATCCCGACATGACAGAACAAATGTAAGGGCATAAAAATGGAAAATCAAAAATTATTTACAAAAATATTTTTTGATTTTCCATTTCAGAGAATGCGAGCCTCGAAAAAATCCAATATTGAAAAAAGTAACTATAAGTAATTTATAATTAATAAATTATAAAGTAACAATTGTAAACTATTCATAATTAACAATAGTGAATTATTTAAAACATTTGTATCTTTCAATTTTCTTTTGTTAATTTACTCGGTTTTCAAATGTAAACGGCAATGGCCTCTTTAAAAGATAAAATAGAAGCACTTATCCTCGGGTTGGGCCTCACTTCCACTCGTTTTGCCGATATTATAGGCGTAAAGAGGCCTATAATCAGCCATATTCTTACTGAACGGAACAAACCTACCCTGGATATTATACAGAAGATTGTAGACCGGTTTCCTGAGCTGGAATTCAACTGGATCGGAGACGACCAGGACCTGGATCCGGATGTGATACAGACCATAAGGGAAAATAATGACTTTTCCAGTCTTTTTAACGGTTCGCGAGATTTGAATAATACCGGATCAAGTACGGGCGAAACCGAAATATCCGATTCTCAGGAAGAGGCAAAAACGGAGCGGGTGCTGACCCGAGTGATGTTTTTCTATTCAGACGATACGTTTAAGGTCTTTAGTCCGGAAGCTTTCACTTCATAAATAGTTTTAAGCAGTGATTTGTGATCTTTTGAATCCTGGAGGAGTTGCCAGATCATCACACCGGCGGCACCTTTTTCCAAGGCATAAAGGGTTTTCTTTTCAATGGTAGGGATGCCATTATAGTAGATCGTTCCTTCTCCAATGGGCAGTTCGTCTTTCCATTCACTGCCCGGGTAGTTTTCGATAATATCTTTGTATTTCATAGACACGGGCGCACCATTAAAACCGTAGCCGTAGAAGGGAAGGCCGATCAGTATTTTTTCCGGAGCTAGTTTTCTCGTCTTCGTATAATAGGTGAAGTCGTTTTCTACCATAGTATAAGGAGAATGCGGGCCAGGTTTTTCGGGATTCCATGGGCCGGTGGCGTCGTACGACATCACATTGATGAAATCATATTGCGCCAATGTCGAATCGGCTATTTTATCGGAGTTCCAGCTGGCCAGGGCGGCCGTGACGCGTTTATTTTTGGCCTTGACAGCCTTTGCTACCGCCGCCACAAAAGGGGCATAGTGGGCATTGATCAATTCGTTTTCAAGATCGATATCCACTCCGTCGAAATTGTATTGATCGAGAAGTTGAACAATTCCGTTTACAAAGCGCTCTTGTCCTTGTTTTGAGGCTAAAAGTTTTTCCAGGTGCGGTGGCGGAGCACCGCCGCCAATGGAAAAGAATACCCGTACATTTTGCTGATGTGCAGCAGATATGACTTTTTCATAAGCCGGGTCAGGTGTAAAATCACCGTTTTCATCCGGATGGACAAAGGCGAGATTCAGGTCTGTGATGAGGGCCAGGTCTGTAGCCTCTGGATCCCAGTTTCCATGAAGGTACCCCAGCACTCTGAACTCTTCGTTTGTATTTTGCGGACCGTTATTGACGGCGCAACCTGAAAAAAGAAAAATAGAACTTATAATAAGCAAGGTTTTCTTCATGAGCGTTTTTTTATTCAAGTTAATGATTACTCATGAGAATTGATATATATAGTTCAATTTTAAGCTATTTTTGGGTTTAATGGAAATGTTCTATAATTAATATTATGTTAAATAGTACTTTCTGAAATAAAAAAGACTGCATCCGTACGAATGCAGCCTTTCCCTTCTTCTGATTATATTTACTTACCGCATTGTTCGAGGATTCTCTCTACGTTTGTGAGGTTTTCTTTAATGTCTGCGTCATCAGGTTTCACCTTTGAAGCTCTTTCGAAATAAGGTTTTGAAAGAGCGAACTGAGCGCAGGCTTTATCTTCTATGGCTTTGCCTTCTTTTCTGTAGGTGGCAAGATCCATGTAATCTACTACCTTTTTGATTTCAACGCCTTCGTTGTAATTTAAAACGGCCAGGTTGTAGAGTGCGTCAAAGTTATCCGGATCTACTTCCAGCACTTTTTTGTAATTGTTGGAAGCGTGGGTTTTCGCTTCTTTTTGCTGAGCAGCTAACTTCTCTGCTTTGGCTTTTAATTCGGCATCGCCTGAAGCCAGGGCTTTTTTCTGCTGAATTTCATTAATTACAGAAGCGATTTCCTTTTCAATCTCCACTTTTTGCTCCGTTACTTCTCCGATTCTCTTTTTGGTGGCCGCCGCGGTTCTTGGTTCTCTTTTGAGTTTGGTGTTCAGTGACTCGATCTCGGATTCGTAAGCTGCCAGTTTGTCTTGCTCGGCAATCAGTTTTTTGTCCAGTTTTTCCGTGTTGTTTTCCTGAAGTTTTTCCTGAATTTTATTAAGCTCTGCTCCCACTTCCTGTGCTTTAGAGTCGTAAATCAAACCGAGGTTAATCATGCTCACTACGTTAGAAGGATCTTTTTTAACCTGGGCTTCCAGGTCGGCGATGGCCTGATCCATATTGTTAGAGGCAAGGTACACGTTAATCAATTCATTGGCCAGGTCTGTATTACCGGGATTCACTTCTATACCTTTTTTCAGCACATTTGCCGCTTCGTCGAATTTGCTTTCCGACTTATAGATCTGGGCTACGCTATAGAAAACACTTACGTCTTTTCCACCGTGTGCGATGAAGTTATTCAGGTGAGTAAGGGCACCTTCATTGTTTTCCAGAAGTTGCTCTGCAATACCGGCGTATAGTGCTGCAGTAGTATCCTGGGGATTTACCGCCGAACTTTTTCCGAAGAACTCCGCTGCTTTTTTATAATTTTTGTTGTTATAAAAGCTGGCTCCCTGCATCAGGAATGCCTGGCTGAGTTCTGTGCTTTTTAAAGAAGCTTCTATCTCTTTTGACTTCTTACCGCCTGCGGCATTTTCTAACTCCAGCGCTTTTTTGTACGCGTCTTCTGCTTTCTGGGCTGCGGTGGAGTCATTGGTACATCTCTGGGCAAGGCTAAGATACGAACTTGCAAGGTCAACCCAGGTAGCACTTCGGGCCGCCCTTTTGGCATTCTCCGTATTCTTGAGGTTTTTTGCTACGGCATCCTGGTAGCCCTTGCATTCGATCTCCAGCAGCTTGTCGTCGTCCTGCGCCTGTGCGGCTAACACCACAAAGCAGGATAATGCACTTACAACTAATCTTTTCATTCTATGTTACGGTTTTGTTTTACAATTTTTATTCTTCTGATTCGGTCGGTGTTTCTTCTTCCTCATCTTCTTCCCGGATAATGCGGGTAACCGAAGCAATACCGTCTTTGTCGCTTAATTTGATCAGTTTTACCCCCTGGGTATTCCTGCCCATTACGCGGAGATCGGATACGTGGATGCGGATCGCGATTCCCCGGGTGGTGATAATCATAAGATCATCTTCGTCCGTTACCTCTTTTATCGCGACCAAATTACCTACTTTATCGGTAATATTCAAAGTTTTGACACCTTTTGCTCCCCGTGAAGTAATCCGGTAGTCTTCTATATCGGAACGTTTTCCAAAGCCTTTTTCAGATACTACTAACAGTTGGGCGTCAGCGCGACTCACACAGATCATGCCTATGGCCTTATCGTCTTCGGCCAGATTGATACCGCGTACGCCGGTAGCCCCCCTGCCCATAGGCCGGATGCCCGATTCGTGGAAACGTACGGCTTTGCCCTGTCCGGCGGCAATGATAATATAGTCGTTGCCGTTGGTCAGCGCTACATCAATCAGCTGATCGCCCTCGTTGATATTAATGGCGATAATACCGTTCTGCCTTGGCCTCGAATAGAGTTCCAGCAGGGTTTTTTTCACTGTACCTTTCTGGGTACACATCACGATGTAATTGTTCTTAATGTAATCTTCATCGGAAAGTGTTTTGACATTCAGTACGGCCTTGACTTTATCATCCGATTCGATATTGATAAGGTTCTGGATGGCACGGCCTTTTGAGGTTTTGTTGCCTTCCGGTACTTCAAAAACACGTAACCAGTAGAGTCTGCCTTTTTCAGTAAAGAAGAGCAGGTAGTTATGGTTAGTGGCCATAAAGAGGTGCTCCGTATAGTCGTCGTCTTTGGTTTTCACCCCTCTTGAGCCCGTTCCTCCCCTGCCCTGGCTGCGGTACTCGGAGAGGTTGGTACGTTTGATATAGCCCTGGCTGGATACGGTGACCAGCATCTCGTCATCGGGGATCATGTCCTCGATATTGAATTCACCTCCGGCCATTTCAATCTGGGAACGTCTTTCGTCGCCGTATTTGGTTTTGATGTCCTGGAGGTCGGTTTTGATCAGTTCTTTTTTCTTTTCTTCCGAGGCGAGAATGGCTTTTAACTCTTCGATGAGGGCCTGGATCTGCTTGTACTCTTCTACGATCTTTTCTCTTTCCAGTCCGGTGAGGCGCTGTAGTCTCATGTCGAGAATTGCACGGGCCTGAATCTCGGAAAGGGAGAATTTTTCCATCAGTCCGGTCCGGGCCTCATCGGGATCTTTGGAAGCCCGGATGAGGGCGATCACTTCGTCGAGGTGGTCCAGGGCAATCAGTAAACCTTCCAGAATATGCGCGCGTTTTTCCGCTTCACGCAGGTCGTACTGGGTTCGGCGGGTGATCACTTCTATCCGGTGTTTCACGTAATATTCGATCAGCTCTTTCAGGTGCAGCGTTTCCGGGCGGCCGTTTACCAGGGCCACGTTATTGATACTGAAAGACGACTGTAACTGGGTGTATTTGTACAGGTTATTCAGTACCACATTCGGTACGGCATCTCTTTTGAGATCATACACTACGCGAAGGCCCTGGCGGTCAGACTCGTCGCGGATGTCGGAAATACCTTCTATTTTTTTCTCGTTGATCAGGGCCGCGGTTTTTTCAATCATGGCGGCCTTATTGACCAGGTAAGGAATTTCGGTGACTACGATTTGTTCTTTCCCGGTTTTGGAGACTTCGAAGTTGGCTACTGAGCGGAGAACGATTCTTCCCCTCCCCGTTTCAAAGGCTGATTTTACACCGCTGTATCCGTAAATGATACCGCCGGTGGGGAAATCAGGCGCTTTGATGTATTGCATCAGTTCTTCAATGGTGATCTCCGGATTATCAATGTAGGCGGTAATGCCGTCTGCCACTTCCGAGAGGTTATGAGGGGCCATGTTGGTGGCCATCCCTACGGCGATGCCGGAGGTTCCGTTTAAGAGGAGGTTGGGAATACGGGCGGGCAAAACGGATGGTTCTGTGAGGGAATCGTCAAAGTTACCCTGGAAATCAACGGTTTCTTTGTTGATATCCGACAGCATTTCTTCGGCAATCCGTCTGAGCCGGGCTTCGGTATAACGCATGGCGGCCGGTGAGTCGCCATCTACCGAACCAAAGTTTCCCTGTCCGTCTACCAGGGGGTAGCGCAATGACCAGTCCTGGGCCATTCTCACCATGGTATCGTATACGGAGGAGTCGCCGTGGGGGTGATATTTTCCCAGCACCTCTCCTACTATCCTGGCGGATTTCTTATAAGGTCTGTTATGAAATACACCCAGTTCGGACATTCCGTAAAGCACCCTTCTGTGTACCGGTTTGAAGCCGTCCCGAACGTCGGGTAAAGCCCGGGAAACGATAACTGACATGGAATAGTCAATATAGGCTCCCCGCATTTCGTCTTCAATATTGATCGGGATTATGGTACCGGACCCCAGGTCGGGATTTTCAGTCTCTTCTGCCATAAATTATTGTGAAAAATGTTTCTAAAGTGCGTTTAACATTATTGGTCAAAAATACATATATTTCACCACTTTTGCAATCATTTATCGAATAAATCGGGCCTTCTCGCCGTGGTGATTTCTATCGATTTTTCCATGCGCCATTCCTGGATGTGCTTTTCGTTACCGGAGAGAAGCACTTCCGGCACGGTATGCCCTTCGAAGTCGGCCGGGCGGGTGTACACGGGCGGGGCCAGCAGGTTATCCTGGAAGGAGTCGGTCAGGGCCGAAGTTTCATCGTTGATTACGCCGGGAATCAGGCGGACAATTGCGTCTGTTATAACGGCAGCCGCAATTTCTCCCCCGGAAAGTACGTAGTCGCCTATTGAAATTTCCAGGGTCACGAACATGTCGCGTATGCGTTGGTCAATCCCTTTGTAGTGTCCGCAAATAATGAGAATTCCTTTTTTGAGGGAAAGCCGGTTGGCCGTTTTCTGGTTGAAAGTGTGGCCGTCAGGCGTCATGTAAATCACTTCATCGTAGGTGAATTGGGACTGCAAATCACGGATAAGGCGGGCAAGGGGTTCGGCCATCAGTACCATGCCTGCTCCCCCACCGTACTGGTAGTCGTCAATCTGCTTATAATTTCCCATTCCATAAGCCCTCAGGTCGTGCAGGCGGATATCCACCCGTTCGTTCTGGATGGCATTTTTCACAATCGACTGACTGAGAAAGCCTTCTACCAGGCCGGGCTGGCAGCTGATAATATCTATCTTCATTGTTCAGGGATTAAGGTAAATATCCAGTAGCCCTTCGGGAAGTTCCACTTCAATACGTCGGCCCGGATGATCGATCTTCCGGATAAATTCGTCTACAATGGGGATGAGCACTTCTTTTCCGTCTCTCTCAATGGCAAAGAGGTCTTGTCCTGTGCTTTCGTAAATGGCTTTGAGTATTCCTACGGGGGCGCCCGACTCCAGGACCTCAAAGCCGATCACGTCATGGTAATAAAACTGGTTGCCTTTCAGTTCAGGAAGGGCGGTCAGCGGTAACCAGACGGGGGCATTGACGAGGGGTTCGGCTTGTTCTATCGTGTCGATGTCTTCCAGTTTTAATATAGACTTTCGTCCTTTGATCTGGAGTTCCTCAATGATGTAAGGAACCAGCTGCCCTTTTATTTCCAGGAAGAGGGCCTCCAGGGAGTCGTAATTTTCCGGTTCATCTACGTCCAGGAAAAGAATCACTTCCCCTTTCAGGGCGTGTGTTTTGGTAATTTTACCTAAAGCGAAACAATCTGATTTCTGCATATTTTTTGCGGTGTGCCGGCGATTCCGGGCCATGCGTTTTCTCTGCGTGCATAGCGCCAGGGCCGCAAGCTATTTCCTTGAATAAAAAATCCCCGCAATATACTTGCGGGGACCATAAAAACCTTACTGATCCGCGATTATTCCGCGGCAGGAGTTTCTTCTTCAGACGCAGCTTCCTGCGCGGGAGCTTCTTCCTGAGCGGGGGCCTCTTCCTGAGTTTCCGCTGCCTCGGGAGCTTCTTCGGCTTCCTGGGCAGGTTCAGCTTCAGCCAGCAGAGCGGCTTCGGCTTTTTTCTTCGCCTCGATCATGTCCTCTTTTTTCTTACGCTCGGCTTCCAATACCGCCTTTTTCGCGCTTTCCTTACCGGTAGCCAGCTTGGCCAGTTTTTCTACCCGGATAGCGGCTTTAGCGTCTACCCACGACTGGAATTTCGCATCCGCCTGCTCCTGGGTAATTGCTCCTTTTTCTACCCCGATCTGCAGGTGTTTTTTCAGCATAACGCCGTTTACACTCAGGATCTTGCGGGTGGTGTCTGTAGGCTGGGCTCCTACCTGCAACCAGTACAGCGCTCTGTCGCCTTTCAAAGAGATAGCCGCTGGCGTGGTGTGCGGGTTGTACTGCCCTAATTTCTCGATAAATCTACCATCACGTGGTGAACGAGAATCTGCA
>JBEBRS010000127.1:0-8959 GCA_040394705.1 Leadbetterella byssophila
CACAAACAACGTTGCTGGTGTCCGTTCGAGCGAAGTCGAGAACCGCGTAAGACTTAAAAAGTTACCTGTAACGGGGGTTTTTCAACCGTAACCGCCCCGGAATTTATAGGAGCTTGAAACCTTGTCGATGGCCAGAATGTAGGCGGCCAAACGCAGGGAGACCTTGTATTTTTCAGAGGTTTCGTACACGTTGTTGAAAGCGTCTTTCATCACGCGGTCACTTCTCCGGTTGATCCGGTCGAGGGGCCATTTATAGCCCATGCGGTTTTGTACCCATTCAAAATACGATACGGTGACGCCTCCGGCATTGGCCAGGATATCGGGCACCACCATGATGCCTTTGTCGTGGATAATGTCATCGGCCGTAGCAGAGGTAGGGCCGTTGGCTCCTTCCACAATGAGTTTTGCCTGGATTTTGGAAGCATTGTGGCGGGTGATCACGTCTTCTTTTGCGGCGGGTACCAGCAGGTCTACCGGCAGGAAGAGGAGTTCTTCGGTGGGTATTTTTTCGGCGCCGTCAAAACCTTCCAGGATGCCGTTATGCTGATTGCGGTATTCTATGGCCTTGTCGAGATCTATTCCTTTATCGTTATAGTAGGCACCGGATACATCGCTGATGCCGGTGACCGTAACCCCTTTTTCTTTCAGGAGCAGGGCGGCGTTAGACCCTACATTTCCGAAGCCCTGCACGGCGGCGGTGGCTCGGTAAGGATTAAGCTTTATTTTTTCCATGGCCGAGATTGCCGACACGGTCACGCCGCGGCCGGTGGCTTCGGTGCGCCCGAGGGAGCCGCCCAGCACCAGGGGTTTCCCTGTAACCACCGCTTGGGTGGTCATGCCTTTGGCTTTGGAATATTCGTCCATCAGCCAGGCCATTTCCCGGGGGCCGGTACCCATATCGGGTGCGGGGATGTCCTTGTCCGGACCGAAGATGTCAAGCATGCCCAGGGTATACGCGCGCACCAGGCGCTCAATTTCTCCCGCCGACATTTCGCGGGGATTGCAGGCGATGCCTCCTTTGGCGCCTCCGTAGGGGATATCCACCACGGCGCATTTCCAGGTCATCCAGGCAGCCAGGGCACGCACTTCGTCGAGAGTAACGCCGGGGTCCAGACGTACACCGCCTTTTCCCGGACCAAGAATGGTGGAATGAATCACACGGTATCCTTCGAAAACTTTGATTTTCCCGTTGTCCATGGTCACGGGCAGACCCACAATCACCTGACGGGCAGGAACCTTCAGGATATCATACATTTCATCAGGCAGGCCGAGAATCCGTATGGCGGCATTAAAGCGCGACATCATGGAATCCAGGGGATTTTCACTGGCCGGAACAGGCGCCGGTTCTATGTAACTCATTGAAGACTATTTTTGGTACAAACATACACAATTTAATCAGTCTCTCAAACATGCTATTTTTTCTTAAAAAAATACTATGGAAAAATGAGCAAAAAGCTTACTTTTTATTTGGTAGGAGAGCCTGCTCAACAAAGGAAAATGCTGTTTTTCCCGGAAGAATAAAAAATAATTTTTTAGGGAGGAGGAAGGTAGGGTTTCAGGATTTACGGAGGACTTCCACAATGTGTTCTACGGTGTGTTCATCGGCCTCGTAGAACCAGATATTATGGGGCTGAAGGCACAAGACGGGGGCAAATTTACAGCGGTCGGTACACTCCGTACGAAAAATCCCGATATCGGCATGTACGCGGTGCCTGATTTCATTCTTCAGGAGCTTCCTGAAGTCTTTGTGCCGCCCGCACTTACTGCCGTTGCAGACAAAGAGGGAGACGTCGGGGAAAGCGGGCTTTTTCATCAGGACGATTTTTGCGATCGGCTTTTTGCTTTCAGAAATCAACTTTCGGCCGTGGCAGGGCTGGAACTACCCTCTCTTTTGAAGGCTATCGTCAGCGATGCTTGGCCGGTACATCAAATATACTTACTTTTTCTGACAGCTGTGGCATACTCCGTAAAAAACCAGGGAGTGGTCTTTGATTTCAATATCGCTGTATCGGGATGCGGTATTCTGAATCAACAGGAGGCGGGGGTCACAGAATTCAATCACCTTATTGCACTTCGTGCAGATAATATGGCTGTGTTGTCTTCTTCCGAAGGCTTTTTCATATCGGGCGGCGTTATTGTTGCCAAAGTTATGGCGTATCACCAGCCCGATCTCCGTCAACAATTCCACTACATTATACACGGTGGCTTTACTGACATTGAAATTCTGCTGTAGCATGGAGTCAAAGAGGTCTTCAATCTCGAAATGATCCTCGCGTTTATAGATCTCTTCCAGTATTCTGTAACGCTCCTGCGTTTTCCGTAAGCCCAACTCCTCAATTTTAGAATCCAGTACCTGCCGGGCCTGATCGTAAAGGGTGGGTTCTTTTTGTGCCTCTTTAACCATGAGATAATTTTATGGGACTGTTTCCCCTTGTTTTTAACTTAGAACAATTTTAAATAGTGAATAGTTTCGAAGGAAACCAAGGGCCCTGTAAAGAGAAAAACAGCCCGGCTATACCAGGCTGTTTCCTAAGGGGCTGAAGAGATCAACCTTTTTTAACCAATTTGTATTCAATGACCGGTTTTCCTCTTTCTCCGCCGTCAGAGCCGATGCCCGCGCTTACAAACTTCAGCTTGTACACGTTACCTTCCGGATCTTTGATCACGAAGAACCTGCCCTGGGTGATTCCTACCGCGGCGCCTGAAGTGGCTCTCCATTTACTACCGATGGCGTCACGGGTTTTGGCGAAAGTAGTGGAGGCGATATGGCTTTCGGCATAAGCGTCGTAGCTAACGGTAGAGGTTTCTACTACGGCCGCTTCGGCTCCGCCAATGTAGTTGAGTAGCACGAAATCCTGGAACCAGTAAGGCGTATTCAGTCCGGAGTTATAGGTGCTGTAACCGTATTGTATGTCCCAGTCGTTGGCTTTGGGTTCTACATTACTTACCAGGCCGGTAGAGAAGGAAAGGAAGCTGAGGTTAAAGTCGGCGTCTTTGCTGATCTCTACGGTTTTGACATCGGATTCGCCTATGCGGGCGTATTGTACCTTGTACCCTGAGCCGTTACGGTCTACTTTTACTTTGTACCATTGGCTTTTGGGGGTATTGCTTCCTTGAAAGGCTACCAGGTACACTTTATTTTCGGAAGAAGTAGCGGAAACTTCTGTGAAAACGGTTTTGCTCAGGTCACCGTCCCAACTGTCTACAAGAGGCAGGGTAGTAGGGTCGGTGATCCGTGCGCCGGAGATGTAGATATCTGCCGTGGTGGCCGTGTCGGCCAGAGACACCTGGGTGATATCCGATTTGGTGGTTACCGCCGCCGTTGTTTGCAGGGAGTGGTTCAGCACCACACGAAACTGGGAAGTATTGGTAAAGGCCAGGTTCCATGCTGCGCGGGCGTTCAGGTGTGTGCTGTTTCCGCTCAGATCCACATATACGTTATTGGTATAGTCAGATGCGTCGGTTTTCCCTTCCAGCGTGAGCTGACTTCCGTCTGAAATAATGCGGGAAAACGTAAGTTTCAGGTCTTTGGTCAACCCGATCAGCGTAGGGGAAGTTACCTGACTGATGGTGAAATCCAGGGTTTCGGTTCCGGAAAGAAGTACACCTTCCACGGGAATCACTTTAATACTTGCCGATGATTCTCCCTGGGGAATGGTCAGGGCAATGGTATTGTTGCTGGCCGCCGGTTCGGTAATGAAGTGGGTGCCGTATTCTACTCCTGCCGGCGTAAGGGATACGGTCAGGGGAATGGCGGCGTCGGCCGCGCGGGTAAGCGTGAGTTCAATGCTAACGTCTGCTCCTGTAAGCCCGGCTTCAGCTGTCTTAAAGGCTACATAGTTATCCGGAAGGTCAATAGTATCGTCTTCACAGGAAGAGATAAACACAGTCAGTAACGAGAACAGAACTAATTTTATCGTGTTTTTCATATATGATTAATTATTAATTACTTGGTAATCTGGGCGGATATGCCCAGGAAATAAGAGCGACCGTACGACATCGGGATTGCCCCGCCGGTGGAGTGGGCTCCTCCGCTTTCTGTGTCGGTATTGGCCAGCCGGGTTACACCAAAAAGGTTTTTGATGCCGGCATTGAGTGTAAAATACTGAAAGAAAACTTTGTTAAAAGTGAGGTCGGCCAGGGTAAAGCCTTCTATTTCCGTAGGCTTGGCAATGACCCCCGTAGCGGTAGTCTGTGCAATATACCGGGGCATTTTCCCGGAGTGTTTCAGGAAGAGACTGACTCCTGCAGCAATTTTTGGGAAATTATAGCGGAGGTTGGTGTTGACTTCCGAAGTCCACAGGAATTCGGCCAGGTCTTCGCTTTCCGAGTAACTGTTGTAACGGCCTATCCGGGAAAAACCGAGGGTGGCATAAAGGTTTTTCCAATACAATACATTGTTCAGCGTAAGGCCGGTGGTTTTATGTTTGTCGATATTCAGGTAGGTATTGATGCTGTTGTCCAGAGGGTCAATACCAATGGAGATCAGGTTATCGAACACATTGTAAAAGGTACCTAAGGTGGTATTCAGGCGCAGATCCTGCCGATCAATGGCCTGGTAGGAGAGATATGCGTTATAGCTGTCAGAAGTTTCGGCTCTAAGGTTTTCGTTCCCCCGGATGGAATGGCTGGCATCAAAGAAAGTAAAATAAAGTTCGCGCAGGGCGGGAGAACGGAAGCCCCGGGCATAGGCGGCGCGGAGGTCCAGCCCCTTGGCCAGGGTGAATTTTGTGTTGATGGACGGGATCACCGGCGGGGCGTCATACACCGAGTTATGGATAAAACGCAGGCCGGGTCTGAGGTTAATTTTGGAGCCTATTTTGATTTCCGAAGAGGCAAAATAGGCATAGTCGTTTATTTCAGGGCTTCCTTCAATACGTTCTCCGCTGGCGCTGTTGAGGTTTGCCTCTATACCGTGTTGAAGAGAAATGGTGGGGTTAAAGCGGTGCTGTCCGGTGAAACGGAAAAACCCGCTGGAGAATACCGACTCGTCCTGGCTGCCGCTGAGCGATAAGGTCCGGCGGTCGGTGACCAGGTCAATTTCTGTAGTTTGTGTGCTGCGGCTGTAGTCGGTGTAGGCGGCGGCGAGCGAGAGGCTGTGGCGCGGGTTCAACTGGTATTCCGACTGTAGCTGGTGAAACCACCGTTTGGTAATATAAAACTGATCGGTGGCAGATTCGTGGCTGGTGTTGGTATTGGTGTAGGTGTCGCCAAGGCTTTTGAGGGTTTCTTTGGTGCCGTTAAAGCGGTACCAGATAGAGTACGCATCGGTACGGTAGCCAAGCTGCGCGTAGGGCAGATATTGTTCTTTGGGCATCCACTCCATTTTCCGGCCGGTGGCGCTGCCCTGCCATCCCCCGAAGAAATTCCGGGTGAGGCCTGCCGCGGCATCAAAGCGCTGGTTTTGCCAGGCAAGTCCGAGGGCCTGATGGTGGGTGCCTTCTCCGGAGAAGGGGGAGTATTCGTCTCCGGCGGTTTCTTCCTGAACGCGGGCGGTGAGGGTGACGGGAGTGGAGGATGGATTCTTCCGGGTAATGATATTGATTACACCGGCGAGGGCGTCTGATCCGTAGCTAACCGACATAGGCCCCTCTACGATTTCAATTTTTTCTACATTATTGATGTCAATCTGTCCCAGGCTTTCGCGGGTGGAACCCCGGTCAATCACCGGAACGCCGTCGAGCAGAATCTTGACGTTTTGCCCGGACATCCCCATGAGTTCCACGTCGGTGGTACCCAGGGTAAGGTCGTTGGAAAAACGCATGCCCAGTTCCGTACTGAGTATGCTTTGAAGGCTGGTGGCGCCCCGGAGGCGGATTTGCTCCTGGTTAATAATGCGTACGTTGTATACGGAGTTACGCACCGATTGGGGACTGATCTGACCGGTAACCACCAGTTCGTTCAGGGTGCGGGGATCAGGTTCGAGGATGATGTTTCCGAAGTCATAATTCTGATGAAGACCCACTTCAATGCTTTTGGGCAGGTAGCCGATCATTTGGAAACGAATGGTTTGGTTTCCGGGTTGGGCGCGCAGGCTGAATTTCCCGCTGGCGTCTGTCACGGTAGACAGTCCCTGTTCTTTTAGCTGTACGGTCACGCCGGATAATGCCTCATTCCCTTCTGTAACCTGTCCGGTAAGCACGATAAACTCCTGCTGAGCAGAGGCAGAGAGTAAGGTAAAGAGGATCAGCAGAGAAGAAATGAGCGTTCGCATCCTGTAGGCCACAACTATTTTTATTTAAAATAATTCTAAATTGAGGCTCAAAGGTAGAGGGTGGGATGGTTTTTACAAATATTTATTTATAATAAGTTTAATTAAAGATAGGAAATGTGGAAATAGTGATTTTCGGGATAAAAATAATTCAATTTTCGTTAAAGGAGTCGGTGATGGCTTTCCGGAGGGCCTGGTGAGGGCGCAGGCCGTTACTTTTATACACCCGGGGCGTTGTTTTATCGCTTTCCCGAGCGTCTTTCAGGTGGTCTACGAGGCCGGCTTTGTAGTTTTTCAGTTCCTCGGGGGAGAGTCCGTCTTTGTGGGTTTGTCCGCTGTCGTACCCACTGTTATAGAGACTTACGCGGGAAGATTCCATGGCCAGTTTTATTTTTTCTGAAAGCAGGAACGCGTTTTCTTCGAGTTGGCGGAGTTCTTGTTTCAGCTCCCCGGTATCCGGCAGGATTTCCATTTTACGCTCATGAAGCGTTTTGATGGAGGCGCTTTCGTACATAGGCCGGCTGGCTTCGGCCAGGCGGGTTCGAAGTTTCCGGAGGCGTCGGCTAGCCCGGTTGATGGCGGGATTATGCCACAACCAGCGTTTCCAGTAGCTGCTGAGGATAGGGAAGGCGATGCCGAAACAGATGGCGCCCGCTATGGCAAAGAGTACTCCGCTGAGTACAAAGGAGAGCAAAGCGCGGTTACTGGTGACCAGTTCTTTGTTCAGGGCCTCTACCTCTTTCATTTTGGCCTCAATTTTTTGGGTTAGTACCGGGTCTGACACCACCTCTGTACCCTGGATGAGGGGAGTAGCGGCCAGTTGGAGCGACTTTATCTCGGTGTTAATGGCGGCTTTCAGTTTATCTGCCTTGTAGGCTTCGTACCTGAACCAGCCCAGCACCGCGAGAGTGCTTATGGAGATGACCACCAGGCCGGTCTGGAAATAGCCGTGGATTTTCTTTGTCTTTTCGGTGGGGTTTTTGAGGTACGGTTCTTCGATGAGGCGCTCATAAGCAGGCTTCAGTAGCAGGGTGACCCCGGCCAGGCCGCAGGCGAATGCCCACGCTTCCATATTGTTCCGGATATTAAGGGCATACGCCACAATCTCATGACTGATGATAAGGTCGCCAAAGAGGAACACTACCCCCGCCGCGAAATAGATAATGCCTGCGAGTAAAGGATAGTACAGGGGGTTTTTGGTTTTTTCCAGACGGGTGTCCTCTATTTTTTGCTCCAGTCCGGCAATTTCTTTTTCGATTGCCCGCACTTCATGCTGCTGGCTTTCGAAGCGATGCTGCACTTCCTGGCTGGCTTCGAGGATTTCAACCTTCTGGCGGGTGGTGTCGTCAATAGTTTGTCGTACCCCCAGGATCTGTTCGTCTAACTGCCGCTTATTTTCGGTAAGCCAGTTCAGGGAGACCTCGCTCGAAACAAAATCTTCGTAATTGGATTTGTCCAGGTTTTCCAGGCCGTTTTCTAATCCTTTTTTAAAATCCTCGTTCATTTTATTCAGTTAGTTTTGAGCTATGAGCTATGAGTAATGAGTAATGAGTAGTGAGTTTTTGTCTATGGTGTATAGCTTACGGCTATCTTATTATTTTAGAAATCTGCGCTCCGCTTAGCCGGTCTTTATAATCTTTGGCAAGGTTATATTCACTGATAAACAGGTTAACGGCGGCTTCTTTGTCGGCGGTCAGGCGGTTGATCTGCGCTTCGGTTTCGTTTAAGGCGCTTACGATCTTCCATTTCTCCATCCTTATCTTCTCCATTTCTTTCTCCAGGGAATCCATGGTCTGTAGCCAGTCGGTTGCGGCGGCATATTTTTCTCGTTTAAGCTCCCGGTTCATTTGAAAAAGGCGGATCTCGCGTTTCAGTTGGGCGATGGAGCCCAGCAAGAGTTTTCCCGCGATCAGAAACGCAAAAAAGGTAAAAATAAAAAAGCCGGCCGATTTGTACCAGGCCATTTCGGATACCACCTGTACCCATACGAAGAGAGAGGCAGCCAGGGGCATTCCAAACTCCTCCAGGGTTCTTTTCCACGTGAGGGGGCTGTCGCTATGAATTACCGAGGTAGTGTAATACAGGCTGAACATGCCGGTAAGAAAAACCCCCAGGGCAATGGGGTCACTCTGCAAGGGGAAACCGTAACGCACACCCTCACGGATCAGGAAATAGTTCCCGATACACATGCCAAGGGCCAGGATCAACCCGGTAAGTACCCTGAAACTATTTTCTTCCCGGGGTTCCTGCCCCCGAACCTGCTCAGTTTTACGCCCCAGTTCATGTAAAAGGGCGTCTTTTTTCTCAAGGATGAGGTTGAGCTCCCCGATTTTTTCGTTGAGTTCCTCCCGAACGCGGATCCATCCGGCGGAATGTTTTTTATAGACGGAATGGATTATATTTATCTTTTCCTGGGGGTCTGTACCGCTCAGGCCATAAATTACGCCTTCGTCCTTCAGGGCGTCATCGTTATTCAGCCAGAAAGGCAGGACGTCTTCTTCTTCCGCTGGAAGTTCTTCCGCTTCGGGTACCGGTTCCGGGAGGAGCTCGGGAAGGGCAACCTGTTCGGGCAGGGGAGGAGTTTCGGTTTCCGCGAAGTACCGGCGGATCTTCTTGAACCAATTCATAACGTAATAGCTAATAAGTTAGGAAAGCACTTGGGGTGTAAGCGGTTACACCGCGCGTCTGTCCCATTAATAACCGTAATATTCCGGAAAAATTTTTCAAAGCACAAAATAAATGTGACTG
>JBEBRS010000128.1:0-8957 GCA_040394705.1 Leadbetterella byssophila
AGAATAATCATGCTTGTTAACTTTCAAATGCTCGGTAAGGTGAGCAATTCTATAAGTAAATAAGGCAATCTGAGACTCGGCGGAACCGGTATCAGTCGCTTTTCTCTGGAAGCCCTTCGATGCGAAGATCTCTTCCTTCTTTTCCGGAGTTAAATACATTAGATATTAACCTAGATTTATGGTAAAAAAATAAACAGGTGCAAAGATACGTAATTTTTATTATTTCAGGTTATTTGAGGGAAGTTTTTATTAGTGCCGAGTGCTGTGTGCCGAGTGGTTTGAAAAACTCACTCGCTTAATACCAAGCACTCGGCACTCGGAACTCACTACTCGGAACTAAAAATTCCTCGCCCTCCGCATCAGCAGCACCCCGATCAGGAACAAAACCGTAAACGGCATCCAGGCGCCCACCACCGAAGGGATAAGGCCCTCCTTCGAATATTTATTGCCCATCTGCTGCATCAGGTAATACAAAATAAAGAAAGCGATGGAGATCAGTACGGGCATTCCGAAGCCTCCCCTTTTGATAATGGAACCCAAAGCGGCGCCAATCAGGAACATGGCCAGGCAGGAAAAAGCAGTACTGGCTTTGTTCCAGCGCTCCAGGTCGGCCGCCCACACCGATTTTTCTACGCTGACCAGGTAGCTCAAATCTCCCACCGCCTGCGACTTCTGGCTTTCTACCTTGCTCCGTGCCGAAGATTTAAACTCCTCCAACGTATTTTTTTTCTCCACAGCAGCGAGCAGGGAATCTGCCCAGGCTCCTTCCTCAATAACCACTTTTTGAGCGGTATCCCGGCCGATATCCGAAAAGGCATAAACTTCAAGTCGCTTATACGTCACCGCCTGCTCTTTCCGTTTCGTCTCCACCACCTGGTTCAGGGAATCAATTTTCCGGTTCAGCTCCGGGATACTTTTCATGTACTCGTGGTAGCTAAAATCATTTTCATTGGTCCGGTTCATTCCAAAGTCCTTCAATGAAAACACCAGCCTGTTTTTCTGGAAAGAATACCGGGTTAGCTGGGTACTGTTATTGTAATTGGTGCCTTCACTGTAATTTACCCCGTTATACAGTTCAAATACGAGCTGGCTTTCCATATTGATGGTAAACATCCGGCCGGAGTCTGCCACCGTGACGTTTCGGTTACCGCTCCCGGTGTTATGGTCATACACAATCACGTTTTTCAGCGTCTCGCCATCCGGCATTTTTTCTTCCACCTTGATCCGGTACCCCGGAATCTGGTTATAAAAGATACCTTCCTGGATATTTAACGCCGGTTTTGTACTCTTTACATCGTACAACAGCGACCACCCCTTAAGGTTAGCCCAGGGGTTAACATAATTATTATATACGATGGAAAACAGGGCCACGAAGACCGAAAGAATAAACGTGGGAAGAATCAGGCGTGTCAGCGGGATACCCGCCGATTTCATAGCAGTAAGTTCAGAGCGCTCTCCCATGTTTCCGAAGCACATCAGCGTGGCCAAAAGGGTGGCCAACGGCAATGACATGGGAAGGGTCATTAGAGTAAAATAAAAAAATAACTTCGTAAAAACAACACCATCAAGATTTTTCCCGATGAAATCATTGAAATAAATCATCAGAAAGCGCATAAGAAAGATAAATACTACGATGGCCGTAGTGAGCGCAAACGGCCCGATATAGGATTTGACAAAAAGCTTGTCTATTTTTTTCATCTTACACGCGTTAGCTTCCGGCGGGCTAAACAAGGCCTGCTTTAAGAGCCTGCAAAAATCTCAATCTTTTTCCCGATTTCAAAATCAGCCCCCTACTATTTCTTTCAGGTTGGCAATTAGTTCCTTCCACATGCTTTCCAGGTCGTCCAGATCATCGTTGTCTGAATTGTCCGTCACCTTGAGGTAGGTGGAATTGTCTAGCTCACTGGTCACAAACTTAAATTCAAGGAAGTTACCGGCATCCTCGCCTGTAAAATCAAATCGACTGGACTTATTAAGGCGGGAAGAGGTAAGATCGGCCGTGTGATCACGCTCGTCCCAGTTAAAAACAAACTGATTGTCGGAATTGAGTGTGACTTTCTCCGCGAACCACTGCTGAAGTCCGCCCGGTGTACTGATATAATTATACAATACTTTGGGCGAAGCGCGAAAGGGGAATTCCTGGGTATATTTAAATTTTGCCATACACATCCTTTTTTTTACAATATCTCACTTACCGGATACTTTATCAAGTTTTTTTTGAAGTTTTACGTAACAATTTCATTTTTGTTGTGGGATTTCAGAAAGTTTTATATTTTTGCACCTCCAAAGTACGGCGGGGTAGCTCAGATGGTTAGAGCGTAGGATTCATAACCCTAAGGTCGGCAGTTCGATCCTGCTCCCCGCTACAAAAAAAGAAGATGCTTAAAGTACCAGTACTCTAAACATCTTCTTTTTGCTTTTACTGCCCTGTATTATTTCCCCGGAGCCCACCGGTTGTACGGTGCGAGGTCAAAATTATTCACTTCTTCCATGGTCAGTCCCAGCGCTTTCGCTACGCCTTCACCGTACTCGGGATCGGCTTTATAGCAGTTCCGGATATGCCTGATCTGGATAAATTTCTCCGCTCCTCCCACCTGGGCGGCGGTGTTCTTAAACAAGAGATCCGCTTTACCATCCGCTTTGATGATACGGAAGAGATCGCCCGGCTGGGTGAAGTAATCTTCGTCGTCGTCTCTATAATTATGGGCATAGGCCGTGCCGTCCAGCTCCAAAGGCGGTTCTTTGGCCGAAGGGTCTTCCTGCCATTGTCCGTAGCTGTTCGGTTCATAATGGAGAGCCGACCCGTAGTTACCGTCTACCCGCATGGCCCCGTCACGGTGATAAGCATGGTAAGGACAACGCGGTTTGTTTACAGGGATCTGATAGTGATTTACCCCCAGGCGGTAGCGCTGCGCGTCACCGTAAGAGAATAAACGGCCCTGAAGCATTTTGTCAGGAGAAAAACCGATTCCCGGTACAATATTCGTAGGGTTAAAGGCCGCCTGTTCCACATCCTGGAAATAATTGTCCGGATTGCGGTTCAGTTCAAATTCACCCACCGGAATCAACGGAAAATCTTTTTTCGACCATACCTTGGTGAGGTCAAACGGATGGAAACGGTAGGTCTTGGCCTGCTCTTCCGTCATCACCTGGATAAACATCTTCCATTTCGGAAAATCGCCCCGCTCAATGGCATCGAACAGGTCGCGCTGGGAAGACTCGCGGTCTTGCCCTACCAGACGGGCCGCTTCCTCGTCCGACAGGTTTTCAATGCCCTGCTGGCTTACAAAATGGAACTTTACCCAGTGCCGTACGTTGTCGCTGCTGATCAGGCTGTACGTATGGCTGCCAAACCCGTGCATGTGCCGATACCCCTTGGGAATGCCGCGGTCGCTCATCACAATGGTCACCTGGTGCAAAGACTCAGGCAGCAGCGTCCAGAAATCCCAGTTATTATTGGCGCTTCTGAGGTTGGTTCTCGGGTCGCGTTTTACCGCGTGATTCAAATCCGGGAATTTCATCGGGTCACGGAAAAAGAAAACCGGTGTATTATTTCCTACCAGGTCCCAGATTCCCTCATTGGTATAGTACTTCATGGCAAAGCCCCGGATATCTCTCTCGGCATCGGCCGCTCCTCTCTCTCCGGCTACGGTGGAGAAACGGGCAAACATTTCAGTTTTTTTACCGATTTCACTGAATATATCCGCTTTCGTATAGCGTGTGATATCGTGGGTTACGGTAAATGTACCAAAGGCACCCGACCCTTTGGCATGCATCCTGCGTTCCGGAATGACCTCCCTGTCAAAATTGGCCATCTTCTCTAAAAACCAGTAATCCTGCATCAGCATGGGGCCACGCGGACCTGCCGTTTGCACATTCTGGTTGTCAGGCACCGGCGCACCGGTCTGACGCGTCAATTTTCCTTTTTGTTCTTCCATGGGTTTATGTAAATATGATTTTTCTAAAAGTAAAGATTTATTTTCTGAAAAACAAATTCGGCGAGCTTCTTTACAAAAAGGTGATATGCCCCCGGGAATCAATCCGGCGGTAACCCCTGAATAATTTACTCTCCCCGCACATTTCACCTTCCTGCCCCACCTTATAAAAATCCCGCTTTCATGGCCTTTCCTATAAGCACAGCCGTATTGGCGGCGTCAAATTTCGCAATAAGACTTTTGCGGTGGGTATTTACGGTGAGGATACTGACAAAGAGCTTTTCGGCGATTTCCCCGTTGGTAAGGCCTTCAGCAATGAGCTGTAACACCTCCTTTTCACGGCGGGTAATGACGGGGGCATCCCGGGGCTGCTCCCGCAAAGAAAGTACCGCCTCAAAACTAAGATAAGTTTTGCCCATGGCTACCGTAGTAATGGCCCTCAGTAATTCCTCCTTCGTGGCATTTTTCAGTACATAACCGGAAGCCCCGTTGTCAAGCATATTCCGGATAATGGCCTGTTGATTAAAGGTACTAAGCCCCAGGACCTGCACCCCGGGAAACTTTTGCTTCACCTCTTTACATAATTCGGTACCGTTCCGGTCGGGAAGACTGACATCCATCAGGATGACATCGGGTTCGTCGATTCTCAGTAAACGCAGACAGGAATCCGCGTCGGTCGCATGCCCTACCCATTCAATGCCCGTTTCATTTTGCAGAAGGGAACGAATACCCTCAATGACCATATAATGGTCGTCAACAATGAATAATTTTGTTTTCATACAATGTCAATTTCAATCAGCACCGATGTGCCTTCGCCCGGCGCGCTCCGCACGTCCCATCTTCCCTTCAGGAAGTCAACCCGGTTCTGAATATTGCTCCATCCTATACCGTTCGACTGTTTCAGCAATCGGGTGTCAAAGCCCTGTCCGTCGTCTTCTACTGTAATGGCAAGCGACTTCTCCTTAGCGGAGGCATGCAATTGTACCACCACCTGGCGGGCGTGGGCATGCTTGAGGGCGTTGTTCACCAACTCCTGCACCATACGATACACCGCTACCGCTGTAGTTTGTCCGATCGTCAGGGTTTCCATTCCCATAGACTGGTAGCGTGCATGTATAGCGCCACTCCGGTCTACCTCTCCACAAAATTCTTTCAGGGCCGTATCCAGGCCGTAACGCACCAGTATTTCCGGCATCATATTGTGTGCCACCCGGCGCATTTCCCTGATCGAGCTGTCTAGCATATCAATGCTACGCTCAAACGCTTGTGCATTTTCCGGTGTAAGAATAAGATTCTCTTTCATGTTTTGAAATGAATATTTAATACCGCTAAGCATGCCGCCCAGCCCATCGTGCAGGTCTTTGGCCAGGCGGGTACGCTCCTGCTCCTCCCCTTTGAGTATGGCTTCCGTAGCAGCCAGCTGTTTTTCCGTTTCCAGTTCGTCTATCCTGGCTTGTTGCAATTTTTGGCGATGCTTATAATTTCGATAGCCGAGCAATGAGATAAGCAATAATGCCACCGTTCCGCCAGCTAGAATATAGTTCCAGGTGCTTCGTGCTTTCAGTTTTGCATCCTGTAACTTTATCTGGGCTTCCTTTTTCTCAAACTGGTATTTTGCTTCCAGGTTCGCTACTGTTTTCTTACTTGTCTCTCCAATCAGGGAATCGTTCAGCAATTCAAATTCTTTCCGGTAAGACAGGGCCTCGCGCGGGTTATCCCATGATTCATGAAATAAGGAAGCCTTCAGGTACAGATCTTGCAATTCCAGTTTTGATTCCTGCTTTTTTGCGATGGCAATACCCTGCTGAATATATTTTCCGGCCTCCGGATCTTTGATTTTCAAGAGGAGACCGGCCATGCCCATGTGGGCGTACATCTCATATTCCTGTGCTTCTTTTTCCTTAGAAAATGCGATAGTCTTTTCAAAATGCACTTTGGCCTGAGACACGTTTCCCATTGCTGAATAAGCTCCACCTTTCCCCAGCATCGCATCAAGCACGAAAGTATAATCGTCTATTTTCTGACCTATCCGGCCCACATCTTCAAATAACTCAAAGGCCTTTTCGGGTTGGTTCAGTTGCATATACACATTGGCCAGGTTGATTTGCGAAGACGCCACGGCAAAGTCGTCTTTCAGTTCTTTCGCTATTTCCAACCCCGCTTCGGCGTATTGTCGACCTTTTTCGTAGTCGTTCAAATCCAGAAAGACAGCGGCAA
Organism: Leadbetterella byssophila; assembly: GCA_040394705.1. GTDB lineage: Bacteria > Bacteroidota > Bacteroidia > Cytophagales > Spirosomataceae > Leadbetterella > Leadbetterella byssophila_B. Next base: position 6,153 of record JBEBRS010000128.1, read on the forward strand.
GATTATTGTTCAGCCTTCGGAGACTGCTCCGGTGATTAATTTTTTCTGCGTGGTGCCTGGAAAGCAAATAATATTCCGCAGCTTGTTCGTAGTCTGATAAATAGTGCCACGCGTTACCTACATTCATATAGGCGGTGGTAAGATTGTAGTCGCCTCCAATTTCCTTGTACAACTCCAGCGCTTCTTCCGTCACGGCCAGTGCCTCACGAAACTGCCCCCTCCGGTTCAGCACTACAATATAGTTACTGGAAAAGGCGGCTATTCCTTCCTTATAACCAAGATCTTCCGAAAGCCGTTTTGCTTTTTTATAGTAGTAGACGGCAGAATCAGGCTGTTCATCCTCAATAGCCCTGCCATAATTATAATAAAGGGAAACCGCATCGATATCCCTCCCCGCCTTTGATAATTGCCTTTGCAGGCTGTCTGCAACCTGTTTCTGTGCCACGGCGTATCCTGCAGATAACAGGAATAAAATCATCCATTTTATCATGCGAGTAATATTATTGCTTTGAAGGTACAAAAAAACGCATTATTTTTTTCCTACGCCCTCCCCTTTTTTAGTGATTTTTTTATCCCGAAAACCCTCCTTTTTCGGTATAGGAAAGTTGGCGCGATAGCTGGAAATTTGTCTATCCATTTAAACAGCGACGAATATGAAAACGACAATATACTACATTATAGCACTTGTCCTGTTTTGCACTTCCTGCACAGAGGACGTTACCACTGAAGAGGAAAACGATAGCGCCAACCCGAAAAGCACGGTTTCTTTTAAAGTAAACGGTACATTATTTGAATTGAGCAGGCAACGTGACGACCCAGGGATGTTTCCGGTAATAAGAGTTACGAACGATTCCGAAAATGGGTTAAATGTACTCTTTGGTGAAGATCAGAATTTCATTTCATTTTCAGGGACTTACCTTTCAAACTCTTCAGGAGATTATAAGGTGGGATACATGGAGTATGAAAGCCAAGGGTTCGAACACTTATTTTATTCCGATTCCGATGATCAATGTAATAGTGACTTGTTTAGTCTCCAAATAAGAAAACAGAATGGAGGTATAGCTTCTATGCCCCTGGCTGTTCGTTTTACAGGAACTTTTAGTGGTCGGTTAGTATACTATCATGGTGACCCTCAAGGTACGGGCATCAACAACTATTGTGCGAATCCTGAATTTATTGAAATTACCGATGGAAAATTTGACATCATTGGACTTGAACTGTAGCTAAAACATTACACTAATGAAAAATCTTATCTACCTTTCCCTGGTTTTCCTACTCGTAGGCTGCAAACAGAAAGACATTGACCGCGAAATGCCTGATTTTTCGCGCCTGACACCGGTAGTCACCGCCCGCGGAACCTCACAGGGGCCCGCCCGAACAGCCCAGATTGGCCCTGCGGGCGGAGAGCTGCGGTCGGAGGACGGCCGCCTGAAGGTTAGCATACCGGCCGGCGCCCTGAGCAATACCGTCACAGTGGGTGTAGAACCCATCAGTAACAACGCTCCCCTGGGCCTGGACATGGGCTATCGCCTCACACCAGAAGGCGTCAATTTTGCCAAGCCTGTAAAACTGACCTTCAGCTATGAAAACACCATGCTCACAGGCTCGGCCGCAGAATTCCTCTGGATCGTCAGCCAAAAGGCAGACGGCACCTGGGAGGGCGACCTGCGGAGCGAACTGGACGCCGCCGCACGCACCGTAAGCACAGAAACCAGCCATTTCAGCGACTGGGTGTTGGGCAAAATGATAAACCTCGAACTTTTCCCTTCATCAGCCGTCGTTAAAATCAAAAATTCGGTAGAACTCATGGTGACCGGGTTTCTGCGCGATGACAACATCAAAGATGATGACCTGCTGGTGCCATTAACGCCTGTCAACCACGGAAGTATCAGTGAAAATGAGCTGGTACCCCTGGATCAGGTCAGCAATATCCTGCTGAAGCTCGACAAATTTGCAATGCTTAATTTTAAAGAATGGCGACTGGACGGCGCCAAAGCCCCGGTCTCCAATAGCAAAGGCAAACTGGAGGTATATGGAATGGAAGCTACCTATACAGCGCCCGACAAAAAACCCAGCCCCGATAACGTAGCCGTAACGGTGACCATAGAGGCCCGGCAGAAAGACGGCAAAGCCCCGACCATCAGCATCAACGCACCCATAACCATCACAGACAGGGAGTATTATGCCAAACTCTTCATTGAGGGAACAGATCTTAACTATTACAGCATCAATGAATTCGATGAAAAAGACGCCCCAGATGGGGAGGGTATCGCATCAATCACGTATATCGAAGGTCACATGGGTCTTAAATTAATGCAGATGCTGGACAACTCGTCAGATAATTACATGGAGATCATTTTTGCTCCCAGCAGCGGCTCCTTTAAATTCGAGTGCATCCACGGGCGTTCTGAAGACTATGGAATTTATTTTATCTGGGTTGAAAAGATAAAATCAGGTACACAGAAATCTGCTTATGTGGCCAAAAACCACAATTTGAACTCTGGTCCCAGTGGAGTTTGTTCAGCAGAGCATTACATTTGCACATCAACCACTATAGTTTTAAACGATTACAAACTGGAAAATAACGCCACCGTGACGGGAGCTATGTCAGGTACGCTATATTACAGTGATCACCAGGCGTGCAAGACGACACCAATCCCGTTTTCAATGGAATTTTCATTACCGCTCTATAAGCCATTATGAAATAGCCATGAGCATTCAGCTATCAGCTATCAGAAAACCGGCACACTAACCGACCAATGTATAAGCGAAGCGTCGCCCGGCTGACTGCTGAAAGCTGAAGGC
>JBEBRS010000129.1:0-8890 GCA_040394705.1 Leadbetterella byssophila
TCTTTACCTATTCCAGCCCGCGGATGGCCTGGTCCAATATCACTTTCAATACCAATTTTAAGCATGCTTTTAACGATAAGGGCCAGGAAATCACTGCCGATGTGGATTATTCGATCTACAACAATAAAAACCGCGAACGGGGCATGATTACTGAGTTTTTTGACCAGGAGGGCCTGGCCGTAGGCGATAAACTGACCGTGACCAGCAACATCCCGAATAAATTTAACATCATTGCCGCCAAAGCAGATTATAGTCTTCCGCTGGCAGAGTCTTCCGCCAAACTGGAAGCCGGGGTGAAAACCAGTTACGTGAAATCGGATAATGATATCAAATTTTTCAATGACGGCACCATCGATATGGGGCGGAGTAACCACTTTATCTATACCGAAAATATCAATGCGGCCTATGCCAATTTCAATAAGAAACTGAGCGATAAGTGGAGCTTGCAGGCGGGCGTGCGCCTGGAACATACCGTTTCCAAAGGGGAGTCTCTTACCCTGAAAGAGCAGAAAGACCGGAAGTATCTGAACGTATTCCCCAGTCTGTACATTACGCACGTGATCAACAAAGACAACACCCTGAACTTTAATTATAGCCGCCGAATAGACCGGCCGGACTACAAGAGTTTGAATCCCTTCATTTATTTCCTGGATCCGTATACGTATGAGCTGGGGAACGAATACCTGCGTCCGCAATTAACCGATGCCATTGAGGTTTCGCATACGCTTAAGCAGGCCATCGTGACCTCTATAGGCTACAGTTATACCCATGATTATTTTTCACAGATTGTAAAAAATGCCCGGAATGAACCTGAGATCCTTGCCAAACTGATTCAGTATAATCCCAATGCAGAAATTGACCCCAACAATGTGTCTTTTGCCATCCGGGAAAACATCGGTACGCGCCAGAACTTCAACGCCGGGGTGAGTTTCCCGGTGAAAGTGAGCAAATGGTGGAACATGAACAATAACCTGTCTGCCTTTTATGCCATTTATAAAGGAGAATTGCTGGGAGATGTGCTCAGTGTAAGTAATTTCGGTTACAATATATTTACGAGTCAGAACTTTGTGCTGGGCAAAGGCTGGAATGCCGAGGCTTCCATGTGGTACAATTCGCCCCAGATTGAGGGTACATTTTCAGGCCGGGAGATTTATGCCATTAATGCCGGGGTTTCCCGTTCGCTCTGGAAAAATAAAGGGAGCCTGCGTTTAACTGTAAACGATATTTTTGCCACGGCCCGCTGGCAAGGAGAAACCAACTTTGGTGGAGTGCAGATGAATATCAGTAACCTTTGGGACAGCCGCGCAGTAAGGGCTACCCTGGTGTACCGCTTTGGTAACCAGAATGTGAAAAGCGCCCGTAACCGTCAAACGGCCACCAGTGCAGAACAGAGGCGGGTAGGCAGCGAAGGAAATTAAACCATACGTTCCCGGGGGGTGTCTCCCGGGAACTTACCCCATTCTCTTCTGCTCCACTATTTCTCTGACCGCTTTCTTATAGCTGTCGCTTACCGGCAGGAAAATATCACCTATCTGTACCTTTTCCTTGTCGAGGGCGTCAATGGCCTGAAGGGCTACAATATATGAATTGTGAATACGGATGAAGCGGCTTTGCGGTAACTGGGCTTCCAGTGATTTCATGGTTTGAAGACTCACGATCTTCCGTCCCGGTACGTGGATAGCCACATAATCTTTCAGGCCTTCGATATACCGGATATCTGCGAGGTCTACCCGGATGTAGCGGGTGCCGTCTTTGACAAAGATATAATCCTCCCGCGGCTCACCCGCGGCCATAGCGGGCGCCACTTGCGTTTTGTGAAGTCGCTGGGCCGCTTTTTCCACCCCCTTTAAAAACCGCTCGAAGCTGATGGGTTTAATGAGGTAATCTACCACGTCAAGGTCGTATCCTTCCAGGGCGTATTCCGAATAGGCGGTCGTGAAAATGACCAGGGGGAGGTTCTGTACAATTTTCAGGAGGGAAATGCCCGTCACCCCCGGCATCTGTATATCGGAGAACATCAGGTCTACCGTATTTTCCCGCAAATACGCTATGGCTTTTACCGGGTCTGCGAAACTCCCTTTCAGGTCAAGGTAAGGTACCTTTCCCACATGATTTTGCATCAGGCTCATCCCCAGGGGCTCGTCTTCTACAATAATGCAGGTAATTTTCATATCAGATCAAGGGTTAAGTGAACCTTATAGGTATGCCGGTCTTCCGTAATTTTCAGGGTATGTTTCCCCGGATAACTGAGCTCCAGCCTTCTTTTTACATTTTGCAGACCGATACCTGATTTTTCTTTGGTATCCGGGTTCTCCGGTTTGCTGTTTTCCGCTGTAAAAGTAAGCAAAGCAGGGGTAGTGTCTATCTTCACCCGGATAAAACCGTCGGAACTGTGATTGTTCAAACCGTGCTTAAAGGCATTTTCCAGGAAAGTATTCAGGATGAGGGGGACGATCCGGATAGAAGCCACGGGTCCGCTGGTTTCGTAGCTGATGGGAATTTGTTTATCTATCCGCATCTTTTCCAGCTCAATAAAATTTTGCATGTATTCGATTTCCTGCTGCAAAGAAACCTTAGGCCGGTTGGAGTCGTAGAGCATATACCGCATCATCCGGGAGAGCTTGACAATAACTTCGGGGGTGTTGGGCGACTGCACCGTGGCCAGGTAATAAAGACTGTTCAGGGTATTGAACAGGAAATGCGGGTTAATCTGTTCTTTCAGGAAACGGAGTTCGCTGTTGAGTTTTTCGTTTTCTACCTCCTGTTTCCGGGCCTCAATGCCAAACCATTCTTCCACAAACCGGAACATGCTGATAAATACTACTATAAAAAGCACGGTCACCGAGTAATGAATCATAAACCGCACCGACGAAAACATTTCGTGTATGCGTGTACCTTCCGAGCCGGCTCTCTTGATAAAAATATAGGTGCCGGTCACCAGGAAAAAGAAGAAAAGGAAAGTCAGGAGATACTTCATGAACCGGTGGTCTTTCAGGAAGCGGGGCAGGAGAAAACTGTAGTTGATGTATACGATAAGCGCAACAAACAGGATATGTACGGCGGTTTCTATGAGCGACTCCACCGTGGGGCGCTCCTTGCCCGCCCCGAAACTCACCTGGTAAAAGAAGAAAGAAAAATACGCCGCCCAAAAGGTCAGATGAATAAGGGGGATCTTATGTTTATTAAAAAAATCTTGCATTTCCGTCTGAAATTATATCGAAAGTAACACTTTTGAAACGAAAATATTTCTGATAATCAAGGTATTATTTATAAATGCCCTGAAACATTCGACCCCTGGCCGGTTTTGATCTACCGATGCCCGGTTTTCCCGAAATGCCCAACCGTAGAGAATTTCAGGGCGGGGGTCTAAAACAAAATTCTGGTATTTTTTTTCTTTTTTCCTTTGTGTCGAAATTAAAAGGACAAAAAATGAAAAACCTGATTTTATTCATGACCCTGATATCACTCCCCGCTTTTACGCAAGGACCGCCTCCGGGGGGTGGGCAGTCAGGTGGACGCAACCGGGAGAGCGTCTTGACTACCCTCAATGACAGCCAGCCGAAAGGAAATGCAAAGATTACAGGAACGGTAACCGATAGCCTGACCGCCGAAGCCGTGTCGTATGCTACCGTTTCCCTGGTAAACAAAGAAACCGGGAAAGTGGTAGACGGTACCATGGCGGATGACGAAGGGAAATTTACTTTGTCGCAGATTGCGGCCGGAGAGTATCACCTGGTGATCTCTTTTGTGGGTTACGAAGACAAACGCCTGGAGAACATTAGCGTGCAGAAAGGAAAAACTACGGAGCTGGGCAATGTGCTGCTGCAGGTGAATGCCCATATACTGGAAGAAGTGAAAATTACCGGCGTGAAGGCCCTGATCGAAGAAAAAGTAGACCGGTTGGTATACAATGCCGAAGGCGATATTACGGCCAAGGGCGGTGACGCTTCCGACATCCTGAAGAAAGTGCCCATGCTGACCGTAGACCTGGACGGCAACGTTTCGCTCCGTGGTTCTTCGAACATCAAGGTGCTGATCAATAACAAGCCCTCTACCATTGTGGCCAGCAGTATCGCCGACGCGCTGAAAATGATTCCGGCAGATCTCATCAAAACCGTGGAAGTGATTACCTCGCCCTCGGCCAAATACGATGCCGAAGGCACAGGCGGAATTATCAACATCATTACAAAGAAATCGGATATACAGGGCCTTACCCTCAATGTCGATTCGGGTGTGGGGCTGAGAGCTTCTAACCTGGGCCTGAACGGCAGCTACCGGAACGGAAAGTTTGGTATGACCCTGGGTGGCTTCGGACGGATGTTCTATAACAAATCGGGCGGTACACTGAACCAAACCACCCTGGGCAGCCCTACAGTAAGCACACAGCAAAGCAACAGCGGAAACGACAACGGGATGTTTGGCCGGTATAACCTCGGCTTTGACTATGACATCAGCGAAAACCAGTCGGTTTCCGCGGGCGTAGCTTTCGGTACGAGAAACCTCCGCAGAGACCTGGAGTATACCACCCAATTGTTTACCGACAATACGCTGACCTCTACTTCCCTTCGGGATGTAGACGGGAAAGACAATTCGAATAACGTAGACGTGAACCTCGATTACATCCGGATCTTTAAGCCCCAGCAGGAATTGTACATCTCTACGTACTACAGCCAGAACAACCTGATTAATAATTTCGATGCCGATATTCTGAACAGCGCCGGGGAGATTCTAAGCCGGATGCAAAACCGGAACGACAATACGAACAAGGAATTTACCGCACAGGCCGACTTTGTAACCCCGTTGAGTACCCGTCAGTCTTTTGAGGTAGGCCTGAAAGGAATTTTCAGAAATGTAAACAGCGATTATAAATACCTCTCGGCTACCGGCTCAGGCGCTTTTGCCGTAGATCCGTTTAACCCGTCCGGATTCCTGGATTATGCCCAGAATATTGCCTCAGGGTATGCCTCTTATACGTATACTACGGCCAATAAGCTGACTTTCAAAGTAGGTGCCCGGTATGAATATACCACCATTGATGCCCTGGATCAGCAAAGTGCAATCACCATCCCGTCTTACGGAAATCTGGTGCCCAGCGTCAATATTTCGAAAACTCTGGGCAACGGTTCTACCGTAAAACTGGCGTATAACAAAAGGATTCAGCGGCCCGGACTTCAGCAGCTGAACCCCAACTTCAACGCGTCTAATCCTCAGAACATCAGCATAGGAAATCCGAACCTGAAACCGGAGATTACCGATAACGTGGAACTGGCTTTGAGTACGTTTTCCGGAAAAAATTACTTTAATTTCTCGGTGTTCGGACGCCAGACCAATAATGCCGTGACCCGGATCACTACACCTTCCGACACCCTGGCCGGGGCGATGGTGACCACCTTCGAAAACATAGGTAACCAGAAGTCTTTGGGCGGAAACCTGTTCGGGAATATTTACCTGACTTCCAAATGGACCCTCAACGGTGGGCTGGATCTGTACTACACCTACATGGAAGGACAAATCACCAATGCCGACGGCACCTTTAGTATGGCCGATAACTCCGGCATTGTAGTGGGCGGAAGGTTGCAAAGTCAGGCCTCTCTACCTAACAACTGGACCGTACAGGCATTCGGAGGTTTCCGGGGTAAGCAGGTACAGCTTCAGGGAACCATGGGAAGTTTCTACATGTACTCCCTGGGGGTAAGAAAAGAATTCAATAACAAGAAAGGAAGCATAGGCGTAGCCGCGGAAAACTTCCTGGGAGGTATGAAAATGAACAGTATCATTGTTTCGCCTCTGTACGAGCAGACCAGCCTGAACAATATCTACAACCAGAACATTAAAGTTACGTTTACCTACAAATTAGGGAAAATGGCCTTTGTGCAGAAAAAGACCCGTTCGGTGAAGAACGACGACGTGATAGGAGGCGGAGCATCGGAAACCGGACAGCAGTAAATGACAGGATAGAATGTGAGTAAATAATGTGGGAAATGGCGGTGCCCGGATGCGAGGTGCCGCCCATTTTTTTGTGTATTTCCCCCCGTGTTTTTTTACCGATATGCAATCCCTACGGGATAGGGGGGTGTTTTCGTTGATTTTGTTTTCTACCGATATTAAATCCCTACGGGATAGGGGGGCGTTTTTGTTGATTTTGTTTTCTACCGATATGTAATCCCTACGGGGTAGGGGTTTTACCGATATGCAATCCCTGACGGGATATGTCTTAAAAGCATAAAAAAAGTGAAGGATTGGTCTTCCTTCACTTTTGGCTTTGCTCTTTCACGCCTCTTTACCTGTTCATCGTGGCAAGAAACTCCAGGTTACTCCTGGTGCCTTTCATTTTCGAAAGCAGGAACTCCATGGTTTCCATCGGGTTCATGTCGGCCATATACTTTCTAAGCAGCCATACCCGCTGGAGCTCGTCTTTCTCCATGAGGAGGTCTTCTTTCCGGGTTCCGGAAGTCAGGATATCGATAGAAGGGAACACCCGCTTATTGGCCAGGCGACGATCCAGCTGAAGTTCCATGTTACCCGTACCTTTAAATTCTTCGAAGATCACTTCATCCATTTTCGAACCTGTATCAATCAGGGCCGTAGCGATGATGGTCAGGGATCCGCCATTCTCAATTTTCCGTGCGGCTCCGAAGAAACGCTTGGGTTTGTGCAGGGCGTTGGCGTCCACCCCTCCGGAGAGGATCTTGCCCGAAGAAGGCTGGGTGGTGTTATAGGCCCTCGCGAGGCGAGTGATGGAGTCGAGGAGGATCACCACATCGTGGCCTGACTCTACCAGCCGTTTGGCTTTTTCCAGCACCATTCCCGAAACCTTCACGTGTTTTTCGGCGGTTTCATCGAAGGTAGAGGAGATTACCTCGGCCTTTACGCTTCTCTGCATATCGGTTACCTCTTCCGGTCTTTCATCGATCAGCAGGATGATCAGGTAAATCTCGGGGTGATTGACGGTGATGGCATTGGCGATTTCTTTCAGCAGTACCGTTTTACCGGTTTTGGGCTGGGCCACAATCATTCCCCTTTGTCCTTTCCCGATGGGAGAGAAGAGGTCAAGTACCCGGGTAGACATGATCTCCGGACGGGTGCTGAGTTTGATTTTTTCCTGGGGGAAGAGAGGCGTGAGGTATTCAAAAGGAATCCGGTCACGGATCTCTTCGGTGGTTTTTCCGTTGACGGTGATCACTTTCAGCAGGGCGAAATATTTCTCTCCGTCTTTCGGCGGACGAATGGTGCCGTGGATAGTATCACCGGTTTTCAATCCGAAAAGCTTGATCTGGGAAGGGGAGACGTAAATGTCGTCCGGGCTGGCCAGGTAATTATAATCGGCTGAACGCAGGAAGCCGTAACTTCCTTCACTCATGATTTCCAACACCCCGGTATTGTCGATCAGCCCGTCGAACTCCTTTACCAGAGTATTGAATTGTTTCTTTATATTTCGGCTGTAGTCTTCTTTGCGTTTGGCTTCGAGGGCCTGTTCTTTGGTTACTTCGTCTACAATACCCAGGTCTTCGTCTGTAATATCCGGAACTTCTTCCAGTAGATCAGACATGTCTATTTCCTCATCAGACACCACCGGAATAGATACTTCGCTGGCGATAAGGGGTTCCTGGGCGGGAGTTTCGGGTTCCTCGAATGAGGGAACCGGGTCAAGATTGGGAGTTTGTGAGGTGTCGTCGGAAACTACCCGGGTGATTCTTTTTCTTACGCGGGGCGCTTTCGGAGCTTCAGCTTTTTCGTCAGTAGTAGCGGCCTTTGCTTTACTTCTTGTAGCTTTGGCCGGTTTTTTTTCTTCTTCTTCCACTTAATTGAAATTAATGTTCTGTTCAAAGTCTAAACCTTAGGCAGGGCAATATAGTGACAGCATGGGGGAAATATCGGATACGTGATGCATTCACGAATATCACACACTATAGTTAAAGGTATATCTAAAATCGAGAAAAATTGGTTTGATGGATAGGACGGTTGTTGGTTAGCCGCCCGGATTTCCGGAAGTGATTTGAAATCGTTTGCAAGATACGACAGAAATATGCTTTCTTCCAAAGAAAGTTGTTATTTATTCTATAATTTACCCCTGAAAACCTGTTTTGCGGGGCCCGAAAGGATGATTTCGGAGATTTTTTCGCCGGGTCGGAAAGATACGTTCAGCTCCCCTCCGAGGGTCAGTATCTGCACGTCGGTGCCGGCAGATTGGCGCAAATGGCTTGCAATTGCCGCGGCGGTCACACCGGTTCCGCAAGAATAGGTTTCATCTTCCACGCCCCTTTCGTACGTCCGTACTTTCAGGTGTGTGGGGTCTACTACCTGTACAAAATTGACATTTACGCCCCCCCGGTTTTTCCAGTAATCGCTATAGCGGATGGCCGCTCCATGCTCTTTGACATCCACGTGGTCTGTAGCGTCGGTAAAGATCACCAGGTGGGGAGAGCCTGTGTCAAGGAAGTGTCCCTCTTCGAGGTCTTCTATGCCGTTTACATCCATCATGCGAAGGGAAACCCCGTCTTCGTGGAGGCGGGCATGGTGCTCTCCATCTACCGCAATGAAGCGGGTCTGGTCTTGAAATATGCCGAGGTCGGCGGCAAACCGTACCGCGCAGCGCCCCCCGTTACCGCACATGCTGCCTTCGGCCCCGTCTGCGTTAAAATACCGCATCTTGAAATCATAGCCGTCCGCATTTTCGATCAGGATCAGTCCGTCGGCACCCACCCCAAACCTGCGGTGACAGATATGGGCAATGTTCTCTTGCGTGTCGTTAAACTCCCGCCCGCGGTTGTCTATCATCACGAAGTCATTGCCTGTTCCCTGGTATTTAAAGAAATCCATGATCGTTTATGTATTGTGAAAAAAAAAGTCACCTCAAAGAGATGACGTTTTTCTACAAATTATGAAAAAG
>JBEBRS010000130.1:0-8885 GCA_040394705.1 Leadbetterella byssophila
CTAACTGCTGTATAGTAGGCATTGTAAACTGTTAAAAATTAATTAATTAAAATAAATTACCCTATTTTTGGGAGTGCAAAGATAGTAGTTTTTATTTAATTATGAAACGTTTAAGGTAAAATAATCTGATTAACAGGACTTCTTCCAACGAACCTCAGAATATATGCCCTCCCCTGTTTATAGTCTGACGGTTCCTGCCTATTTTTGGTGTTTATTAACAGTTCACCATGTATAATCTTAAGCAAAAAGTGGCAATAGTGACGGGGGGCGCTAGCGGCATTGGCCTGGAGATCTCCCGTACACTGGCCCGGTACGGGGCCATCGTGCATATTTTTGAGGTCAACCCGGTTCTGGCCGAAAGAGAAGCAGACCTCATCAACGCCAACGGCGGGATCGCCTATGCCCACCGGGTGGATGTGGCCCGGCAGGAGGAAGTGCTGAAAAAAGTAGAAAAAATCAACAGCCTGCACCCCATTCATATTCTGATCAACAACGCCGGCATTTCGCATGTAGGCACGGTAGAAAGTACGACAGAAGCCGACCTCGACCGGGTGTACAATGTCAATATCAAAGGGGTGTACAACTGCCTGCATACCGTGATACCGGTGATGAAAAAAAACGGTGGCGGGGTGATTGTGAATATGGCCTCTATAGCGGCCTCGGTCGGTCTGCCCGACCGTTTCGCCTATTCCATGAGCAAAGGCGCCATACGGGCCATCACCTTCCAGGTGGCCCGCGACTACCTCCCTGACCATATCCGGTGCAATTGCATCTCTCCCGCACGGGTACACACCCCGTTTGTAGACGGATTCATTAAAAAGAATTACCCCGGAAAAGAAACGGAGATGTTCGAAAACCTTTCCAAAACCCAACCCATAGGCCGCATGGGAAAACCGGAGGAAATCGCTGCGCTGACGGCCTTCCTGGTCTCCGATCAGGCCGCTTTCATTACCGGAACCGACTACCCGATTGACGGCGGATTTATTAAATTAAATAATTAACAAAATATCTAAATTAAATAGCCATGAGCATTCAGCTATCAGAGAACCGGCACACCAGCGAAGCGTCGCCAGGCTGAAAGCTGAAAGCTAATGGCTGAAAGCTAAAATTTTATACACATGAAGTTAATACGTTTTGAACAGGACGGAAAAATAAAACCGGGGATTATCACCTCTGAAGGTCAATGGCTCAACGTCTCCGCATTTGGAGAAGATTACAACGAGTTTTTTTTTGAAAACGACGGCCTGAAACGCCTCAGTACGTGGCTGTATTCCAATTCAGCCAATTGCCCCGAGGTATCCCATAATACACGGCTGGACTCCTGCGTGGCCAGGCCTTCCAAAATCGTTTGCATTGGGTTGAATTATGCCCAGCATGCGGCGGAATCCGGCATGGCTATTCCTAAGGAGCCTGTGGTTTTCTTTAAATCGACTACCGCCCTCTGTGGCCCCAACGATAACGTAATCATCCCGCGAAACTCCGTGAAAACCGATTGGGAGGTGGAACTTGCCCTGGTGATCGGGAAGAAGGCCTCGTACGTAAACGCGGCTGACGCCTGGGACTACATCGCCGGATATTGTACCCATAACGATTATTCGGAGCGGGAATTCCAGATAGAACGCGGAGGACAATGGGTCAAAGGCAAATCGGCGGATACGTTCGCACCTCTCGGGCCTTTCCTGGCCACGCCAGACGAAATAACCGACCCGCACAACCTGAACCTGTGGCTGAAAGTGAACGGTGAAAAACTCCAGGATTCCAGCACGAGCGATTTCATTTTCGGCATCCCCCATATTATCGAACACCTCACCCAATTCATGACCCTGCTTCCCGGCGACGTCATTTCTACAGGCACTCCTGCCGGCGTAGGGCTTGGTTTTAACCCACCACGGTATCTTAAGCCCGGCGATGTGGTGGAGTTGGGAATTGAGGGTTTGGGCGTGCAAAAACAGCATGCCGTAGCATACGCATAATTCAGATTTTCAGCAGGCAGCATTCTCCTGCCTGCTGAAAACGCCACCTCAACTACCTACCACTTAATAAATTATTACACTTTTTCTTTGAATACTTGCACAATTCGCCTATTTTTGTTCCTGATTACCTGTTAAGAAACCGCTCTCCTCTTTTTAAAAAGATTATTCCCTTTCAAATTCGGATCTCCGGCCCGTTTGAAAGCCCGGCTTGCTATTTTTTCACTAAACAAATATACTATATCATGAAAACTTTCTACGTAATGCTAATTCTGACTGCATTTTTTGCGGGATGTAAAGGCGAAATGGGTCCGGAAGGCCCACAGGGCCCAAAGGGAGATCCCGGAGACCGAGGGCCGGCGGGAGCTACAGGACCAGCAGGAGCTGCGGGGCCAGCAGGGGCTACGGGGCCGGCGGGAGCTACAGGACCAGCAGGAGCTGCGGGGCCAGCAGGAGCTACAGGACCGGCAGGGCCCAGAGGGGCTACCGGTGCAACAGGGCCACAAGGACCGGCAGGAACTGCCAATGTGATCTACAGCAACTGGATGTCTTTTGCTCAGGCCACCCGTGACAGCACCATTGACGGTACTTTTCTCAAAGTGAACCATATTATGGCACCCCAGTTAACACAAACCATCATTGACCGGGGCGTTATTCTGGTGTATTGGCGGTTCTTGAGCACGGTTATGCAATTACCCTATACCAGCGACGCAGGATCAGGAACGGGACCCGCAAAAACGAGTACTATTTCCTATGTTCCCAAGCCGGGGCGCATCATCATTACCCGCTATACGCATGACAATTCAGCGTCTATTGGATATGGATCCGTCCAGTTCCGGTATATTCTTATTCCGGGCGGAGTTTCGGCTTACACAGCCTTAGAAAACGTGGATCTTAAAAATTACGATGCGGTGAGAGCTGCACTTCAGATGGAGTAAATGCGGTTGTAAAGGGGTAGTAAGGCCGGGGTCGCTATAGCACAGCCTCCGCTAAACTGCCCCTGTATTTTAATCCACCCCGCCGTACTCCACCACTTTTGCCTTCGCTTCCAGGGTGATCCCGGCATATTCACGACGAACAAATTCGAGGGTTTCTATAATCTCTTCCAGGTTCATGCTCTGCACCAGCCTCGTGCGGTGTTCTTTGAAGTTGGGGAGGCCTTTGAAGTAATTGGAGTAGTGGCGACGCATTTCGAGGATACCCAGGGTTTCGCCTTTCCATTCTACCGAAAAGCGGAGGTGTTGCGCGGCGGCGTTTACCCGCTGATTCATGTCGGGTGCGTCCAGGTATTGGCCCGTACGGAAATAATGCTTGATTTCATTGAAGATCCAGGGATACCCAATGGCGGCGCGACCGATCATGATCCCGTCTATACCGAAGCGGTTGCGGTATTCCAGGGCTTTTTCGGGGCTGTCGATATCTCCGTTACCAAAAATCGGGATACGGATTCTCGGGTTTTCCTTTACTTTGGCAATCAGCCTCCAGTCGGCTTCTCCTTTGTAGAGCTGGGCCCGTGTACGCCCGTGAATGGTTAGGGCCTGAATGCCTACATCCTGTAACCTTTCGGCTACCTCTTCGATATTTTTGGTGGAATCGTCCCAACCCAACCGGGTCTTCACGGTGACCGGAAGATGTGTAGCTTTCACTACGGCGGAGGTCATGGCCGCCATCAGGGGAATGTCTTGCAACAACGCGGCACCCGCCCCCCGGCAAGCCACCTTTTTGACGGGGCATCCGTAATTAATATCAATCAGGTCCGGATTCACCTCCGTGGAAATACGGGTACATTCGGCCATCGTATCTACGTCTGAACCGAAAAGCTGAATTCCGATGGGTCTCTCGTAAGGGAAGATATCCAGCTTACGCACGCTTTTTACGGCATTCCGGATGAGACCTTCTGAAGACACGAATTCGGTGTACATCATATCGGCCCCGTTCTCCTTGCATACCTGCCGGAAAGGCGGATCGCTCACGTCTTCCATAGGGGCCAGCAGCAGGGGAAATTCTCCCAGTTCAATATTTCCGATCTTAACCATACTGCAAAAATAATTGATTTCTCAGGGATAAAGTTCGAAAACTTTGAAAAATGGGCCTATCGCAAGAAGGCCACGGTGCGCTTAAAAAGGAAGAGTATCTTTCAGATAAGGCCGGAGATCTTCCCATAGAAGGGTCAGACGGGTGATACCTGCGGCACCCGGCGCTATCGTGTATTTATCGAAATAGAAGGTGATGCCCCGGTCACTTACCACAAAATTCTGGAAATTGGACCCGAAGAAATACCCGTCACACCCGCATTTGCTCTTGTCTAGCGTAACTCCATCTTCCTTTAAATAGGAAAGCCCTAAACCGGACTCCACGAAATCTTTGAAGAAAAGTGTGCTGTCTGACAGGGCAGTACGGGCAAGCAGGCGCGACAACTCAATGTCTTTGTTTTCGGAGAAGTCCAATATATCTTCAATGGCTACCTGCCGGTTATTTTCATTGAAAGTATAGGTATTCACCCGGATATTTCCATTGGCTCCACCGGTATATTCGTAGGTAGTAAATAGGTAGGAAACGGTTTGGAGGCTGTCGGAAGCAAAACGCTCGAAGCCCATGTCATAGCTATACCGGATATCTGCCCGTTCCGGGAAAGCCCGCGTAATTTTCTGCTCTTCTTCGTAGACCGCCCCTCCGGCTTTCCACTCTTCCTTTTTAGACTGGTACCGATCAAGCACAAAAGCTTTCATCACCTGTCCTTTATCCCGGTATTCTTCCGGGTATTCTACGGAAATCGTATAAAAAGAGGTCGAATCGGCGAGTACGGCCTTCCTTTCGGTAGAAGACCCGCCGGACGCACACCCCTGGAGAAAAAAAACTGCCAGTATGACGATGGATTTATACATGTTTTATCCTTATTATATAGGCAACGTATCTTTTTGTTCAAAAATTGCCTTACCAGTTTCTAACCAACTCATTGATGCGGTCAAGAAGTACCTGTGATTTCGGCCCGATCTTTCCGTTCCCCACCACATGCTCATCAATGCGGGTAATGGGCAGAACCCTCTTGGTGGTGCTGGTGGTAAAGACCTCGTCTGCCTCCAGGGTTTCCTGCAGGGTAACCGGCCGGATCTCGATATCAAAGTCGGGCCGGGCCAGCTCCAGCACCGTCCTCCGCGTAATTCCTTCCAGGATATCCTTATCGGGAGTGATCAGCTTATTATCCTTCACAATAAACACATTGCTTCTGCTTAACTCACTAATGAACCCGTTTTTATGAAAAAGCACATCCGATACCCCTTTCTCCGGAAAATCCTGACGCAGAATCAGCAGATGTTTATAGTCGGTACTTTTCAGCATGGGCAGGTCGCGCACAAACTCATAGGTCATGACCGCGATACCGTTCTCGTGTTCTCCGGGTACGTCTTTGTGGAGATCTTCCGATAAGATAATCATATTGGGCGCCTGCATGGAGATGGAATCCGCGGTAAATCCCCCGGTCAGCAGGAAGCGGAAAGCACAGTTCTCTTCGCCCTGAAGGGCATAAAGTTCCGATACGATCCGGTGGGTTTCGTCTTTGGTGAGCGGACAAGGAATTCTCAGGATTCTTGCCGAGCGCTCAAATCTTTCCCAGTACCAGTCCCACTGAAAGGGCCGTCCGTTATACGTTTGAAAATAATCGAAAAGTCCGTACCCCCGGAGTACGCCCAGGTCATTAAAGTGAAAACGGGCGGAAGCCACGTCTGTGATTTTGCCGTTCAGCCAACAATGATGCATTTATTATTGTAGTTTTCTGTATTTGATTCTTTTAGGGGCCACCTCTCCCAGTCTTTTCTTCCGGTTTTCTTCGTACTCGGAAAAGTTTCCTTCAAACCACACTACCTGGGAGTCGCCCTCGAAAGCCAAGATATGGGTAGCTACCCGGTCGAGAAACCACCGGTCGTGGGAGATAACCACGGCGCAGCCGGCAAAGTTTTCCAGTCCTTCTTCCAGGGCCCTGAGCGTATTCACGTCCAGGTCATTGGTGGGTTCATCCAGCAGCAGGAGGTTCCCGCCTTCCTTCAGCATCATGGCGAGGTGTACCCGGTTTCGTTCTCCTCCGGACAGTACTCCGATCTTCTTTTCCTGGTCTGCTCCTGCAAAGTTAAATTTGCTGACGTATGCGCGCGCATTCATCTGTTTGTTTCCCAGGGTGATCCACTCGTTTCCTTCCGAAATCATTTCGTATACCGTTTTGCCGGAATCCAGTTGGTCGTGTTCCTGGTCTACATAAGCCAGTTTCACGGTATCCCCCACTTCGAAAGTACCTTCCAGGGGCTGGAGGTGGCCGGTGATCAGTTTAAAGAGGGTGGTTTTACCGGCGCCGTTGGGACCGATAATGCCCACAATTCCTGCGGGAGGAAGGCTGAAGTTCAGGTTTTCATACAGGAGCCGGTCTTCGAAACCCATTTTGATATTTTTGGCTTCGATCACCTTGTTTCCCAGGCGGGGACCGGGCGGAATATACAATTCCAGTTTTTCTTCCCGCTCTTTGGTATCCTGGTTCAGGAGGTTGTCGTAGGCGCTGAGACGGGCCTTGGATTTCGCGGTTCGTCCTTTGGGCGACATTCGCACCCATTCCAGCTCCCTTTCCAGGGTTTTCTGGCGTTTCGACTGGCTTTTTTCCTCCTGTGCCAGGCGGTTTTGTTTTTGTTCAAGCCAGGAGGAGTAATTTCCTTTCCAGGGAATACCCTCACCCCTGTCGAGTTCCAGTATCCACCCGGCCACATTGTCCAGGAAATACCGGTCGTGGGTTACCGCAATCACCGTACCTTTGTATTGGTTCAGGTGCTGTTCCAGCCAGAGTACCGATTCGGCATCCAGGTGGTTCGTGGGCTCGTCAAGCAGGAGTACATCCGGCTGCTGCAAAAGCAATCGGCACAGTGCTACCCTGCGCTTCTCGCCCCCGGAAAGGGTGGAAATCTTCACTTCTCCTGGAGGGCATCTCAGCGCATCCATGGCCCGTTCCAGGCGGGAGTCCAGTTCCCAGGCATCCAGGGCATCCAGTTTTTCCTGTACATCGCCCTGGCGCTCCATTAGTTTTTCAAAATCGGCATCCGGTTCGGCAAACGCTTCGTTAATGGTATCAAATTCCTTTAAGAGCGCAACCACTTCGGCTACCCCTTCTTCCACCACTTCTCTCACCGTTTTGTCAGGGTCCAGCTGAGGTTCCTGTTCCAGCAGGCCTACCGAATACCCGGGGGAAAAGACTACTTCTCCGTTGATGTTTTTATCTATTCCGGCGATGACGCGGAGAAGTGTAGACTTCCCGGAACCGTTCAGGCCCAGTACCCCGATCTTGGCCCCGTAGAAAAATGAAAGATAAATATTTTTTAGTACTTGCCGACTGGGAGGAATGATTTTACTCACTCCTGCCATCGAAAAGATCACCTGTTCGCTCATATATTTTTTTAAAATTGCAATTTAATACACAAATATCACGTTCTTACTTGGTATTGTGCAAAAAATTTACTTTTTTTACACCTCAAAACCAAATAAACAATATAACTTAAACCTGGCCACTCCTGGTATTAATATGAAAGGCGTTACGTTAGAAAATGAATACGCTTACGTCCTTGACGGTAAGGTATTTTTGAAAGGGTATCTGGGCATGCCCGACAGACAGATCGGAGAAGTTAAAAACACGGAGGAAGAGGCTTTTCAGTACTTCGAAAGAAGGTATGAAATAGCGGTATCCAAAGTGAATCAACTTGAAGAAGAGATCTTAAACGCTCAGAATAAAGGGTCATATCTGACCAAGCTTCTCCAATTAAGGAAAAGACTTCTGAATTTTGACGGCATCGGCAATTTCCTTCCTCTTCTGGACAAACTGGAAGTGATGGAAAAAGATCTGGTGAGCCTCATTGAGCAGAACCAACTTTCCAACCTGGAAATCAAACGTCAACTGATTGATGAAGCGAAGCCGTATGAACACAGCCAGGAATGGAAAGAAACTGCGGATACCCTACAGGAAATCCGGACCCGCTGGATCAGGACAGGTCCTGTAGAGAAGGGTCTTAATGCGGCCATTGAAGAGGAATTCAAGTCTATTCTTGATACGTTCTACCAAGCCAGAAAAGCCTTTTTTGAAGAACAAAACCGGGTAATTGATGAGCGGGTAGCCAAGTATAACGACCTCATTCAGAAAGCGGAAGAGCTGGTAGAGCGGACCGACTGGGACGAAGCTTTCCTGGATCTGAAGAATTACCAGACCGAATGGAAAATCATCGGCGAAATTCCGCCGAAAATCCTGAAGGCCCTGTTCAAAAACTTCAAGAGGCCGACTTCCCTGTTTTACGAAAAATATTGCCAGGCGAAAGGTATACAGCCGAAGAAGCGGCTTGACCCCCGCGTGGAAGCGCAGATGAATATGGTTAAGGAGGTAGAGAAACTCTCGGAATCCGATGACATGTTCGCGGCCACTAACCGGGCCAAGTTCCTCCTGAACGAATGGAAGACGATCCGGATTCCCGCGCACCTGGCCGACCGTACCATCGCGGAACGTTTCCGTGCGGCGTGCGATAAGATATTTGAACTCAGCTACCTGCATAAGGTAATTGCCCGTAAATATCCTACTTTCAACTTCCTGTCAGACAAGCAGAAAGATCTGACCAAATACCGGGAAATGGAAAGTATCGTTAGAAGGGCGCGTACTGACCTCGACGAGCTGATCCGTTCTTATGACGGTCAGCGGATGGACGAGGAGATGGAAAAAATGATTCAGAGCAACCTGAAAACGCAAAGAAGGAAGCTGCTGATGAAAGAAGTTATCCTGGAAGAGCTCCGGCAGAAGGCCGCCAGCCTGTAATTCGGTTCTCGATTACGCAGGTTCTCGGAGCTTCGCTCGGTTCTCGACTACGCTCAGTTCTCGACTACGCTCAGTTCTCGACTACGCTC
>JBEBRS010000131.1:0-8872 GCA_040394705.1 Leadbetterella byssophila
ACTTCTTCTTCTACTCCGCCAAAATTTAATTTTGCCATTTTTAATATGATTTTTTATAAATTACGATTTGAAATTATACGGCATATTCCCATTCCATTTCTTCCGGAAGGTATTCTACCAGTCCCTGAGGGGTTTTTCCTACGGCAACACGTCCTGAGCGAACAAATTCAGTGATTCCATAGGGCTTGAGGTAACGGAAAAACTCGAAAATCTCTTCTTCCGTACCCGTTTTTTCGATCACCACATAGTCCAGTTCCCAGTACACCACCCAGGCTTTGTATACCTTGTTGATGGTGTCAATGTCAATGGGCTTGGCATTCACCGGGGTAGGGATCTTAAAGAGGGCGATTTCGTTGTACACGATATCGTGGTTCAGGTAACCGAAAACCGCCAGTACTTCCACTACTTTCCTGATCTGGCGCACCAGTTTTTCCACGTCCTCCCGTTTTTCATGTTTGATCACAATCGTGAAGCGGGATACTCCTTTTCGTACGGTTTCCGATACCGTGAGGGAGTCAATGTTGATTCGTCTCCGGGTAAAAATGATGGTGATCTTGTTCAGCAGACCTACCGCGTTTTCTCCGTACACACATATAGTATATTGCGTCATCTTTCTTGTTATTTTAAACGGATTTCAGATACACTGGTACCTGCCGGAACCATCGGGAATACATTTTCTTCTTTTTCCACTACTACTTCCAGTACATAGCCTTTGTCTGAGGCCAGCATGGCATCCAGGGCGGCACTCAGGTCTTCGCGTTCGGTTACCCGGTTGGCTTCCAGGCCGAATCCCCTGGAAATGGTGATAAAGTCGGGATTCTGTAGTTCCACGAAGGAATAGCGTTTCTCAAAGAAGAGATCCTGCCATTGCCGTACCATTCCGAGGAAGTTATTGTTCAGGATCACCAGCTTTACGGGCAGTCCGGACTGGGTGATAGTGCCCAGCTCTTGTATGGTCATCTGGAAGCACCCGTCGCCGATAAACGATACCACTTCTCTGTCGGGTGCGCCGAATTTGGCGCCCAAAGCGGCAGGTATAGCGAATCCCATAGTGCCCAGTCCGCCGGAAGCGATATAAGAATGCGGTTTCCTGAAATCATAATACCGCGCCGAAACCATCTGGTGCTGGCCCACATCCACCACAATACAGGCTTCTCCTTTGGTTTTTTCGGAGACCATCTTCACTACTTCAGCCATTTTGATCTGGCCTTCTCCTTTCAGGTCGGGATCAGTGACCAGCTCTTTTTCCGGAGCCTCCAGTTTCCGGAATTCATTTTTCCAGGCGGTATAGTCGCCTTCTTTTACCAGGGGCATGAGCTGTTTCAGAGCCTCTTTGGCATCACCCACCACGGGGGCGTCGGCAAATTTGATTTTATTGATTTCTGCCGGATCTACCTCGATATGAATAATTTTCGCCTGTTTCACAAACTTGGTAGCGTCACCGGTAACCCGGTCGTCGAAACGCATTCCAATGGCAATCACCAGGTCACATTTGTCGGTCATTACGTTCGGTGCGTACATGCCGTGCATGCCCAGCCAGCCCATGTAATTGGGGTGGTCTACCGGTATGCCGGAAATGCCGAGAAGGGTGCTGGCGCAGGGAATGTCCGTTTTTTCTACGAAGGCGCGGAACTCATCCATAGCCTGGGAGATCAGCACGCCGTGTCCGAACAGGATATAGGGCCTCTTGGCTTTGTTGATCAGCTCTGCCGCCTTCTCAATCTGGTCCTGTTTGGGCGTCACCCGGGGATTGTAAGAGATCAGTTTTTCTACCTTTTTATAGGAAAACGGCCGGGTCATGGCTTTCACCTGGGCGTCTTTGGTGATGTCAATCACTACGGGGCCCGGTTTGCCGGAACGCGCGATAAAGAATGCCTTGGCCATCACTTCCGGAATTTCGTCGGGGTCGGTCACCTGGTAGTTCCATTTGCAGATGGGCATGGTGACGCCGATTACATCCGTTTCCTGGAAGGCATCGGTACCCAGCAGGCCTGAAAACACCTGGCCGGTAATGGCCACCATGGGGGTGCAGTCAATGATGGCGTCTGCAATGGGTGTGACCAGGTTGGTAGCGCCGGGACCAGAGGTGACCATACAAACTCCTACCTTTCCGCTGGTTCTGGCAAAGCCTTCCGCCGCGTGTCCGGCCCCTTGCTCGTGGCGCACCAGCACGTGGTTGATGCGGTCGGTGTAGTCGTAGAGCGCGTCATAAATGGGCATAATGGCCCCTCCCGGGTAACCAAAAATCAGGTCTACCCCTTCCTGAATGAACGATTCCATCAGGGCTTGTCCGCCCGAAAGAAATTTAGCCGGAGCTATCGCTTCCAGGGTTTCGGTTTCTTCGCTTGTTTTCATCAGTATAAATTTTAGCTTTCAGCCTTAAGCTATCAGCTTTCAGCTTGCTCGCCGGCAGGTTGGAGTGCCGGTTTCTCAAAGCTCATTGCTCATGGCTATTTCATCCATATAAATTTTAGCTTTCAGTGGTCAGGGCTAAGGCCGTGCCGGATAAAGCCGATTGAACTCTTTATTTATCGGTAACACAGCCTTCGTCGGCCGCAGATACGTTCTTAAAATATTTTCTCAGTACTCCTTTTTCGATGAAAGGGGGAGTAAGAGGTTTCCAGTTTTTCCGTCTTTCCGCCAGCTCTTCGTCTGACACGTGGAGGTGGAGCTCCCGGGTTTCGGCGTCAATGGTGATGGTGTCACCGTCTTTCACCAGGGCAATGGTGCCGCCTTCGTAGGCTTCAGGGGCGATATGTCCTACCACAAAGCCGTGGGTTCCGCCGGAGAAGCGCCCGTCGGTAATCAGGGCTACCTTGTCGCCGAGGCCGGCGCCCATCACCGCGGAGGTAGGTTTGAGCATCTCGGGCATTCCGGGTCCGCCGCGGGGGCCTTCGTACCGGATCACGATCACCTGCCCCTCTTTGATTTCTCCCCGGGCAATGGCCTCCAGCATTTCTTCTTCTTTATCGCACACTTTGGCCGTTCCTTCAAATTTCAGCCCTTCTTTTCCCGTAATCTTGGCCACGCCACCTCTTTCGGCCAGGTTGCCGTACAAGATCTGGATATGTCCGCTCGGCTTGATAGGGTTGCTGAGCGGGTGTACAATATTCTGGGTTTCAAAATTTAGGGTCGGTACGTTTTCCAGGTTTTCCGCTACGGTTTTCCCGGAAATGGTCAGGCAGTCGCCATGGATCAGTCCTTCGTTCAGCAGGTACTTCATGATGGCGGGTACGCCGCCGATGGCCAGCACGTCTTCCATATAATACTTGCCTGAGGGCTTCAGGTCGGCCAGGAAAGGCGTGCGGTCTGAAATATCCTGAATGTCTTTGTAGGTCAAAGGCACATCGGCGGCGTGGGCAATGGCCAGATAATGCAGTACGGCATTCGTAGATCCGCCCAGGGCCATGACAATCGTGAGTGCATTTTCAATAGATTTGCGGGTAATAATATCTCTCGGAAGGATATTATTAGCCAATAAATTTTTCATTGCTGCCCCTATTGCCACGCATTCTGCTATTTTCCCTTCGTGGGTAGCGGGGTAGGAAGAGGTATCCGGCAGGGTGATGCCCAGGGCTTCCAGGGAGGAGGCCATGGTATTGGCCGTATACATGCCGCCACAGGCGCCTTGTCCGGGAATGGAGTTCTGGATCACCCCCAGGTAATCTTCGTCGGAGATGGCATTGTTGATTTTTTTGCCGTAGGCCTCAAAGGCAGACACGATGTCAAGTTTCTGGCCTTTGTACGAGCCGGAGCGCACGGTTCCGCCGTATACCATGATGGAGGGGCGGTTCAGGCGGGCCATGGCCATCACGGCTCCCGGCATGTTTTTGTCGCACCCCACCACGGTAATTACCCCGTCGTACCATTGGGCAGAAACCACATTTTCTATGGAGTCTGCTATGATATCGCGGCTGGGGAGAGAAAAGCTCATGCCGTCGTTACCGTTGGTCATGCCGTCAGACACGCCAATGGTGTGAAAGATCAATCCGACCATGTCGTTCGCCTGTATACCTTTTTTCACGTGTACCGAAAGGCCGTTCAGGTGGATATTGCAGGGGTTTCCTTCGTATCCTGTGCTGGCTATCCCGATCTGGGGTTTCCGCATGTCCTCCTGCTTCAGGCCGATAGCGTAGAGCATGGCCTGTGCAGCGGGATTGCTGACTTCCTGGGTAAGGGTTTTGCTGTATTTGTTAAGTTCTTCTGCCACTGTTTTTGTTATTTTCGCTAATAGCGAATATTCGCTATTTTTCTGTTTTGCACTATACAAGTGTAAAATGACGGCGGATGATAATCAAAGAAAACAGGAAAGAAATTTTCCTTTTTGCCGGGAATTGCAAAATTATATTGGAATAGTGCAAAACTAAAATGCAAATGGTCTCCTTTATGCGCTTTTTCCGCAAATCAGAGGACATGGCATTTCAGGGAGTTAGGCCTACAAAGCAAAATTCACCCATAACAAAAGCGCGGATTCCAACTCAAAAAAATCCTAACCCCACTCCCCACTCGCTACTCCCTACTCGCTACTCGGAACTCGCTACTCGGAACTTCCACTAAAATTTATCACCCCAATATTTGGAAATTGAAGTTGTATATATTTACTTTGAAACAAAAAGTACTTTGCAATGAATCAAGGCGACTTGTTGAAAGACCTGAGCCATATCCGGTCTTTAATGGAGAAATCCACCAAATTCATTTCCATTAGCGGACTTTCGGGCATATTGGCCGGGGTGTATACCCTTTTGGCCGTAGGTTTCCTGGCGCAAAAATTCGGAGATTACGGGTTTCGTACCGGCCTCCGTGAATGGATATCCGATGCGGAGAATGCCGTGGGCATACTGGTAGGTACGGCCGCGGCACTTTTACTACTTTCTCTCGGTACCGGAGTCTTCCTGGCTTTAAAGAAAGCAAGTAAAGCGGGCCAGGCCGCCTGGAACCCCGCCAGTCGCATTTTACTTGCCTCGGTGGCGGTACCCCTTCTCACCGGGGGAGCCGTGGCCGTGATGGCGCTGGTCAAAGGGCATTATGAAGTATTGATACCCGCCGTGCTGGTATTCTATGGCCTGGCCCTCTATGCCGGTAGCCGGGTTTCATTTAAGGAATTACGAGTTTTAGGAATTTTGCAAATCGGCCTGGGACTGCTGGCCTACGGGTACGCGCCTTTTGGTCTGCTGTTTTTCACCCTGGGCTTCGGGGTGCTTCATATTCTCTATGGAGGGGTCATTATTAAAAAATACGGAGCGTGAACATGGATTTATCCTTATACGACAAAGTGCTGGAAAGCCGGATCCGGCTGCAGATCATGAGTGTGCTGATGGTGAACGAAGACTATGACTTCAATTCCCTGAAAGAACTCCTCGACCTGACAGACGGAAACCTGGCCTCCAACCTCAAGTCATTGGAAAAGGCCGGGTATATTGAGGTGATCAAAACTTTTATTGACCGCAAGCCGAATACCCGGTATAAAGGTACGCCCTCCGGGAAAAGGGCTTTTCAGGATCACCTGACGGCCCTGGAACAGCTGATTAAACAGGGGAGGTAAATTTTTTTATTCATTAACTTTTAAAAACAAAGTACTTTATAATTAATTAAACTAGCTTTTTAAACCGGTCTGAATGTCCGGTGTTTCGTGTCGAACATCTAAAAACGAATATATAATGAAAACAAACGAGTCGTCTAAAAAAATCGCTTCGGGAATCGGCTTCCTGAAACTCCTGTGTATAGGCCTACTGGGCCTGGGCCTTCTGATTCCCCTGGTCATGATTTCGGAACTGGTACACGAACGAAGCCGGAGAAAGCAGGAGGTGGGTATGGAAATTACCTCGAAGTGGGGGCAGAGCCAGGAGCTGGCCGGTCCGGTGCTGGTGATTCCTTATGAAAAGGAAATTATTAGTAAAGTGAATGAAGGCGGACAGGTGAAAACCCTGGTTTCCTATCAGACCGAGTACCTGCACCTCTTGCCGAATACCCTGAAGGTGAGCCAGGAAGTCAAGCCGGAAACCCGAAGGAGAAGTCTGTACCGCTCAGTAGTGTACCAGTCGGTTACCACCATGACGGGCGACTTTTCGGGCCTTAATCTGGAAAAAGAGGGGGTGAGGCCGGAAGCGGTGGCCTGGGACAAAGCCCGCCTGGTGCTGGGCATTTCAGACCTGAAGGGACTGAGCGCGTTTCCCGAACTTACCTGGAACGCCCAGAGCCTGGAAGCGGGAAGCGAACCTCTGGCTTTGTTTAAGGAAAACCTCGCTGCCCCCCTGGATCTGTCGGAAGCGAAAGATGCCCGGGGTGCATTTAGCGTGAAGCTGAACGTCAGGGGATCGGATTTTATCAGTATCGCTCCCCTGGGCAGGGAAAATGAAATCCGGGTGAAGGGCGACTGGGGCAGTCCGGGTTTTGACGGGGATTACCTTCCGGTGGAACACGAGGTAAAAGGAGACACCTTTGAGGCCCGGTGGTCGGTGCAGAGCCTTGACCGCAAAATTCCCCAGCAGTGGAGCCACGCCATCGTGGGTCTTCCCTCGGAAGGATTGGGCGATAAGGGCATAGCGCCTCTGGGGGTACAGGCGGTGAAAGTAACCTTCCCTGACGGCGTAGACCTGTACCAGCAAACCGATCGTACCCTGAAATACGGCGTACTGGTGATTGCCCTGGCGTTCTTAGCCCTGCTGTTTACAGAGATTCTGAGGCAGACGCCTTTTCATATTATTCATTACGGCCTGATCGGGGCGGCCCTGGTGATTTTTTATACCCTGCTTTTGTCGTTTAGTGAACATATCGGTTTTAACCCGGCCTATCTGGGGGCTTTTCTGGCCACCAACGGAATCATTTCCTGGTTTGTGAGAAACATTTCGAGGAGTACGCTTACGGCCGGTATCTTTGCCGGAATCCTGACCTTGTTCTTTGGTTTTAACTTTGTGCTGATGCAGCTGGAAGACTATGCTTTGCTGGTGGGGTCTATCGGGTTGTTCGTAATTCTCGCCACCCTCATGTACCTGGCGGGAAAAATCAACTGGTTTGATAGCCGCCGCGAAACCCAGGGCTAAAACAAATGACCATTGGAGAAAATTGTCCAATGGTCATTACCTGTCAAATCGGGTGGATTAACAAAACCAATTAACCCTAATAAAAATGTATCATGGGGATTACTCCCGGTGCAAAGTTAAGCTTTTAGGTTGACATACAGCCCCGTGAAAACACGGTATCTTACACCGTGTTTTCACGGTATTGAAAAGGGAGCTAGGAGGCTGGGCAATAATGCCGTAACTTTGCGCCATGAGCAAGACTTTCAAAGATTTAGACCTTAATAAGCAGCTGATTAGTGCAGTAGAAGAGATGGGATACACCGAACCCACGGAGATCCAGGAGAAAGCCATTCCCATGGTTATGGCCGGGCACGATGTATTGGGAATAGCCCAGACGGGTACGGGCAAAACCGCCGCTTACCTCCTGCCCATACTCATGAAGGTCAAATATGCCCAGGGCAGCAGTATGCGGGCCCTGGTGCTGGCGCCTACCCGTGAACTGGTGATGCAGATTCACCAGGCGGCTACCGACCTCGGCAAGTATACCGATCTCCGTATGGTGGCGCTTTACGGCGGATTAGGGCCGAAAACCCAGATCGAAAACCTGAAAAAAGGAGTGGATATTATCGTGGCTACGCCGGGGCGGTTCATGGACCTGTACCTGGCAGGAGAGATTCCGGTAAAGAGCTTGCAGTACCTGGTGTTGGATGAGGCCGACAAGATGATGGACATGGGTTTTATGCCCCAGATCCGGAAAGTACTGGAGGTAATTCCCCGAAAAAGAAAAAATCTCCTTTTTTCCGCTACTTTCCAACCCAGGGTAGAAGCCCTGTCTGAGGAGTTCCTGGAGGCGCCCCTCCGGATCGAGATTACGCCCTCCGCCACTACAGCTGTAACGGTGGAACAGGGCGTTTACCGCCTGCCCAACTTTAAGACCAAGATTAACCTGCTGGGCTACCTTTTTGAAAATACTACCATCAGCCGTGCCATTATTTTCTGCAGAACAAAGACCGTAGCCGATAATGTGTTTAAGTTCCTGGAAAGGAAGGTAGTGGGGGCGAAGAATATACGGGTTTTACATGCCAATAAAGGACAAAATACCCGTATCAATTCCATCGAAGACTTTAAGTCGGGCGAAGTGCAGGTGCTGGTAGCTACTGACGTGGCCGCCCGGGGAATAGACGTTTCAGCAGTAAGTCATGTGATTAACTTCGATGTGCCGTTGATTTACGAAGATTACGTGCACCGGATAGGCCGTACGGGGAGGGCCAGAGCCGAGGGAGTCGCCTGGACCTTCGTGCTCAAACATGAAGAATATCATTTTGCCAAAATTGAGAAGCTGATTCGAACGCAGATCCCTGAACTGGAGATTCCAAACGGGGTGAAAATCGAAGAAACGCCTTTCGAAGAAAACCAGGAAATGCTCAAAGCCATCGATAACCAGCGCAAGAAAGAAGACCCCACTTTCCAGGGGGCATTTCACGAAAAGAAGGCAAAGAATACGAAGGGGGATTTTAAAAAGAAGCCGACCGGCAAGAAGCGCAGATAGCCTGGGGCTGGTGCAACTTTCTGCTGCGGGGAAATACCACCTTCATTTCCCTTCATTTCTTCATGTTTAAAAGAAATTAAATTTTTAAACATGAAGAAATGAAGATTAGTGAAGTAAACGGATTCAGGTTCTTCAAAATCACCCTCCGGGTTTGGTTCAATACCTCAACTTGCATTTTGCTGCCTGATATCCGGAACCCTTTCCGAAATTTAAAAAACTATAAATAAAGGATTTTCTTTAACAAAAGAGATTTTTTATCTAATTTTGCAGCCCGAAAGAGAGTATTAAAAGTTTCTATCGAAAA
>JBEBRS010000132.1:0-8581 GCA_040394705.1 Leadbetterella byssophila
ACCCTCACTTGACGAATCATTTGAATTCAGTCCGGCCCTCAGAAAAAAGCTGATCATCTCCGCATTGATCGGTGTGGTTCTGGTGGCCCTGGGTGCTTTACTCATTCATAAAGGGTGGTGGCCTCTGGGACATGGGGATCACGCCGGGCATCACGCGGATGAACATGGGGGCGACCACCATGGAGCTACCCTGACCAGCCGTCTTATCGCTAACCTGTGGATGAACAGCGTGTATTTTATAGGAATCTCCATAGTGGGGATGTTTTTCATTGCCTATAACTATGTAGCCAAAGCCGGCTGGCAGACCAGCATGAAGCGGGTCGCAGAAGCGTTTCCCGCCTTCGCGGTAGTACCTTCGGTGATCATGCTCGCTCTTTTCCTGATCCCGTCTACCCGGCACATGATTTTCCACTGGACGCACGACGGCATCATGGACCCTGCTTCAGCCAACTACGACGCCATCATTGCCACGAAGAGCTGGTTTCTGAACATTCCTTTCTTTCTGGTGCGTATGGTACTGTATTTTGTGATCTGGTATTTTCTCTGGATGCAGGTAAGGAAGTTTTCGCTTCTGGAAGACCAATACGGTGGCCTCGATTATTACTACAAAAGCAGAAATTATTCCAAAATATTCCTTTTATTCTTCGCGGTTACCTCTTCTACCGCGGCATGGGACCTGACCATGTCTATTGATACACACTGGTTCTCTACCATGTTCGGCTGGTATCACCTGTCTTCATGGCATGCGGCAGGATTATCGGCCATGATGCTGACCGTAATCTTCCTGAAAGAAAACGGTTACCTGAAAGCGGTTAACCTGAGTGTTCTTCAGGACCTCGGCAAACTGATCTTCGGTTTCTCTATCTTCTGGACCTACACCTGGTTTAGCCAGTATCTCCTGATTTACTACGCCAACATGCCCGAAGAAACCATCTATTTTATAGAGAGAACCCAAGGATACGGCGGCCGTTATCTGTGGCCCTTCATCATTAACCTGGTGTTAAACTTTGTATTTCCGTTCCTAATCCTGATGGCCCGGAATTCAAAACGTAATTTTACCTTATTGAAACTGGCTTGTGCTTCTATCCTGATAGGCCACTGGTTTGACTTTTACCAGATGATCATGCCCGGTGTGGCAAAAGATCAGGGGGGAATCGGTTTGATTGAGGTGGGTACTACCCTTACTTTTGCGGCCGTGTTTATCATTTTCGTGGCGAACCAACTGACCAAAGCGAATCTGTATACCCGGAACCATCCTTTCCTCCAGGAAAGTACTCACCACGATATATGATTTAAAAAAGCGTTATTATTTACAAGATGATATACATAATTGCAATACTGACCATTCTGTTTGTAGTTCTAACATTTAAAGTTATATCGCAAACCAGAAAAATTATCAATAAAAATAAGGCGGCGGAAAGTGATCCTTCTTACCAGGGTGCGCCCGACTCGGCCAACAATATCAATGCGGCAGGCCTGCTGATATTCTGGATCCTGGCGGTTATCGCTACCACCTGGTCTTATATCCATTATTCCCAGTATTTCCTGCCGGAAGCCTCTTCGGTACACGGACGGCAAACGGATTTCTGGTTCTGGGTATCGATGGCCATTATTACCGTGGCTTTCTTCCTGGTCAACAGTTTCCTGTTTGTATTTTCTTACCTCTATCGTCATTCAGGCAAAAGAAAAGCCGCGTTCTATACCCATAACAATACCCTGGAGGTAGTATGGACTACCGTTCCGGCAGTAGTCATGACCGGTCTGGTCCTTTCGGGCCTGGTGGTGTGGAGTGAAATCACCTCGGATGCGCCCGAGGACGCCGAAGTAATCGAAATCACCGGCCGGCAGTTTGCCTGGATGGTGCGGTACTCGGGAGAAGACGGTGAATTCGGAAAATCGAATTATAAGTTGATGAACGACGGAGAAGGAAACCCACTGGGGCTTGACTTCACCGACCCGAACTCCTACGATGACTTCTACAATTCTACCGAACTGCATATTCCGAAAGGAAAACCGGTTCTGCTGAAAATCAAGGCAAGAGATGTACTGCACAGTGTGTTCATTCCCCACATGCGGGTAAAAATGGATGCCGTGCCGGGTATGCCTACCAAGTTCTGGTTTATCGCCGATAAGTCTACTGACGAAATGAAAGCCGCCCTGGGCGATTCGGAGTTCGACTACGAGATTGCCTGTACGGAAATCTGCGGTAAGTCGCACTTCGGTATGCGTATGGTGCTGAAAGTAGACGAGCCGGAAGATTACGCCAAATGGAAAAGGGAGCAAAAACCTATCCTGACCCTGAACCCGGATCTCCTGGTGCATGTACCGGAAAAACTGAAGGCGAGAGCCCTCCGTTATATTGAAGCGGACGCTTTACCCGCCGCGAACGATTCTACGGCAGTAGCAGCCGCAGTAGAAATTAACTAAGCATAAAAAATTACGAAATTATAGATATGGCAGCTCATTCACTAGCAGAAGAACACGGTCACGCTGAACACGGACATGAGGAGCACCACGAACAAGGCTTCTTTAGTAAATATGTATTTTCTCTTGACCATAAGACGATTGCGAAGCAATACCTGATCTCAGGCATTCTGTGGGCGGTACTGGGCGGATTAATGTCCGTGATTTTCCGTCTGCAACTGGCTTTCCCGGATATGGACATGACTTTCCTGAAGCCATTCCTGGGACACTGGATCAACGAGTCAGGAAAACTGGACAATAACTTTTACCTGGCCCTGGTGACCATGCACGGTACCATCATGGTATTCTTTGTACTGACGGCCGGTTTGAGCGGTACTTTCTCCAACCTGCTTATTCCGCTTCAGATTGGTGCCCGCGACATGGCCTCCGGTTTTATGAACATGATTTCCTACTGGTTGTTCTTTATTGCCGGGGTTTTGATGTTTATCTCCCTCTTCCTGCCCCATGGGCCGGCCGGCGGGGGCTGGGTGATCTACCCTCCTCTGAGCGCGCTGGAAGAGGCCAACCCGGGTTCCGGTACAGGTATGACCTTGTGGCTGGTGGCTATGGCCATCTTTATTGCCTCCAGTTTGCTGGGCAGTATTAACTACGTGACCACTACCCTGAACCTGCGGACCAAGGGGATGTCGATGAGCAAATTGCCGCTGACCATCTGGTCTTTCCTATTTACCGCTGTACTGGGTATCCTTTCTTTTCCTGTACTCTTTTCCGCGGCCTTGCTGCTTATCTTTGACAGAAGTTTCGGAACCAGTTTCTACCTTTCCGACATTTATATCCAGGGTCAGGCCCTGCCCAACCAGGGCGGTAGCCCTATCCTGTTCCAGCACCTTTTCTGGTTCCTGGGGCACCCTGAGGTGTATATTGTGATTCTGCCGGCTTTCGGTATCACGTCTGAAATCATCTCGACCAACTCCCGGAAACCTATCTTTGGTTACAAAGCCATGATTCTTTCCATGCTGGGCATTATGGTACTCGCCTTTATCGTATGGGCGCACCACATGTTCGTAACGGGAATGAACCCCTTCCTGGGCTCTATCTTTATGCTGTTGACCCTGATCATCGCGGTTCCTTCTGCGGTAAAAGGATTTAACTATATCACGACCCTCTGGAGAGGAAACCTGATCTTTACACCGGCCATGCTGTTTGCTATTGGTATGGTATCCTTCTTCGTTTCCGGTGGTCTGACAGGTATTATTCTTGGAAATGCTGCCCTGGATATCCAGCTGCACGATACCTACTTCGTGGTGGCACACTTCCACCTGGTGATGGGCTCTGCTGCTTTCTTTTCCATGATTGCGGGCGTGTACCACTGGTTCCCGAAAATGTACGGCAGAAT
Organism: Leadbetterella byssophila; assembly: GCA_040394705.1. Taxonomy (GTDB): domain Bacteria; phylum Bacteroidota; class Bacteroidia; order Cytophagales; family Spirosomataceae; genus Leadbetterella; species Leadbetterella byssophila_B. The sequence goes on from JBEBRS010000132.1 coordinate 3,821, forward strand.
GATGAACAGTACCCTGGGGTATATCCACTTCTGGATCTCCTTTATCGGGGTGTATATGGTCTTCATACCTATGCACTACATTGGTATCGCGGGCTTCCCGAGAAGATATTACCAATGGTCAGGATTCAAGGTTTTCGATACTTTCGCCGACCTGAACATCGTGATTACTATAGCGGCCGCGATTACCGTTTTCGCCCAGTTTATCTTCATCTATAACTTCTTCTACTCTATGTTTAAAGGGAAGAAGGCGTCAGCGAACCCATGGAAATCGAATACGCTGGAATGGACTACCCCGGTAGACCTGGGACACGGCAACTGGCCGGGCGAAATCCCTACGGTATACAGGTGGCCTTATGACTACTCGAAACCGGGTGCTCCCGATGATTTCATCCCTCAGAATGTGCCATTCTCGGCCACTCCTGAGTCTAATACTCCGGAAGAGAATGAACTCATCGCGAAAGAGAAAGAAATTGAGAATATAAAATACGATCATTCTATTCCCGACTGATCGGGGCTTGTAGCTGGTGGGAAGATCATTCAGGAAATTTGCCGTCATTACAATCATCGCTGTCATTTTCTTAATATTTGTCGGCGGGTTTGTACGAGCCACGGGGTCAGGTATGGGTTGTCCCGACTGGCCCCGCTGCTTCGGAATGTGGGTGCCTCCTACTTCGGTAGATCAGCTTCCGGTGAATTACCAGGAGATCTTTGGTGCCGACCTGAAGGGCGAGGTAGAATTCAATGCCGTGAAGACCTGGACCGAGTACGTGAACAGGCTGGTAGGGGTTTCCGTAGGGATTTTTATCTTTATCACCGTAGTTCTGGCCTACCGGGCCTATTTCAAAACCCGGAGAAAAATCTTCTACATCTGCCTGCTGTCTTTTTTCCTGGTGGCGTATGAAGGCTGGCTTGGCGCCCGTGTAGTGGCGTCAGAACTGCACCCCGGACTGATCACCCTGCACATGGTGGTAGCCGTAGTGATCCTGGCCCTCCTGATCTGGGCCGTGCTGAAATCGTACGAGGGGCATCCGATGATACAGGGTACGGAAAAGAAAGCCGACATCCGTTTCCTGCTGATGCTGGTGCTGTTTGTCACCATCGGACAGATCGTGTTCGGAACCCAGATCCGCGAAGGAATTGATCATGCGCAGCAGTTGCTGGGCGATCATAACCGAAGCGAATGGATCGGCGAAGTAAAAGGAAAAGTGGTTTTCCATGCCGTACTTTCGGTATTTATCCTCGTACTGCACGGAATCGTATATAAGAAAATAAAAGGGAGGTTCAGCAGCCCGGTTTTCAGAAGTTTCGCCTTGTGGGCGCTCGTGCTGGTGATCGCGGAAGTGGTTTCCGGTGCGGTACTCAGTCTGGCGGGATTTCCCGCTGCGTTGCAACCTTTACACCTGACATTCTCAGTGGTGATTGTATCGATACAGTTTATCCTGTATTTCACCCTGAACCCGGATAATAAATGAACAGTACATTACATATATCGGCCGCTGAAAAAGCGAGAGCTTATTTTGATCTGACCAAATTCAGGCTCTCGATCACCGTGGTTTTCAGTAGCTGCTTCGGATACGCCCTGGCTTCTCCCACGTGGCAGACAGGGTATCTTCTGCTCTTCGGTCTCGCGTCTTTCCTGGTCACGGCCTCGGCGAATGTGATTAACCAGATCAAGGAGAAGGAGCTGGATAAGCTTATGTCGAGAACCCAGCACCGTCCTTTGCCCTCCGGGCGTCTTTCGGTAGCGGAAGCCGCAGGCTTTAGTGTGCTCTGCGGACTGGCAGGTCTCGGCCTCTTGTGGTCGGTTTTTAACCTGCAGGCCTGTTTGCTGGCCCTGCTTTCCCTGATTCTGTACGGTTTTGTATATACCCCTCTAAAGCGGGTGGGCCCCGTGGCCGTAGCCGTAGGCGCTCTACCCGGCGCGTTTCCTCCCATGATTGGCTGGATAGCCAGCACGGGCCACTTCGGGCTGGAGCCCGGCATCCTGTTTGCGATCCAGTTCTTCTGGCAGTTCCCTCATTTCTGGGCGATTGCCTGGGTATTGGACGACGACTACCGTAAGGCGGGCTTTAAACTTCTTCCTTCCAAAGGAGGAAGAGACCTTTCTTCCGCCTTCCAGATCATGTCGTACACCTTGTTTTTATTGCCCCTCTGCTGGATTCCCTATTATTTGGGAATGACCGGTATCAATTCGGCGGTGATTGCGCTGTTGTCGGGGGTATTATTTTTAACGCAGACTTTGCACCTCATGAAAGAGCGGACCAATAAAGCGGCTTTAAAGCTGATGTTTGGTTCTTTCCTGTACTTGCCGGTGGTACAGATTGCGTATCTCTTAGACAAAGTATAATATGATGGCACAAGATATAAAACCTATTTATACGGTTAATCCCTGGAAGTTTATTATATGGTTATTCATCATCTCCATCATTATGCTTTTCGCGGCTTTTACCAGCGCATACCTGGTGAGAAGGGCGGAGGGCAACTGGACGGAGTTTGAGATTCCTTTTATCTTTTATATCAGCACGGCGGTGCTTCTCGTGAGCAGTGCCACCATGCATCTTTCGGTGAAAGCGGCCAGGAGAGATCAGATTTCGCGGCTTAGAACCCTCATTACGGTGACCGCGGCGGGTGGAATCCTTTTCCTGGTATTGCAGGTACTGGGCTGGCAGGAACTTCAGAAAGCAGGTGTGTATGTAAAAGGGAACCCTGCGGAGTCATTTTATTACGTGCTGACCGGTATGCACCTGTTTCATATTATTACCGGCCTGGGCGTTTTACTCTACGCATTTTACAGTACGTTTAAAGGAAAAATCAGGGCTGAAAACACGACGCAGATTGAGGTCTGCGCCACCTACTGGCATTTTCTGGACATACTTTGGGTGTACCTTTTCCTTTTCCTGATATATTTCAGATAGTAGTTTTTGAATTAAAGTAATAGATTTATAAATTTGTTTGAATTTTAACGTACACTTATGGCAGTTGAGAAAACATCTGTAAACCCGGCTCACCTTTTATGGCAGGGCGGCACCCAACCCCTGAAAGCAGGTTACGGCAAAATAATGATGTGGATATTTCTACTTTCTGACGTATTCACATTTTCCGGCTTTCTGGTGACCTACGGAATGATCCGTTTTGGCTACCCCACTTTTAGTGAAGCGGTGGCGGGAATGACGCACAAGACCTTTGAGTTTTCTCAACTTTACTGGCCTATTCCCGAAAAGGTATTTAAAGCCGTACCGTTTCTGCACGGCATAGACCTCCCTCTTGTCTTTGTGGGGATTATGACCTTCATCCTGATCTTTAGCTCGGTTACGATGGTACTTGCCGTAGAAGCCGGACACAGAAGAGACAAAGCAGATGTGGAAAAATGGATGCTGTGGACCATCCTCGGCGGTTTCATTTTCCTTTCGTCACAGGCTTGGGAATGGAGCCACTTTATTCACGGTACCGAGCACGGTTTTACCCTGGAAGACGGCACCACCATCTTCGGTGCCAAACTGGGGATCAATGAATATGGTCCGCCAAACTTTGCCAATCTTTTCTTCTTTATTACCGGTTTCCACGGATTCCACGTATTTATCGGGGTATTGCTGAATATTATGGTATTTTACAATGCTACAAACGGTTTGTACGAAAAAAGAGGGCATTATGAAATGGTAGAGAAAGTGGGTCTCTACTGGCACTTTGTTGACCTTGTATGGGTATTTGTATTTACCTTTTTCTACCTGGTTTAACACATTAAATTTTATTTGAAATGGCAGAACATTCATCCATAGAAAGACAAAAACCAAACACCAAACACCTTTGGAAAGTATTCTGGATACTGCTGATCCTGACGGGTCTGGAATTCCTGGTGGCTTTTACGGTAGACGCCGATCACTATAAGTGGACCAAGATTGGTATTTTTGTGCTCATGACCATCGTCAAAGCCTATTACATCGTAGGTATTTTCATGCACCTGGGCGGGGAAACCAAGACCTTTATCTGGAGTGTGGTATTGCCCGTTCTTTTTGTACTTTGGTTAATTGTAGCCCTTTTAGTGGAAGGAGAATACTTTGGTGTAGAAAAGTTCTTTTAAATGAATAAAACACTGAAGACCGGAATACTCTTCGCAATACTGGGTATTCCGGTTTTGACATTTATATTCCTGAAATTTTTCGGGAAAAACAATTTTGACCTCCCTCATTTTTTCCCGGAAACGGACGAGAGCGGAGAAGTCATGATAGTGGAAAGTGATACGGTGTTCTCCAAGATGGCACCCTTTACCTTGGTGAACACCGCCGGAGACAGCACCCTAGTGGCGCCTGGCGGAATCAAAGTGATCAACTTCTTCTTCTCCCGCTGCGGAACCATCTGCCCGATTGCCAATACGCAAATGGTGAAAGTGGCGCAAACTTTCAGAAAGAATCCGGATGTACATTTTTACGGCATTACCGTAGACCCACGCTACGATACCCCACGGGTACTTCACTCGTATGCGCGGGCCCTGGGGATCGACCGGGTAAACTACGACCTGCTCACAGGAGACAAACAGTATATTTATGATCTTTCTATCAAAAGTTTTCGCCTTCCTGTAGCAGACGCCTCCGAATACGACAGCAGCATTACCCATGTGGATGAGATGTTTATTCATTCCGACAAGGTGATGCTGATAGACGGGGAAGGTTATTTCAGAGGTATTTACAGCGGTACCAACAGAAGCGACATGGACCGTCTGAAGCTGGAGATAAAAGTGCTTTTAAGTCAAAATGAGTAGTGAGT
>JBEBRS010000133.1:0-8579 GCA_040394705.1 Leadbetterella byssophila
ATGAAACACCTGGTACTATTCATCTTATTCGGGTGGGCTTTGAATGCACAGGCCCAGGATATCGCGCGTCTGCGTCAGGAGTTTGTGGCGGCGCCCGTGTCTTTCTCCGGGGCGGAGAAACTTTTTCGTACCACCGGGACTATTTCATCGTCTTCCAGGCCCCTTCTCCAGGCTTACCGGGGTGCCGCCCTGCTGATCTGGGGCAAGTATGTGAAAGGGGTAGAGGAGAAAAAGAAACTGGCTTTGGAAGGGATACGCCTGCTGGAATCTGCGGTGGCGCAGTCGCCCGACCACCTGGAGATCCGTACGCTGCGCCTGAGTATCCAGGAAAACTCCCCGAAAGTGTTGAAATACAAAGGCCATATCGAAGAAGACCGGACTTTTGTGACCCTGGGCTATGAGGAACTGCCGGAAGGGGAGCTGAAGAAGTTTATAGGGGGATATCTTTTGAAGAGTGAGAAGAAGTAGCTATCAGCTATCAGCAGTCAGCTTTCAGCCTGGCGTCCGCGATGGAACGTTTTAGGCGGTTGGCATAAGAGGTGCTCCTCCGATCCGATCTCCCAACTCGGAACTCGGAACTCGCTACTCGGAACTCGCTACTCGGAACTCCCCACTCCCACCTATTTCCCCATCGATCGCTTTTCGTTTTTAATTTCCTGCTATCTTTGCACTCAAAAGACAACAGATTTGGGGGTTCCGTCGAAATACAAATGGTGTGTCATCATTCCCACCTATAACAATCACCGGACGCTGGCGGAAGTGGTCAGCGGTGTGCTGAAGTACACGGAGGAGGTGATTGTGGTAAACGACGGCTCTACCGACCACACGGGGGAGATCCTAGCGCAATTCCCCACCCTTACCGTGCTTACTCACCCGAAAAACCGGGGAAAAGGTTCCGCCCTGAGAAACGGATTTCGGAAAGCCCTTGAAATGGGGTATGCGTTTGCCATTACCATTGACTCTGACGGGCAGCATTTCCCGGACGACATCCCGGTTTTTATCGAAAGGCTGAATGCTTCCGACGGCAATATCCTGCTGATTGGTGAGCGGAACATGGCCCAGGAGGGCGTTCCCCGGAAAAGCAGTTTTGGCAATACATTTTCGAATTTCTGGTTCCGGTTTGAGACGGGGATTGCGTTGGGCGACACGCAGTCCGGTTTTCGCCTGTACCCCCTGTTGCAGATGCCGAAGCGCTATTTTACCCCCAAATTCGAATTTGAGATCGAGTCTATCGTACGGGCGGCGTGGAAAGGCATACACGTGGAGAACGTGCCGGTGCGTGTACACTATGCGCAGGAAGGCCGGGTTTCGCATTTTCGTCCGTTTCGCGACTTCACCCGCATCAGTATACTGAACACGGTGCTGGTGCTGATCACCCTCTGTTATATCAAGCCCCGGGATTTTTTCCGTAACCTAAAAAAAAAAGAGTTTAAGCAGTTTCTGAAAGAGGAATTGCTGGAAAGCGGGGACAGTCGCACCAGGAAGGCACTTTCCATGGCGTTGGGGGTGTTTTGGGGCATTGTGCCGCTCTGGGGCTTTCAGACCCTGGGGGTGCTGGGTTCGGCGTATGTGCTGAGACTGAACAAGCTGATTGCTTTCGCATTTTCCAACGTCAGCCTGCCGCCTTTTATTCCCCTGATTATTTTGGCTTCCCTGAAAGTGGGTTCCTGGCTGACCGGATTTCCCACTGTTCCGGATGGGCCGCTCAACCGGGAGGTGGTGCAGCTTCATCTGGTGCAATACGTGGTGGGAAGTACGGTACTGGCCCTGGCGCTGGCGGTGGCCACCGGTCTCCTCGGGTACGCCTTGCTTGCTTGTTTTTCGAGAACTAAAACCGCCCTGAATGCATAAGATTTTTATCCGGATTCATCGTTTCGTGGAGAAAAACAAAGCCGTGGCTTTGCTCCTGGCTGCGATCTACCTGTCGCTCACGGGATTTTTGCTTTTCCAGCTAAAATTTGAAGAAGATATTACCCGTCTGATACCCCGGAGCGAGTCGTCTGACCGGGCCTCCCGCGTATTGAACAGCCTGGAATTTGCCGATAAAATCACGGTTCTGATCCGGATGGAAGAGGGGGGGAGTACCGACGATCTCACGGCGATGGCCGACAGTTTCCTCGACAGCCTGTCGGTTTGCGAACCTTACGTCCGCTCGGTGCAGGGCAGGCTTTCCGAAGATACGTTTGAAGAGGCCTTTGCGTTTGTGAACGAGCGCCTGCCGCTCTTCCTGGATTCGGCGGATTACGCGACCATAGAAAAGAGTTTGCACCCCGACAGCCTGAGGGCCACGGTAAGAACCAATTTTCAATCCCTTACTTCTGCTTTTATTAGCGGAAGAATGGTGATGCAGGATCCCCTGGGTATGACTTTTATGGGCCTCCGGAAATTGCAGGATCTGAATGCCGGAGAAGACCTGGTGACAGAAAACGGGTATATACTTACCCCTGACAGGCGGAATCTTCTGCTCTTTATCAACCCGGTGCTGGCCGGGAACGAAACCGAAAAAAATACGCTTTTCGCAGAACAGCTGTACCGCATCCGGGATAGTCTGAACCGGGAGTTTCAAGGCAAAAGTACGGTGGAATATCATGGGGCGGCCCTGATTGCGGTGGCCAATGCTCATCAGATCAAGCGCGATATCGTAGCCACCATGGCCGTGGCGTTGACGGTGCTGATGCTGATCCTGATGTTGTACTACCGGCGGGTGTATGTCCCTTTGCTCCTGTTTATTCCTACGGTCTTCGGCGTTTTACTGGCCACTACTGCACTCTACTTTCTACGCGACACCATTTCGGCCATTTCATTGAGTATCGGGGCCATTTTGCTGGGTGTGACCATTGACTATGCCCTGCATATTCTTACCCATTATAAGCATAACAGCGATACGGAAACCTTGTACCGCGACATCACCCGCCCCCTGATCATGAGCAGTACCACCACGGCTGTGGCTTTTCTCTGTCTGCTCTTTGTGCGTTCGGAAGCCCTGAGAGACCTGGGGATTTTTGCGGCGGTGGCAGTAGTGGCTTCGGCCCTGTTCTCCCTGGTGATTATTCCCCATTTATACCGGCCTGGGAAGTTGGCCTCCGATGCTTCAGCAGGCTCGCTGCAGGACCAACCGGTAGTACCCTTCGACCCTTCGGCAAGCTCAGGACAGGCTAAGCTCAGGGTGACAGAAGGAGCCGGAGAGCCTGTCAGGCGGAGCTTGTCGAAGCCCGGACACATTCTCGACCGGCTTGCGGGCTACCCTTTTGAACGTAGTCGCGCGCTGATCGGCCTCTGTGTGGTGGCCATAGCGCTCAGCCTCTTCACCTGGCAGAAAGTAGGCTTTAATGAGGATATTTCCCAACTGAATTTCGTACCCGATGCCATACGCCAAACCGAAAGGAGGCTGGAGGAGTCGACCAGCCTCACGGCCAAATCCCTGTATCTTGTACATTATGCCTCTACTCTCGATTCGGCCCTGGATGCGAGTCGTAAGACGGGTGGAGAACTGCGCTGTGCGAAGAATACCGGTTTTATTCTCGACTACAGCTCTCCGGGAAGTCTCCTGCTTTCCTCGGGTGCCCAAAGGGAAAAAACAGAGGCGTGGAAACGTTTCTGGACACCGGAAAGAAAAACTGCAATACAGGGTGTCCTGGTTTCGGAAGGAAAGAAAACGGGTTTTACCGACGATGCTTACCGGGAATTTTTTGACCTGCTTGATCGGGATTTTGAACCGGCGCCCTACAGGGACTTCCTGGACTTCGAGGCCCTGTCTCTCCGTGACTTTATCGGGGAAAAGGAGGGCCTGTACACGGTTACCGCCCTGGTGAAAATTTCGGAGGACCGACGAGATGAGGTGGCCGCCCATTTTAAAAACGAGGCGTCCATGCTGGTAGTAGACCGACAGCAGCTGAACGAAACCTTCCTGGGCAACCTTAAAAACGATTTCAACCGCCTGGTGAATCTTTCTTTCGTGGCGGTTTTGCTTATCCTTTTCGTATTTTTCAGAAGGCTGGAACTGGTGCTGATCAGCGCTATTCCCATCGGCCTCACGGGATTGGTGACGGCAGGTATAATGGGCCTGCTGGGCATTGATCTCAATATTTTCAGCACCATAGTCTGTACCCTGGTTTTTGGGCATGGGGTAGATTTCAGCATTTTTATGACCTCTGCCCTTCAAAAGGAATATACTACCGGGAGGGATGAGATGCCTCTTTACCGCACCTCGGTGTTGCTGGCTGTACTGACCACCATCCTGGCCATTGGCGCCCTCATTTTCGCGGAGCATCCTGCGTTGCGCTCCATTTCCGCGGTTTCGCTGGTAGGGGTTTTTACCGCGGTGCTGATTACTTTTGTTTTTTATCCCCTGCTTTTCCGGACCCTGGTGGCAGGGCGACCGAATAAAGGGAAGCCGCCGGTGAGGCTCTTTCCGCTGTTCAGTTCCATAATGTCGTTTACCTACTACGGTCTGGGCGGGTTTTTCTTCTCTTTTCTCAGTACCCTGGCCTCTTTCTGGCCCGGTAACCAGGAGAAGTTAAAGTATACCATCAGGCGGTGGATGGCCGGCTTTATGAGGTCGGTTACCGCGAGTAGCCTCAACCTGAAGAGAACCCGTATCCTCAACGAAACGGGAGAAGACTTTAGTCGCCCGGCGGTGATCATTGCCAATCATAGTTCTTTCCTGGATATTCTGACGATGGGAAGCTTGTATCCTAAAACGGTATTCCTGGTGAGCGATTGGGTGTATAACAGTCCAATTTTTGGGAAAGGCGTGCGTTTTTTAGGGTTTTACCCGGTTTCCCGCGGGCTGGAGAAGGGGGTGGAAGAGTTGAGGGAGAAGATTGAGGCCGGGTATTCGGTCATGGTGTTTCCGGAAGGAACCCGTTCGAAAGACAACGTTGTGAAGCGCTTTCATAAGGGTGCGTTTTACCTGGCGGAACATTTTGGGATGGATATTTTGCCGGTGCTGCTGCACGGGGGGGCGGATGTTTTCTCTAAAGGCGATTTCCTGATCCGGCATTACGGCATTACGGTGAAATACCTGGAGCGAATCCGGCCGGGCGATGCGGCGTTTGGAGAGGGGTACAGGGAAAGGACAAAAACCATCAGCCGGTATTTTAAAGAGGAATACCGGTCTCTCCGTATGGAGCTGGAGGGCCCCGCGTATTACCGGGAAATTGTGATGGAAAACTATATTTACAAGGAGCCCGATGTAGTAGAAGCCGTAAAAAGCGGATGGGAAGAAAAAGAAAAACAGTTTTATGCGCTGGAGGAGGAACTTTCTCCGTCTGCTAAAATTTTGCATATTGCCGATGATTACGGAGAAGGCGACCTGCTGCTGGTGCTTCGGCAACCGGAAAGGAAAGTCGACTCCTGGATAAAGGACGTGGAAAAACGGGAAGTGGCACGGAACAACTACATGGTGAAAAACCGGAACCTGAATTACCCGGATGCCCTGCCTTCTGCCGATGGATACGAAGTGCTCCTGGTTTCCTGCACGCATGACCTGTCTGATGAATGGTTAAATGCTTTTCCGCGGGTGCTGAAACTCAATACCGTATTGAAATGACGTATAACGCGATAGTGATCGGAAGCGGCCTGGGCGGACTGGCCTCGGCGCTCATCCTGGCCAAAGAGGGAATGAGCGTGTTGGTGCTGGAAAAAAACAACCAGTTTGGCGGTAATCTTCAGACGTTTTCGCGGCATAAGGCTATCCTGGATACCGGTGTGCATTATCTGGGTGGCCTTGACAAGGGCCAGAATCTCTATGCCTATTTCCGTTACCTGGGCATTTATGAGCAGCTGGAGCTCACCCGCATGGAGAAAGACGGCTTTGATATGATATCTTTTGAAGGAGATTCGCTCGCCTACCCGCACGCCCAGGGGTACGATAACTTCATCGCCCGCCTGCTCCCGTTTTTTCCGGAAGAAGAAGAGGCGCTCAGGAAGTACTGCGTCAAAATCCGGGAGGTTTGCGATCTCTTTCCCCTTTATAACCTGGAGGCGGAAGGAAGCTATGATACAGGTATACTGGGTGAAAATACCCGGGATTTCCTGGACTCGCTCACTTCCAATGAAAAATTAAAGGCGGTATTGGCAGGGTCTTCCTACCTTTATGCCGGTATTGCGAAAAAAACACCCCTGTATGTACATGCGTTGTCGGTGAATTCTTATATAGAAAGCGCCTGGCGGGTAGGAAGAGGGGGGAGCCAGATCACCCGGGCGCTGATCAGGGAACTGAAGAAATACAAGGTGGCGGTAATGCGGCGTCAGGAGGTGACGGAATTTATTTTCAAAGAGGAAGAGCTGGCAGGCGTCAGGACCCGCTCGGGAGAAGAATTTAAGGGGAAATATGTTATTTCAAATATTGATCTCAAAACCACGGTAGCCCTGGCCGGTCACTTCCGGAAAGCCTTTGTGAACCGGGTGAGCTTGTTGGAGCCGGGTGTGGCCGCTTTCAGCCTGTATATCGTGTTCCGGCCCGGAAGCTTCCGGTACGAGAACCGGAATTTTTACCATTGGCGTAACGAAGCGGCGGTGTGGCAGGCCCAGGAGTATACCGAAGCCACCTGGCCGGAGGGGTATATGGCTTCTATGACGGTGAAAAAGCCGGGCGACGCCTATGCCGAAAGTATGACCTTGATGACCTACATGCGTTTTGAGGAAGTGGAAGCCTGGAAGGATACGTTTAATACCGTGGCCAGTAAAGGGAATAGAGGAGAGGGTTATGAGGCTTTCAAGGAAGACCGGACCCGCCGTTTCCTGGAGGTAATTGAAGAGAAGTTTCCCGGTTTGAACGACTGTATAGAGGCCGTTTACGCTTCTACGCCCTTGTCGTACCGCGATTATATAGGCGGAGAAAAGGGAAATATGTACGGTTATGTGAAAGACAGTCGCCGGCCTTTGCTTAACTTTATAGCTCCGCGGTCTTCTGTGCCGAACCTGTTTTTTACGGGGCAAACGGTCAATATGCACGGCATTTTGGGGGTAACCATCGGTGCGGTGGCTACCTGTGCGGAGATTCTGGGAAAAAAATACCTGCTCGATAAGATTCATGCGGAGACTTCATTGGATATATAGTGGATTACTTGTAGGGCTGACCGCCTGCGGTACGGCAAAGCTGAATCGTTATGCGCCTGCCTATACGGCTCCGGAGGTTTCGCGTATTTCGGCTTCAGAGTGGGTGAGTGGCCGTAGTCACCTGGAGAAAAATGCCTACGGCCTCTGGGAATTGTACGTGGAGGGGAGTCCGATAGCGTTGGGGCTACAGAACGGGGCGATGACCGACAGCCTGTACCGCCACCAGGAGAAGGTCTTTTTTGAGAAGGTAGAGGAGATTGTTCCTTCCCGGGGCCGGCAGTGGCTGTTGCGTAAATTCCTGGCCTGGTATAACCGAAAGCTTCCCCGGAGCATAATTCCCCAGTATAGGGAAGAGATCTATGGGTTGTCGCGTTATGCTTCTGACAGCCTGAATTTCATTGCTCCCCCGTATGCGCGCTGTCTTTACCTGCACGGCGCCCACGATATCGGGCATGCCCTGCAAGACCTGGCGATGGTGGGCTGTACCTCCTTCGCCGTCTGGGGAGAAAATACGGAGGACGGACAGCTGATGATTGGCCGGAATTTTGATTTTTATGCGGGAGACGCCTTTGCTGAAAACAAGGTAGTGGCCTTTGTCAGGCCGGACTCGGGATACGGTTTTTTGTCGGTCACCTGGCCGGGCATGATCGGGGTGGTTTCGGGCATGAATACGGAAGGCCTCACCGTGACCATCAATGCCGGGAAATCATCGGTGCCCCTGAAGGCCCGCACGCCGGTGTCGTTGGTGGTGAGGGAGATTCTGCAATATGCCCGGAACATAGACGAGGCCATCGCCGTGGCTTCGCGGAGGCGGGTGTTTGTTTCCGAAAGTATCATGGTGGGTAGCGCGGCCGACAACCGGGCCGTGCTGATAGAAATCTCTCCCCGGAAAAGGGATGTGTTTGAAGTGGAGAATTCGGCCCGATTGGTGTGTGCCAATCATTTCCGGAGTAAAACGTACGCGCACGACAGAAAAAACCGGAAGCAGATCGAAGAGAGCCATTCCCTGTACCGGTTTGAGCGGATGAACGAGTTGCTGGACAGCACGGAGAAAATAGATGTGGAAAAGGCGGTAGCGATCCTTCGTAACCGGGAGGGTCTGAAGGGACAGCCCATAGGTTGGGGCAACGAGAAAGCGCTGAATCAGTTGCTGGCCCATCACGGGGTGGTCTTTCAGCCCGCGGAGCGCAAGGCCTGGGTTTCGGCGCACCCTTACCAGCTGGGCGCCTTCGTCGCATACGATCTGAACAAGATTTTTTCGTCGGATACCCTCAGCTATACTATATCGGAAACTGTACCCGAAGACCCCTTTCTTCACAGCTCAGCCTATGCAGATTATGAACGGTACCGGATACTGGACCGCCAGCTCGATACGGCTCTGAAAAAGGGGAGTGTGCTTCCCGGTTCATTTTTTGAGGAGTATATTTCTTTGAATCCTGAACTTTGGTCCGTATATTACAAATCAGGAAAGTATTTTAAAAACAAAAAAGAGGAAGATAAAGCCCGGGCGTATTTCG
>JBEBRS010000134.1:0-8484 GCA_040394705.1 Leadbetterella byssophila
TGAACTTGTGTGGCGAATTGCTTTCAAATTGATTTTCAACGATATTCGTGACAAGCTTAAAGCTCAAACAGAGTACTCAATTTCGTTGTGAATTGCTTTCAAATTGATTTTCAACGATATTCGTGACAAGATCATTATATTTGCGAAAATCAATGCCTTTGTTGTGAATTGCTTTCAAATTGATTTTCAACGATATTCGTGACAAGGTATGTTGTTGTAATTAATTGTTAGTCATTGTTTTATCGTTGAAATTGTAAAGAAAAAATCTGGATGTAACACATTCGGATTTTTTCTTTTTTCGGGGATTTTGTTCATTCTGATTTTTTAAAAAAGTTCGAGTTGCTGGGCCACTTGTGGTTTTTTAGCTTCATCCTTTCCGATAAAAAGTTCGATGTCGCCAAACTGTTTATCGGTAATGCATAAAATTCCGACATGCCCTTTAGGAGGTAGAAGCCGTTTAATCCTTTTCATGTGTACCTCCGCATTTTCTCGACTGTTACAATGGCGAAGATAGATGGAGAACTGAAACATGGCGAAGCCGTCTTGCAAGAGGTCTTTACGGAACTTTCCAGCCGCTTTCCGGTCCTTTTTGGTTTCCGTGGGCAGGTCAAAGAATACTAATAACCACAAAATTCTGTATTGGTTTAACCGGGTGATCATTCCAAAACCGGGTAGTTGATCTTTCTTTGCGTACCTTCAAAACAACGGGCCAGTGAGGCAGTAGTGCGCTGAATGCCTACCAATAGGGGGCTAGTGAAATTCTCGAATTTTACGTCTAACTGAGCGATTTTAAGCAAATGGGCTTTGGCTTCTTTGCTAAGGTCTTCCTGTTCCGGATTTTGTTCCACCCATTCGCACACCAATTTGTCTACAAACGGGCGGTAAGGCTCCATGATGTCATCGGCCAGGCAATAAGCGTTATACTTATTTTTGTGGAAAATGCCTAAGGTAGGAAGGAGGCCGGAGGCTACCAGGCTTCTGGCCACAATAGCTCTTAAAATGGCATATCCATAGTTTAAGAGGTGATTAGGAAACTCCCCGAAACGTTCCCGGGTGAAATCTTCCACATCGGGGAAAAGCTTACTCCAATAATATACTGCCGCCCGGGCTTCATGATTTTCCGTATCGCCGGATTTTACACTTTTCATCCAATACAGCAGGTTTTCATGGGGTATGCCGAAGGAATCCAAGAGTTTTGCCTGATTGCATATTTTTGCCTGAATCGTCTGTTGCCACAGTTGTTTTTTAAGCGGTAATGTGGCTTCAATTTGGTATCGGAAGCGTTCAGTTTGGGTTACGCCGCCATCGAGTGGCAACATCAGCCCGTTGGGCATGTGGCTGGAATCGCATGTGATAACGGCAGCATTATTTTCCAGAAGTGCCGCCAATAGCCCATTGGTAAGCGTGATTTGGCGGTTTTCAAGTACAACAACTCCGATGTCTTCCACCGGTACGGTCAAGGGCTTGTCCTGGTCTGGATAGCTTATGTTCAGTTGCTTATTTTTCAGGCTTAGGTAGGCCGGATTGGAAAAGAATAAACTTCGTTTAATCATCGTAATATACTTAAGGGTTGATTTTAAGTGTATTACAATAAGGGTGCCAAAGTCATTTTACCCCCTATTTAGCCTCTCTTACTGGCCCAAAGAAACTTCTTGACGGAAGTCAGTTGGAAAGATTAATACTCTCCTTTTTTAACAATGTCCCCCAAGTGATTGATGCGTACTTTAACTATTTCTCTCAGGAGATTACAACTTTGAATGTGAATAAATGCAATGTCCTTCAGCTCTTTTTTGTCGTCAACTGTAGTTTCCAAATGATGTCTAAACATGTAGTTCTTTGTGGCAATTTTCTGTACTCTAAACAAATTCGGACTAATCCTTTTCTTGTTTTTAGGGTCAAGTAAATCTATCTCACCAGGATTGAAACCTGTTTGTTCGTTAGGAAATACAAAGTATTCGTTTTGCTTCATTGTAAAAAGGAACTGCCAACCTAAGCCTTGGTTATAACTTTTGTCTATCACGGGTTCTCCTGCGTTTACTAATTGTACGGCATCAAATAGCGAAACCACCCGCTCTTGCAAATTGCCATTTGCATCTCTGTAAATAGCTACATGATGATTATTACTTGTACTTACAAAATCTACCGGACTGGGTTTACCCTCTTTGGTCAGAACCTCATTTCCCAGATGATCTTTTTTATAGTGTAAAAATTCTGCATTCTTCACTCCACTAATGGTGACCCTTTTGATAGCAATGCCTTTGGCTTTGTTAAGCCAGATTGGGTTTTTATCCAGATCGGAAAAAGCTTTCCGGGCATCACCATATTGTTTTAAACGATCAGACAAAATTTGTTTTATTTTCTTGTCCAAAACCTTTTCAATAGTCCTTTCATCTTTAAAGTTTTCCGGTGTAACATCTTTTCTGATAGAGTAATCTTCTTCAAGCCATGTCAATTTCACCGTTTCCGGTAGCATTTCTGTTTTGGCTTCGTCTAAATAAATTGGATTTTTACTTAAGGAGTTTTTGCCGCCAAAGGCTGTTTTAGGGTCATTCCCGTTTTCTTGTAAGCGTTGTAGTAAAAGACTTCTGTAAAGCGGACTGCTGACTTTTTGAATCAGGGCTTCATTAAATTTTATCCCTATTTTTTCTTCTTTGTTGACATAATATAGATAGCGGCCATAAACAGTTTCTTTGTGGAGCTGCCCTCTTGGAGTCAGTTCCGTTTTTGTCATTTCGCCGTTTTTGGTTTTAATAGTATTTTTGTTTTTAGTTACCACTTTATTCTTGGCTTTATGGGAGACCAAAACATTTTCCAAATGCTCTTTAGCTTGCTGACGGAAGTCAAATATAGGTGATTTGAAAACACGTTTTTTATTCCCCTCATCATCTACTCTGATTTCTGTCTCTTTGTTTTCAATGCCGATGATATTGTGATGCAGCCTGTGGTTTTCATCTTTGCGAGCATTCAGATAATTGAGGTAGTTGATATAATTGAGTTTGGTAAATGCTACAGTTAGTGCATCCATTGCGTGATGACGATGGTCGTTACGTTTGGTCCAGTCAATAATTCGTTCTTTGAAGCTGCCGTCTTTTTTTTCCACTCGTTCGGTTAAACCCAAAGCTTTAAATTTATCCAAGTTCAATTCCTGCATAATGTTGACCAATCCCCAATCTTCACGCAGTCTATCGGTAATACTACCGGATGTTGATACCACTGAACGGGTGATATCGTACAACATATTTTTGGCTTTCTTTGCTATATACTGACTGTCTCTCAAGTCTCGCTCTATAAAACCGTCACCTATTTCACTTTCTTTTTTTTGTAGTTTTTGAAATTTGGCTTTGGAGATTCCTTCCTCTTTGTTTTTCTGCCCCAGGTCAAATAACATCTTCGCTCTCAAGACGTATTGGTCTACAGCGTTGCTACCGTATTTGTTTAGGATGTATTCGTAAGCTGTCTTGTTGCTTTTATCCAAATTGTCTTTTCTGAAAACCACCGTTTTATTGGAAAAGCTATCATCAAACAATTTTGCCTGTGGAATGATATGGTCTATGTCGATCTGTTTGCTAAACAAAATCTCTCTTTGAATATAGGTGTTGGTATAAAGATCTTTGTAGCCGTTATTCTTCAGTTCTTCATATAGTTTGTAGCGAATAATGTCATTCCGACTTGGGTTTTTTAATCCAAATTCGGTTTGCAGAATTTTTATTATTTTCTCGTGTTGCAGTTTGGCGGCGTTGATATTCGTAGTCATTTCTGCTCTTTCCTTAGCGTTCTTTTTCAACTCACGAGCCAGCTCAATACGTATCTCATCAAAATGAAAATCAGGATTATTCGCTCTGTTCTTTTCCAGCAAAGCGTTTACTACATTCACCATTTGATTAAGGATTTTTTCCGCCACGGGATTACGCAGACTATTTTTCTTCAACAGCTTTAATTCCTTTTTTAAAGGCCGGTTGGCAATTTCCTCTTTGGTCAATGAAGAAGCAGAATGCCGGTAGCCTGCATATTCGCAGGCGGTGCTGTATTGGTTCTCTTTGATGTAAGGGAAAATCTTACGTATGGCTTTGCTACTCAGGTTTCCGTAATCATCCGAAAAACTGACACCGGCCAATATTTTAGAATGCTCATTTTTGAAACCATATTTCCTCTTTAAAAGCTCATATAGTTTTTCATTGCCGCTGGGGGAGTCGTCACCTTCATAGGAATATAACAAGTGCCATAATTGGTAAGATGCCTGCTGTTCAAAAGCCTTGCCCTCCAACTCTCCATCAAATTCTAAAATGGCAGTATCAATTCCCAGGGTTTCAAAAACAGACTGTACCATTTTTTTGATTTCAAAAGCAGGTACATCTAAATCATTTAATTCAACTTCATCTTTATTGCTTTTTACTTTGAGTAAATCTTTTATATCATAGCCTTCTA
Source organism: Leadbetterella byssophila (assembly GCA_040394705.1). Taxonomy (GTDB): domain Bacteria; phylum Bacteroidota; class Bacteroidia; order Cytophagales; family Spirosomataceae; genus Leadbetterella; species Leadbetterella byssophila_B. Next base: position 4,426 of record JBEBRS010000134.1, read on the forward strand.
CCTCTAATATCTTCAAATAGGCACAGTATAAAATTTCATTGGTACGATTGCCCTCTAGTGCAGTATAGTTAACTTCCCATTCGGAGGGTTTATACCCTAAAGTTTCAATGATTTTTGCCGCAGATAAATTGCCTTTGAGGTTGAGTTCGTTAAATAATGTCTGTTTGGCAGTTAAATCGAAAAAGAATGCTTCGGTATCGGTTGATTTTGCAGTAGATTTTTTACTTCCTTTTTTTCGAATTAATACATTGTTCAATACCTGCCAAATCTTAAACTCCTGAAATAGAGGGGAAGATTTTGGAGCTACTTTCAGACCAATAATTTTGTTCGTTTTCCGGCCATTTTTTTCGCTATCAATTTCCTTGCTTTCAAATTCACAAAAACTCACCAGGCCTTTTTGAGATTTCAACTTCCGTTGATAGAAAATCACAATATCACGGATTTCGGTTTTTAATTCATCTGTCAGTTCAGGGTGATGTTTGGATTGCTCTTTCCAAATGGTTTCAAACTCATCCAAATAATCCTGGCGGTAAAATACCTGGTTTTTTAATCGGGTATGTGGATTGGTTTTTAGTTTTTTATAGAGGTATTGACCTACGGTTTCTTTATTGAAATATAACTCTTTACTTCTATCGGAAATGGCGCCGAGATAGCCACTCGAATTGTTGAGGTTGTTGTTGATTTCGGTAATCACATAAGCCGCTTCTTCTTTGGCGAGCTGCTTGCTCAAAGCGTTACTTCGCCATTGATAGGCTTGCATTTTTTTCTCCTCCCGGGTTCCTTTGTTATCAGCTGTATTAAAACCGTATGTTCCCCAAAATGCTGCTGAAGTAGCCCTTTGTCCTTTTCCTTGCAGATTTTTGTAAAACTCATCGGTAAAAACCTCAGGGTAAAACTGCTTTTGTACATTCCATACGTTATCAAACTCTGTCTGTAAATCAGAGCGGTAAAAATCGGGAATATGTTTTTTGCCTTCCTTTAATAGTTGAAACACCAGCTGTCCGGGTGTAAGATTCTCGTCGTACAGTCTTTTGGCTATCGCCATTCCGTCTATCGCCTGCCCTTCATCTTCGTTTCTCGCTTTACGGCTGCTTTTGTAGCCTCTTTTTTTGTTAATGGCGAGAAACACCCTGGCCAGTTCAGCCTTTTCTATTTTTGATGTAGCTGCCTTAGAACGAAGTTGCCAGGTTTCATGCGTGGTATGTTTGCCATTTTCAGCCAGGATACTATCCTGGGTGATGATGTGGTTTTTTTTAAGAACTTTTATAAGGTTATTTCTCCGTAACTGGTATCGGTCGAGGTTGCGACGCATACCCCGTTTTAAGGTGCGGTCCGCATTCACAGAAACAGGCTTTCCTTTAGCGAAATTAGTTTGTTCATCTGTAGTCAAAGGGTTGACACGAACTCCAATTTGGATAATCTCTGATAGCTCCGGTGTATTTCCTTCAATAACATGGGCGAACCCTATTGAAGTGGTTCCAAGATCGAGACCGAGGATGTGAGTGGTCATAGGTAATAAATTTTATAGTAAAGATATAAAAATAAAAACTCATACTACTCTATATTTCTTTATATTTGTGTAAGCGTAGAAAGAAATATACTTTACCAAATCTGACAATTTGAGAGTAGTATGTTGTGAATTGCTGAATAACTTTCTACGCTTTTTGCAACGTAAATATATGAATTTCAATTTATTTATAGATGAAAGTGGTGATCATGGACTAAGTAATCTTAATCCTGATTTTCCATTATTTCTGCTATGTGGAATTATTGTTTCGGATCAGGAATATCAGAAAGTAAGAGTTGAGTTTAATCATATCAAAACTGAAATCTGGAGCAATTCGAATGTGATATTTCATTCCCGGGACATTAGAAAATGTGAAAAGGAATTTAAGTATCTTTTTAATTTGGCTTTGAAGGAAAAATTTTACAGAATGTTGGATGAGGTTATTTCTTCAAGAGATTACAGTATTATTGCTTCAGCTATAAACAAAGAAAATTATATAAAACGATATGGCAGAATATCGGACGATGTATATGAGATAAGTTAGTCTTTTATAATTGAACGGGCTATATTTTATTTGGATAGCTTAAGTGAAAGTATCTCTGAGCTCAACATTGTAATTGAGAAACGAGGCAAAAGAGAAGATAAAAAACTGAAAGAACATTTTCAGCGAATACTTTCAAGAGGAACCGGTTATGTATCTAGTGAAAGGCTTCGTAGTTATAATCTTCGTATAGTATTTAAATCAAAAAAAGAAAACATAAACGGGTTGCAACTGGCGGATCTGATTGCTTATCCAATTGCCCGATATGTTTTAGAACCTGAAAGAGTGAATCCATCATTTGATGTGTTCAAAGAAAAAATCTATTCAAAAGGCGGGAAACGCTATGGATTGAAAATTTTCCCATAAAAAATAAAGCCGGATTGCTCCGGCTTCATTCCGATTGGGGACGCCCCGATCCAAATATCTTTATGTATGTAATGCAAATATAAACCAAATAGTTTACTTTTCGATATAAATAACAACTATTTGGTTTATATTTGTTCCTGAAAGCAATTCACAATAAGGATTATTCCGTTGTGAAAACATCCAAGGCGGGGAAACTCGCCTTTTTTTATTGCCATTCTTTGAGGTGTTCCCTAAGGGGGCTCAGTGTCCTATACCTATTTGCAAATTCTTTTTTTGAGCCAAACATTGGATGGCGATAGTAAAAATACTATCTTTGTCTAAGTCAATACACAGCCAATTTAAACACACAACAAATTTTATGAAGTCAAGCGAGTTTCACCGATGGATAAGGAAAGAAGGTTGGGTGTTGAAGCGTATAAAGGGAAGTCATTACATCTATGAAAAAGAAGGAAAGACAATTCCTGTTCCTTATCACGGAGGTAAAGAGATGGGAGAGGGTTTAAGAAAGAGTATAGTTAAACAAATGGGACTCTCATGATCCTATATATGGTTATGAATACAGTAAAGATAATAGTGGAACGAGCGGCAGACGGAACTTATTCAGCGTATGGTGAAAGTGTGCCTGCCTATGGAATGGGAGATACGGCTGATGTCGCAAAAACAGAGGCTTTGAAGGGGCTGGAAATATACCTTCAGGAGAATAAAGCAGAAAATATACCCGATGTGCTGAAGGGCTCGTATGAGGTGGTTTATCAAATGGACGTTCAAAGCTTATTGGACTATTACAAAGGAATATTTACCAATGCAGCTTTTGAAAGAATTACCGGAGTGAACCAACGCCAGATGCAACACTATGCCAGCGGGTACCGTAATCCGGGGCCCGTAACCAAAAAGAAGATAGAAGCTGCCCTCCACCGCCTGGGCAGTGAGCTATTGTCACTGGAACTTTAACCTATGACCTCCTTCATATCCCTTCCTGCTTCCGGTCATTTTCTGCTTCGTGTCTGTCAGTTAGCTTTAACCTATTAATTGCTATCGATTATGGACAAGAAGAGAACTCCGGTTTCCGCCATCATGGCCCGAAACCTGGTTACAGCCGATGTGAACGACAGCCTCCGGCACGTCAATACGTTGTTGAAAGATCACCATATACGCCATCTGCCGGTGGTGTCGGGTAAGAAATTGCTGGGCATTATCAGTAAAACGGATATACTCCGACTGAGTTTCGGCGATATGTTTGAAGGGCCCGCCCAAGCCGATGATACCTTTTTTGACCTCCTGAAGCTGGAAGATGTGATGGTGCGCAAACCTATTACGGTGTCGGAAGACGAAAGTTTGGAGGACGTCGCGCGGAAACTGACACAGGTAGAATTTCACGCCATGCCCGTGGTGGAGGGTGAGGAACTGGTGGGGATGGTCTCTACGACGGATGTGATCCGGTATTTGTTGGAGTAGGGGGAAGAGGTATGAGTTCCGAGTGCCGAGTGCCGAGTGCGGAGTTCCGAGTGGGGAGTAGTGAGTGGGGAGTTCCGAGTAGGGAGTATTGAGTAGGGAGTGAGAATTGTCCTGTATAGAGAGTATTATCTAAAATTAGTTATCTGAAAATATCTAGTTTGTTTACAAGAGATTTACGATCTATAAAAGT
>JBEBRS010000135.1:0-8475 GCA_040394705.1 Leadbetterella byssophila
TCTAACTGCTCGGTCATTGCCTATGAACGAAACCGGTAGAACTTCGACCCATAGTGTGAAACAAAAGCAATTATACGAATTATTTTTTTCTTTTCTGCTGCTTTTTCAGCTCTTCGTTTTTGCGTTTCATTTCTTCGGAGGCCTGCATCTGTTTTTCGAGAAAATCACTAAACTTGTTTTTTTTCTGGGGGCGTGTATGGTAATTCCGCTTATTGTTCTCCAGAATCGAAAGGATTTTCTCCTCGTTCACAAAACGTTTTACAATCAGCTGCTGGGCTATGGTTACCAGGTTGGAAACCAGGTAGTAGAAGCTCAGGGCCGCCGGGAAACTGTTCAGTACAAACATGAATACCACAGGGAAGAAGTAGGAAATCTTCTTCATGTCTATCGGGCCGGGCTGGTCAGGGGTATTCTGGTTGTTGTAATACGTAAACGCCAGGCTGGAAATAGTCATCAGCACCACAAAAAGGCTCAGATGATTGCCCAGGATAGGCAGGTTAAAGCCCCATTGAATCAGGTTGTCGTAGGTAGAAAGGTCTTTGGCCCACAGAAACTCCTTCTGGCGGAACATCACCAGGTTAGGGAAGAGGAAGAAAACCGACATCAGGATAGGCATCTGAAGCAGGAGAGGAATACAGCCACTGAGGGGGTTCACACCCACCTGCTGGTACAGTTTCATGGTTTCCTGCTGGATTTTAACGGTATCGTCGCCCACTCTTTCCTTGATGGCGTTGATTTCCGGAGCCAGTACCCGCATTTTGGCCGAACTCATGTACGATTTGTAGATCAGAGGGGTCAGCACCAGCTTAATAATCAGTACTACTACAATGATCAGGAGACCGTAGTTCGACACAAAAGATTCTACCCAGGTGAAGAGGGGTACGAAAATATACCGGTTAATGGGTTTGACAATATCGTAGCCCAGGTAAAGGTTTTTCTGGAAGTCGTTTCCTACGGTTTTGAGGTCGGCCAGTTCATTCGGACCGAAGTAATACGTAAACCGGGCCTGGTCTTTCACCAGGTCGGCATAGGCGATTTCAGCGCTCGCCTTACCGATCTTCACTATGGAAGAATCACGCTCCGGAGTTTCCAGGCTGAATTTCGCGGCATCGAAATACGCGTTTTCAAATACGATACCCGTGGTAAAATATTTCTGGTAGAAGGTAAACCATTTCACCGGAAGTTTCGCGTTTTCGCTATCCCCGGAAACGCTGTTGGCGCCCACTTTCTCAAAGGTTTTTTCCTGGTCGAAGTAGTTGATCTGGGAAGCTCTCCGGTTTTCATTCAGATCGTTTTCCAGCACCTGGATGTGGTTTTCCCAGTGGAATACGATGGGGGCGTTACGGATTACCCCTTCCAGTCCCTGGGTTTTCACCTCATGCCCTATCTGGAAGCCTTCGGAAGAAAGCGTATAGGTTTTCTGGAGGCTTCCTCCTTGAATAGGAGCAGTAAATACTACATTTTGGGTTTGTCCCTCTGCTACCGTACCGCTCACGGCTTCGGTGGCGAAGTTCAGGGAGCTGAGTTTCAGGGTCCCGGTTTGGGTAGGAATTTCGAAGTCGAGGTTCGACCGGCTGCCGTCAAACAGCACCATTTCCGTTTCGTTACCGGCAATAAAGTCGCTATAGGTCTTGTAATTTTTAAGCGCTACCTGTTTGATTACCCCGCCTTTGCTGGAAAAAGTAACCCGGAGGTCTTTGTTTTCCAGTACGATTTCTTTTTCAGGAATTTCCTGTACCGTGCTGTCGGCTACGTTCAGTTGGCCCGGGAGCGTTTCTCCTTCCCGGGGAGTTTCCGCTACGGCTTCGGTAACGGTTTCCTGTACAGGAGGGGTAGGTTTGTAAAAAAAAGAATACGCGGTGAACATGAGTACCATCAGCAGCAGGCCGATGATATAATTTTTGTCTATTTTATTTTCCATTCAGGAGATTTGATTAAAATCCGCCGCAAATTTCGGAAAAAATATTCACTTTATTCAACCCAATTTGGATTAAGTGACTGTAAAGGCGGATAACCGGCTGCTACCGTCTTCGTACGGAGAGGTGGGGCCGGTAGTTTAACCGGGAATTGCCTCCGACCGTTCAGGTTAGTTTAAAAGCCATTAAAAAATCGATGCGGATCTTTTCTTTGGTTCGGATACCCATAAGTGAGGGTGGGTCTACACCGTAGTCTTTCATGTTAATTTCAAAGCCGCCTTCTACACTTAGTATGCCGCCTTCTGTTTTTTTTGTGGCCGTAATGACCAGCGGTTGGCTTACTCCGTGAAAAGTGAGGCGCCCCTGTATCACTACTTTACCGGCATTTTCTGAGATGCCGGAAGAAGAAAACGTTACATTTTTGTATTTCAGGGCCTCGAGTACTTCAAGGGCGTGGGAATCGCGGTTGGAGTTGCCGCTGTCAAAGCTCCTGACAGGTACGGATACCGCTACGGCCTCTATGGTGGAGGTCTCTTCATCATATACTATTATGCATTTTGAAGCGGTAGATACGGCTTCCCAGTCATGCAAAGGATGCTCCATACTGTACCTGATATAGGAGGCCGTACTGTCTGAGGTAAGTTTCTTTTTTGAAAAAGTGAAGCTCACCAGGAAAGTTAAAAGTAAAACCGGGAATATTTTATTCATGATCGCGTTTTGCTAAAATTCGAATTTTATGCTCACCATGGCCAGGGTATAGGCACCGAAGGTACCCAGAGCCACATTTCGGTGAAGCTTCTTGTTCACGGGATAGTTGTTATCCATACGGTGGGCCAGCACATTGGTAGTGACCATTCCCGTCAAATGCACATAGGCCAATGTTCTGTGCAGCTTAATATTGTCAAACCGTTTTCGGTAGATGGCTCCCGGAGGTGACGTAAATGACATTAAAGCCGTGGTGGCATAACCGATATTGATGCCGGTGGCCATGCCTTTGTGCCAGTTTTCGAGGCTGGGAGAGTAGGTTTCAGGGTTATAAAGCCTGGAGCCCAGTATGCCCTGCACCAGCATGGCCGATGCGGTGGCTATGCCCAGGGTCTGGTGAATCTTCAGCATAGTCCTTCTTACTTTCAGCTCCCTTTGCCGGGTTTCCGCATTGATGATGGAGGGCGCTATGCCCACTTTCCGGTATAACCCCTTCTCGCCCCAGAGTATCCGCTGGGTCAGCAGCATCTTTTCAGGCAGTAGGTCTTCTTCTTTCTCGGTTTCGTTCAATTCCAGTAGCAGGCTGTCGCCCGGTATTTCCTGGCTGAAGCCGGCCATACCCAAAAAGACCATGATCGCTAGTAGGAAGTATCTCATCTGCTTTATGATTTGACAGTAAGCGAATTGCCGTTTCCTGAAAGTTCGGTCTTGAAAACCTGCAAAGAACTTGCTGCCGGTGAAAGCTTTACCGAGCCGTCAAGATTAAACTGAGATCCGTGATTGGTACACAGAAAGTCGTTTTCAGCTCCCCGGAACTGGATGGTGGCTCCTTCATGCGTACAAATTTTTGAAAGCGCCACCAGCGCACCTTTCGCATTGGCGATGATGATGTTGGCCACATACACGTACTCTCCGGGAGTTTTAAGCTTTGAAAACTGCTGATGGGTGAGGTCTACCGTAAAGTTGATGCTGCTGCCTGAAGTGGTGCCGGTAATGCCCGTATTACCGCCGTTGCCGGTACCGGTACCATTGCTTCCGCCCGGATCGGGTGAATCTTCTTTACTGCCGCAGGCGGTTACAACCGAGAAACAATAAAACGCCATCAATGCCTTGGTGCTTAAGCCCAGGTCTTTTAAAAACTGCCCCCTGTTCATGGTGGTATAATGTTTATTTAAAACGCTATACGACGGTGGCTTTATTTGGGTTGCGTGGATAGCTCAATTTTTCCGGAAATAAATAGACCGAATGTAGCAAGCTTCACATTTCCGTAACCCACATTCTGTAGTGGGATTTTAAGAAAAGGCTCGGCCTGAATTGTGAAATTCCGGAACAATTTTCGTTCGTAACCGGCAGACAGGTTGGCCACGCCAAAAGGATGAAACCCGGTTTTCCCTTCCCACCCTTTTCTGTGGGCAGATGCGTCGTAGTTATAATTATAGCTGTATTTCTCTTTCAGCATTAAATAGCTGGTGACTCCTGCACTTACAAACCATTTTTTTTGGGCCGTATTCACCAGGTCATACCTCAGGTTAAGCGGAATATCGAGCATGTGGCAGATAGCCTCTATGTCTTTCAGCGATGGAGGGTTGTAAGGCGAGTCGTACTGGTCCGGGTAAGCATGATAATATTTTAGCGACTTTATGACGCCTGCTTGTACACTCCATTGGCGATTAAAACGATATTCACCTAAAACACCGGCATTACTGCCCGCTTTAAAGATTTTATTGGTTCCAATGGTGCTGAAGTCTGGAGAATAAAGGAGCCTGATGCTCATTCCTTTTTGCCTTGCCCGGGCGGACTCCGACTTCGGTGTGACGGTCGCGTTTATCTGAGGCAAGTGTAAGACCGGTGAAAGCAGTTTCGCTTTTTCCCGCTTGATCAGGACGGGACTTCCTTCCGGCAATCTCCGGTCCGTATAACCTGTTTCCCTGCTTTCATTTCCGGCCTTATTTTCAGAAGCATCTTGCTCCCGCAGTACGGCGGAGGTAAAGGCGGGAGCGGTGGTTTCCCTGGCCCGGCGTATACCGTAGACAGGGTTTTCATTCTGCCTGAACGGTTTGTAGTCTGCACCTGAAGAATCACTTGCCTGGCGTACACCAAAGACCGGATTTTCATTCTGCCTGAGCGGTTTATAGTTTGCATCTGAAGAGTCGCTGCCCAAGACCTCCCCGGTTTCCCGGGCTTTAATTGGATGATCCGCTTTGGGGGCGTCTGTCTTTTCAGGAACGGAATGGTGCATCCGGAAGAAAATAAACCCGGCAGCTACAAACAAGCCGGCCAGCAGGTAAGAAAAGACTTTTATTCTTCCGGCTTTCTTCCTGCGGGCAATGAGTTGAGTGGCTAAGCCATTCCACTCAGACTCATTAAAGGGCGAGTGGTGACCTTCCGCGGATTTTCTTAAAATCGCGTCCAGTTCATCATCCGGTATATTTTCCCAGTCTGTCATTGTACTATCATTTCTCCAAATAAACCCGGCCGGCCGAACTCAGAATTTTTCTGAGTATCTCACGGGCTCTAGCCACATTTGATTTGGAGGTTCCTGTTGAAATTCCTAATTTTTTTGCTATTTCTTCATGGGTATATTCATCGATAACAAAAAGGTTAAAGGCCAGCTTGTACGCAGGAGGTAACAACTGAATTTTTTTCAGAAGTTCTTCGTAGCCTAAGCGGTCGAGTGGGGTTTCTTCTATACTTTCCAGGCCGGAAGCCATTTGAAAGTCATCGTGTTGGTAATACCTGTAATTGGCCCTGTAATGGTCTATGGCAGTATTGATTAATATCCTTTTAAACCAGGCTTTAAAGGAGAGCGCGGGGTCAAAACGATGAATCTTGTCGAAAACTTTAAGAAAGCCGTCGTTGACTACCTCCCGGGCGTCTTCAGGCGTTTTGCAATATCTCAGGCACAAAGACATAGCAAAGCCGTAGAACGCGCGGTAAAGCTGTTCCTGGCTTTTTATGTTCTTAGCTTTGCATCCTTTTAATATATCCTCGGATATATCTGAAATACTGCCGTTCTTCATATTCTTAACCCCAATACGAAAATTACAGAACCCAGGTTGCGTGTCGCTGAAAATAATTTATACTTCCCGGAACATATTATCCAGAATGATGCCCGTGGCTATGGCGGCGTTCAGCGATTCCGCTCCGCCCAAACGGGGAATGGTTACCCGCCCGCGCAGATGCCCCATCACCTCCCGCGAAATCCCGTGCGATTCAGCGCCAATGACGAGGCCCGTGCGCTCCTCAAAACCATGCCCGTGTACATTCACCCCCTCCAAGTCAGCCCCGTACACGGGGTAGGGGAACCCGGTCAGAAAAGACGGCAGGTCGGTATAAAAAACGTTCACCCGCGTGAAAGAACCCATGGTGGAGCGGATGACCTTGGGGTTGTAAAATTCTACCGTGTCCAAACTGCAAACCACCTCCGCAATGCCGTACCAGTCCGCCAGGCGCACAATGGTGCCCAGATTTCCCGGGTCACGGAGGCTGTCTAAAAATAAGGTCACCCGACCAAAATTTTGCGGCGCCCGCGCTCGTTTCTGTTTTACCACGGCGATGCCGGCTGCGTTGCTATTGAATGTAGACACCGCCGCTATCGCCGAAGCAGGAGCGATCACCGCGTCTGAAAGCGCATGCCCGGCCGCAAATTCTTCCGTGCAATAGAGCTTCACCACCTCGAAGTCGGAAGCCAGCAGCTCCTCCAGCCCCTTTTCACCCTCCACCAAAAACTCACCGTATTCTGTACGGTATTTTTTATTATGAAGAGATTGAATGTATTTTTGTTGTTGTTTTGAAATCATATAACCGGTTTGCCTTTGCAGAAGCCCTTTTTATATCTTGTTTTTTTTGTAGCAGGGCTCACGCTGTTTTCCTGTAAAAATAATATACCCCCGCCTCAAAATAAGCTTTTATTGTGGAAAAACGAATTTCGGGGCAATGAAAAGGTGTACAAAGAAGAGCTGGAGCTGATCATTCCTTTTACCCAGAGAGAAAACTCCCGCCCCCTCAACCTGCCCTTTGCCCCAAGGGTGTGGTGGTACAACTTCGGACAAAATACGTTTGATTCCCTGAAATTTGAACGAAAAAAAACGGAGCAGGAAAACCGCCTGTCCCGCCTCAAAGAAGAGCCGGGCTATTCCGTGAAAAAAGCTGCCCGGATAGAACGCAAACTGGAGCGCTACCGGAACTCCCTCGACCAGCATGTGGCCTGGTTCTACGCCAACGTGGGCGAAAAACAGGTGTATATTTCCGAAGATGAAGCCGAAGAAACCGGCGCGCGACTGCAAAAGTACCTGTTTGACCTGGGCTACCGCGACGCACTCGTGCAAAGCGAAGTGTACGCCACCGGTAAAAAGGGACGCCATAACGTAAGGTATACCATAGAAGAAAATCAGCTCTACACCCTCGACACCGTCCGCTACCGGGTGGCCGACCCCGCGATCGACTCCCTGCTGCTGGCCGATGCCCCCAACCAAACCCTCCGGCCGGGCGATGCCCTTAACCACCAGAAAGTGGAAGCCGAAAAACTCCGGATCGAGCAGCTGTTAAAGAACAGTGGGTATTACACCTTCAACAACCGCTACATCACCTACGGCGTCACCAATGAGGAAGAAAGCGAAGAACTCTTCCGCCGGCGCAAAAGCGGCATTCTCCAGATGGAAATTCTCAACCCCGAGCAGGGCCGGCATCGGCAATACTACCTTTCCGAAGTGAGTTTCAAGACCTTCGACCCCAATAACCGGAATGTGTCGGGTGTTCCGGATACCACCCTCATCCGCGATGTGAAGTTCATCCGCCTCGACAATGCCGTACCCCTCGGACTGGTGCGTAACCGGATATTCACCTTGCCGGGCGACCTGTACAGCAGCGCCGCCATCTACGAAACCCAGAGGCAGGTGTCGCTTTTTAACCAGTTTTCTTTTGCCAGTTCCCAGCTGAGGGCGGTAGACTCTACCCGCTTGGCCCTCGAATATTTTGCACCGGTGCAGGAACGTTTTACCTTTGGTATCAGCCCGGGAATCAATAATATCTATACCGATGGGAACAGCTTTTTCGGGTTCGGGATCCCCGTTTCCCTGTCCATGCGCAACGTATTACGCAAACTGGAAATCATCGAACTGGGGGTAAGGGGTTCTTACGAAGGACAGCCCACGCCCATCCGTACCACCGAGAGCGCCATCCGCGGAAGCCTGGAGCTGGGGGGGAACCTGAACATCACTCTGCCCATGCTGCTGCCGTATCATCCTAAAGGAGAAAAAATCAACCTGAAGAACCCGCGCACCACCTTCGGTGTGGGTTTTAACTACTCCGAACCGTTCTGGGGCACCCGAACCAATTTTAAACTGACGGCGGGAAATTCCCTGCAACTCAGCAAAAACGCCATTCTCTACTTCAATTTCGTAGATGCCTACCTGATCAATACCAGTTACGCGAATAACGCCTCCGGCCGGGAGTTTTACCGCACCCTGGATTCCCTCCAGAAAATCGGGAATAACCTGAAAGTGACCTTTGACCCCCAGTTTGTGTCTTCCATCAATACGAACTACGTGTTCAATAACCAGGATCCCAGCCGGCCTTTCTCCACCTCCACCTTTTTCCGCCTCTTTCTCGAGTCGGCCGGTACCGTTCAGAACTTTCTGGAAAATAAGGAGAGAATAGGGTGGGTGGAAAACGTTTTTCCCATGAACAGCGGTCCCGATTCCGTGCGGGCATATTTCCGTTTTGTCAAAATCAATGCCGACTACCGGCGGAGCATCAACCTTACGCCCAAAAGCAGCTACGCGTTCCGGATCAACGCGGGCGTGGCCAATCCTTACGGTGAAAACCAGGCCATTCCGTACGACAAGAGCTTTTT
>JBEBRS010000136.1:0-8464 GCA_040394705.1 Leadbetterella byssophila
TTACGGTGAAGATCATAACTTTGATATTATCCTGAACCCGGAAAGCGGTGACCTTGAAATGTGGAGAAAAAGGGAGATCGTAGACGACAATTCGGAAGACATCTGGGATCACGACAAAATTCCGCTTTCGGAAGCGCAGAAAATTGAGCCCGACTTTGAGATCGGCGAAGAAGTGGCGGAGTCAGTGAAGATTGAAGACTTCGGGAGAAGGATTGTACAAACGGCCCGTCAGACCCTGATTCAGAAAGTAAAAGACCTGGAAAAGGAAATGCTGTATGACCAGTACAAAGACCAGGTGGGCGAACTGGTGACGGTAGAAGTATACCAGATCCTGAGCCGGGAGGTGATTTGTATGGACGAAGAAGGAAATGAATTGTCGCTTCCCAAAGGCGAGCAGATTCCGAAAGACCGGTTCAAAAAAGGTTCGAGCATCCGGGCCATCATCCATAAAGTGGAGATTCATAACGGAAATCCCAAGCTGACCTTATCCCGGACTTCCCCGGTTTTCCTTGAAAGATTGTTTGAACTGGAGATACCGGAAATCCAGGATGGAATCATTTCTATCCGAAAAATTGTTAGGGAACCAGGGGAAAGGGCCAAAGTGGCGGTAGAATCGTTTGACGACCGGATCGATCCGGTAGGTGCCTGTGTGGGGATGAAGGGTTCCCGTATTCACTCCATCGTACGTGAACTGGAAAATGAGAACATTGACGTGATCCAGTGGACCGACAATATTCACCTCCTGATCTCAAGAGCGTTGAGCCCGGCCAAAATCAGCAATGTGAGGTTCGATGAAACCGCCGAAAGGGTATCGGTATTCCTGAAACCCGACCAGGTGTCTCTGGCTATTGGTAAAGGCGGCCTGAACATTAAACTGGCCAGCAAGCTGATCGGCCTGGAAATTGATGTATTCAGAGACATTGACGGTGTAGTGGAAGAGGAGGATGTGGACCTGATGGAATTCTCGGATGAAATTGAGGAATGGATTCTTCTCGAATTCCGGAAAATCGGTCTCGACACCGCCAAATCGGTACTGAATGTACCCAAAGACGACCTGGTAAGGAGAACGCCTCTCGAAGAGGAAACCATCACCGAGGTGTTTGAAATCCTGAGAAAGGAATTTGAATAAAACCGGGCCGGATCCGCACAGAAAACAATAACTATTAAAAATTATTCAGAAAAATATATGGCAGAAGAAAAAATGATGCGACTTAGCCAGGCAGCGAAAAAGCTGAATGTGGGTACCGCCACTGTGATAGAGATTTTAGGCTCTGCCGGGCATCGTATTGACAATAATCCTAACGCCAAACTTGCATTTGACCAGCTGGAGATACTGGCCCGGGAACTCGATTCTCCCGAGCTTTTAGGTGACGCCCCTGCTCCGGCAAGTGAGCCACGGGAGCCCGAAAAAGGCGACTCCGACATCCTGTATTTCCGGGAAGAACCCAAAGTAGAGCAGGCACCGGAGCCCGAAGTAGTGAAGATAGAAACTACGCTTAGTGGCCCTAAAGTGCTGGGAAAAATTGACCTTAATGCCCGGGGAGAGGTAAAAATTCAACCTGTAGAGGAAGAAAAGCCTGTGGCAGAAGAACCTGCTCCTGCGCCGGAACCTGAAGTGGTACCCGAGCCTGTGGTAGAAGAAGCGCCCCAGGTAGAAGAACCGGTGGCCGCTCCGGAACCCGAGGTAAAAGCTCCGGAAGTAAAACCGGAAGAGCCGGTGGCGGCTCCCGAACCACCCGAGGTGAAAGCCCCGGTAGTGAAACCGGAAGAGCCGAAAAAGCCGGAACCTCCCAAGGAGTCGGAACTGATCAAAGCCCAGGGCGATAAGCTGCAAGGCCTGGTGGTATTGGGTAAAATTCAACTGCCGGTAGAGAAAAAACCCTCCAAAGAAGATCAAAAACAAAAACGGAAGAGAAAGCGCGTTATCGTAGGCGGAGAAAAAGTGGGCGACACCTCGTCGAAATCTACTTTTGAGAACTTCAAAGCGAAAGGCGATCAACCTGCGCGCCCGGCCGCTGCTCCTTCGAAAGACAATAAATTTACGAACGACAAACCTTCTTCCAAAGGAGGAGGTAAGAAAGATAAGCGGGAAAGAAGGGAATTTGTTTCCGACAGCGCGGTGAAAGACAGCCTGAAGAGTACGCTTTCCCGGATGCAGACCAAAGGAAACGACTTTGGTGCCAAGTACCGGAAAGAAAAACGCCGGAGCCGGGCAGAAGCCCAGGACGCCCAGGATCAACGCGACCTGGAGGAAAGCGGCATCCTGAGAGTAACGGAATATGTTTCCGCCTCTGAACTGGCTTCCCTGATGAACGTGTCGGTGAACGAAGTCATTGCAACCTGTATGCGTATGGGCGTGTTTGCGTCTATCAACCAGCGTCTGGACGCCGAAACCATACAAATGATCGCCCTGGAATTTAATTATGAGGTAGAATTCATATCGGCAGAAGAAGAAGTTTCTTTTGATGCCCACCAGGAAGCAGACGCGGAGGAAGATCTGGAACCGCGGGCGCCTATCGTGACCATCATGGGACACGTAGACCACGGTAAAACCTCCCTGCTCGACTATATCCGGAGAGCGAAAGTGGCTTCGGGCGAGGCCGGCGGAATTACCCAGCACATCGGTGCGTATTCCGTAAGCATCAAAGAAGGTCCGAACAAAGGAAAATCGATCACCTTCCTGGATACACCGGGCCACGAAGCCTTTACCGCCATGCGGGCAAGGGGAGCCAAGGTGACCGACGTGGTAATTATTGTGATTTCCGCAGACGACAGCGTGATGCCCCAGACGCGGGAGGCCATAAACCATGCCCAGAACGCGGGCGTGCCCATTGTATTCGCCCTGAACAAAATCGACAAACCGAATGCGAATCCCGATAAGATACGGGAAGACCTTTCCAAAGAAAATATCCTGGTAGAAAGCTGGGGCGGTAAGTTCCAGGAACAGGAAGTTTCGGCCAAATCAGGACAAGGGGTGGATGAACTCCTCGACAAAGTATTGCTGGAGGCCGAATTACTGGAACTGAAGGCCAATCCGAACCGGAATTCTTCAGGTACGGTTATTGAAGCCTCCCTTGACAAAGGCCGGGGGTACGTATCGACCATCCTGGTAGAAAACGGAACGCTGAAAGTGGGCGATATCCTGCTGGCTGGCCAGTACTTCGGGCGGGTGAGAGCCATGGTAGATGACATCGGCGAACGCATTAAGGAAGCAGGACCTGCCATTCCGGTGCAAATACTCGGTCTGCCGGGTGCGCCCCAGGCAGGCGACAAGTTCAACGTGATGGATACCGAGCGTGAAGCCCGGGAGATTGCCAACAAACGGGAACAGCTGAACCGGGAAATGAGCATTCGTGCCAAGAAACACATTACCCTCGACGAGATCGGCCGGAGAAAAGCCATCGGTACTTTCAAAGAACTGAACATTATCATCAAAGGAGACGTAGACGGTTCGGTAGAAGCCCTGGCCGACTCCCTCCTGAAACTGTCGACCGCCGAGGTACAGGTCAACATCATCCACAAAGGCGTAGGTCAGATCTCCGAATCCGACGTAACCCTGGCTTCGGCCGCGGATGCCATTGTAGTGGGCTTCCAGGTGAGACCGTCCAACAACGCGAAACGTATCGCCGAGAACGAGCAGATCGAAATCCGTTTGTACTCCATCATCTACGACGCCATTGGTGAAATCAAAGATGCCATGGAAGGACTCCTCGCACCGAAAGAAGAAGAAGTGGTGACCGGTAACATTGAGGTACGGGAAATCTTCAAAATCAGCAAAGTGGGTACCATTGCGGGTAGCTATGTAACCGACGGTTACGTGAAGCGGAACAACAAAGTGCGTGTCATCCGCGAAGGTATCGTACTCCACGAAGGCGACATCGCCCAGTTGAAACGCTTCAAAGACGACGTATCGGAAGTAAAAGCCGGCTACGAATGCGGTATCAGCATCCATAAGTTCAATGACATCCAGATCGGTGACATCATTGAAAGCTTCGAAATCAGAGAGCTGAAGCGGACGTTGTAGGAGTTCTGAGTTCCGAGTTCCGAGTTCCGAGTTCCGAGTTCCGAGTAGTGAGTTTCGAGTAGTGAGTAGTGAGTTGGATGGACCAAAATATCCCGTAGGGATTACATATCGGTAGTAGTAGTGCGTGGATGGACCAAAATATCCCGTAGGGATTACATATCGCTAGAGTAGTAGTAGTAAGTCCTCGTAATTCATAATTTGTAATTCATAATTGATATCTCGAGTAGTGAGCTATGAGCAGTTGGGAGGCAATATTCTCTCTGTTCATAGCTCATTGCTTTTTTACAGGCTTGCTTGAAACAACTCAAAATACCACTTTCCGGTAAACTACTTATCTCGTATATTTACCCCATGAACATTACCGATGCCACGGCAGAGGCGTACTGCCTTGCCCATACTTCTCCGGAATCTGAAGCGCTGGCGAAAATCAATCGTGATACGCACGCAAACCTGCTGAAGCCGCGGATGCTTTCGGGCCATTTCCAGGGCCGGCTGCTGTCGCTTATTTCCAAACTTGTACGCCCCAGGAATATCCTGGAAATCGGGACGTATACAGGGTATTCTGCGCTCTGCCTGGCGGAGGGTTTGCAGGCAGGCGGGAAGCTCTATACCCTGGAGGCGGATGAAGAGCTGGAAGACAGAATACGCCGAAATGTAGAGATGGCAGGAAAAACCGCTTCTATTGAAGTAATTATTGGGCAGGCATTAGAGATAATTCCCACTTTAGATATTAACTTTGACCTGGTTTTTATTGATGCGGATAAATTGAATTATCTGAATTATTATCAACTGGTGATCGAAAAACTGAATGTGGGCGGCATTATCCTTACCGATAATGTGCTGTGGTCAGGGAAAGTGTACGACGAGTCAAAACAAGACGCAACCACCCGGCTGCTCAGGGAATTTAACGATTACCTGGCGCATGATGACAGAACAGAAAAAGTGCTTTTACCTGTGCGGGACGGCTTGTTCGTTTCGCTGAAAATTAAATAACATCGGCACATCAACCGATAGCGAGGCGCAATGAATAAAGTGAAATATCGCAGAACAGCTTCCTGTGCGGCTGAAAGCGGTTCCTCCCGTCTGGCTGAAAGCTGATTGCTCAAAGCGGTTCGCCGCGGGGCGGCCGCCCGGCTAAATTTTATACCTATGAAAAAATTACTGCTCTCCTGCCTATTCCTTTTTCCGGTACTGCCGGGAATCTCCCAGACTTTGCCCGAAACGCCGCTTAAAGTGGAATTCGCCCATGTGCAGATCCTGTTGAACTCGGATTCCCGCCTCAAAATCAACGCGGAGATCCAGCGCCTCCTGACGCCTCAAAGTACTTACCTGAACCAGAAACTGGAAAGGATGCAATTGTATTTCCCGATTATGGAGAAAATACTGGAGGAAGAGAATGTACCGGACGACATGAAGTACCTGGCCGTGCTGGAGAGCGACCTGAACGCTGACGCCGTCTCCCCTACCCAGGCGGTGGGCTACTGGCAATTCAAAGACTTCACCGCCCGCGAAATGGGCCTAACCCTCTCCGGAACCCAAGACGACCGCAAAAACCTGCATCTCTCCACCCGCGCCGCGGCCCAATACCTCCGCAAGAATAATCAAGTATTTAAAAACTGGGTGTCTACCACCCTGGCCTATACGGTAGGCGCCGGAGGTGCCGCCAAACTGGTACCCGTAGACTGGTCGTTTGCCAGCGAAATCAAACTCGACAACACCCCCCACCCCTACCTCATCAAAGCCATCGCCCATAAACTGGCGTTCAGCCACCGCCTGAAACAAATCCCGGCCACTACCCAGACCCTGGTGGAATACCCCGCCAAAGGAAAAAAATTCAGTGAGATTGCCGCGGAAATCAACCTGCCCGAAAACCAGATACGCCAATACAATTCCTGGCTAAAAACAGGCCAGATCCCCACCGACAAAGACTATGTGGTGCTGGTGAAAACCGATAAAAACGCCGCCGGCCAGATCACCGATAAAGCAAAAGACCTGGCTACCACCGATTATATTTCTATAGGGTACCCCAAACTAAAACGCCAAACCCTGGTCGTGACGTCCACCGAACAGCCCGTATTCTATGAAATCAACGATAAAAAAGGAATCCTGGCCCAGGCCGGCGACGAAGTAGCCTCGGTGGCCCGGAAAGGCAAAATCAGTATCTATAAGTTCTTGTCGCATAACGACATGACCGACCGCGATCGCATCAAAGAAGGCACCGTTTATTACCTCCAGAAAAAACACAAAAAGGGACCTATCGCCTACCATACCCTGTCGGAACAGCAAACCTTATGGGACGTGGCCCACATGTACGGATTCCGCCTGAAAAACCTGAAGAAATTCAACCGCATTACCGACAAGGAAGAGATCCGGGCGGGGAGAGTACTCTGGCTGAAAAAGAAACGCCCGGCCAAAACCCCGGTGCAATACAATAAAACCCTGGTGGCCCCGCCGGAAGTGTTCACCACCGATCCCAAACCCAGCGAGCCTATAGCCGTACCCGCCGTGCCGGAGAATCCCGTACAGCAAGACACGGCCTCTACCCGCTACATTACGCACCGGGTGTTGGAAAATGAAACCCTGTTTTCCCTGGCTAAAAAATACAATACCACGGTAGAAAAACTCAGAGAACTGAACCGCATGGGTCCCTACGAAGGTATAAAATACAATCAACGCCTGGTGGTACCCTACTCGAACGAGCCGGAAGACGACTGGGTAGAAGACGAACAACCGGTACTCATGCCGCCCAAAAAAGAAACGGCAGTATCGCCTGTAGAAACCAAACCGGCAGAAACGAAGCCAGTAGAGACAAAGCCGGTGGAAACAAAGCCGGTAGAAGTGGTCATTACTACTCCGGAAGAAGAAGTTTTACCCGTAGAAAAGCCCCGGCCCACCGGCCTCCAGAGGCATGCCGTGAAACGGGGAGAAACCTTGTTCAGTATTGCACGACTCTACGAAACTACGGTAGACGAACTACGCAGCCTGAACGGGATGTCACCGTCTGAAACCCTGAAGTCAGGCACCACCCTGGTGGTACCCGACAACGGAGGAACCGGCGCGGTAACGGAAAGTCCGGCCCCCGTACGCACGACCACCCATACCGTGAAACGGGGAGAAACCCTGTTCAGCATTGCTAACCAGTACGGCTTAACCGTGAATGAACTGAAAGAACTGAACGGAATGTCCGGCAATGCCATTCAGGCCGGACAAAGACTACAGGTCACCGGTACGGCCGCTGCCCCGGCTGTGCAATACCATACGGTGAGATCGGGCGAAACCCTGTTCAGTATCTCCAACCGGTACGGCGTGACCGTAAACCAGCTGAAACAGTGGAACAACATGAAAAGCAATAACCTCATCGCGGGGAAAAAGATAATTGTGAAGAAATGATCCTGATTGACAACACCTGCATAAGTGACGATATCGCCGAGAAGTTTTTCGTATGTAACCTGGAGAAATGCAAGGGAGCCTGCTGTGTGGAAGGCGACCTCGGCGCTCCCCTTGAAGTTTCCGAATTGCCGGTACTGGAGGAAATCTACGAAAGCGTGAAGCCCTACCTGACCCCCGAAGGCATAGCCGCCATTGAGGAACAGGGAAAATACATCAAAGACTGGGAGGGCGACTATTCTACCACCACCATTAACGACAAGGAATGCGCCTACGCCTTTTACGATGAAAAGGGAATCCTCAAATGCGGGATAGAACAAGCCTGGCTGGACGGAAAAACCGACTTCAAAAAACCCATTTCCTGCCACCTTTATCCGATTCGGGTAACCAAATACGACCAATTTCAGGCATTGAATTACGACCGGTGGAGCATTTGTTCGGATGCCTGTACATTTGGCGAACAACTGGGCGTGGAGGTCTATCGTTTCCTGAAAGAGCCCCTGATCCGGGCATACGGAGAAGAATGGTACCGGCAGCTTACCGAGGAAATCGAAAATGGAAAGCTTTGAAGACGTATACGAAGTGGTGAAGCTGATTCCGGAAGGAAAGGTGAGCAGCTACGGCGCCATTGCCCGTTACCTGGGCACTTCGCCCCGTATAGTAGGCTGGGCCATGAATTCCGTAAAGGGAAGAACAGACATTCCGGCCCACCGGGTAGTCAACCGAAACGGCGTACTGACCGGAAAAGCGCACTTTGATCCGCCTCAGAAAATGCAGGAACAGCTGGAACGCGAGGGCCTGTCTATCGCCGAAGACCAGGTGGTGAATGTGCAGCACTACTGGTGGGATCCCGCCCAGGAACTGCTCTGAACAATTCTCCATGCGGAGAATAAATATTTTTTCCTGAACGATTTTTCTTAAAATTATTCTGAAATATTATATCTTTGTACCAAATATTATTTTGATATCTCATATACTATAAAAATATATAATGGCATCAGTAAAACTTGATCAGATTGATCGGAAGTTATTGGAGATTCTCCAGAGTAACGG
>JBEBRS010000137.1:0-8401 GCA_040394705.1 Leadbetterella byssophila
TAATGATTGATTACGGGATACAAAGGTAGCACTTTTTTTCTGCTTTGGAAGCAAGTTTATGATTCAAAAAAATAGGGGACTTTCGTTACTGCTTGTTAAGCGCTTGGTTTGTAACGTTTTGTTATGTTTAACATTTTTTAACGGGTTTTGGGGTAACATGTTTCTATATTTGGTCGTTGAACCAGAAGAAATGAGCGTGTACGCCTCCCGGAACCTGAAACCCAAGGGCGTACCCCGAACTTAATTTATACCTATGCGAAATTTACTGCTTATCACCCTCTTTTTTCTCGGGAGCCTTTCCGTTTTGGCCCAGGTGACTCCCAATCCTTCCATTGAAAGAAAGTCGGCTCAAAATGTGTTCATCAACAAAATCGAGATTACTTCGGACTATACGGTTTTTCACATGCAGTTTTATGATAAGTCGGAGGAGAACAACTTTGACCAGTTTATGAAGGAAAACCCAGAGATTGGCCGCCGTCTGAAAGATATGGGACTGAACCGAGAGCAGGCGCTACAACTGTTCAGGGAAAGGTTTGGCGGCGGACAAACCATTAGTTTTCAGCAGGGATCACGGGTGGTGCTGCCCGATGGCCGGCGGTTTAAGTTTATCAAGGCGGTGAATATCCCGGTGTCGCCCGAAAGAAAAGAGGTGGAAGCCGGGAAGAAGTATTTTTTCAAAGTGTATTTTGAAAAAATTCCACCCGGATACGAAAAAATTGATCTGATTGAGTACGATGCCGATGCGGAAGGAACTTTTCAGTATTGGAATTTTAACGGAATCCGGATCCATAACCCGAAAGACGGGAAGCCCGTCACCGAGACACCCGTGGAAGAAATTCCCCTTAAAGCAGAGGATTTCAGGGTATACGGTCGTATTCTGAATGCGGCTACAGGAGAACCCATTAATGCCAAAATTGTATGTGCCGTGGAAGACGCCGTGGTCGACTCCCTCCAGACTTCGCGTACAGGAAAATACGAATTCCTGGTGAACGACGAAGAGATCCGTTTCCGGGTTTCTGCACCGGGATATGAGGACCTGGAAGAGTCGCTCAACCTGAAGCTTTTCCTGAAGGCAGGGAGCTTTGAGAAGGATATTTATATAGAACCTCTCCAGGAAAAAACGGTTCAGGCCGAAGCGCCCGCCCCCTCTATAGGGGAGCCACTTAACGAGGAGGCCACGGCCTTTAAGCTCGACAAAGTGTATTTCAATCTGGGCGAGGCCATCGTATTGAGGGAATCGTACGAACAGCTGGATAAACTGGCGGCCTACCTGAACGAAAACCCCGGTTTGATCATCCAGGTAGAAGGCCATACCGATAACCAGGGCGATTCTACCGCCAACCGAAAATTATCCCTGGACCGGGCATTCAATGTCCGGAAATACTTGATTGAAAAAGGAGTGGAAGGAAAACGTATCCGCTTCAAGGGATACGGCAGCGCACAACCTGTGTCTCCCAACGACACGGAAGAAAACCGCAGCCGTAACCGCCGCGTGGAATACAAAATAGTGAGGTAATTGTTAATTGTTAATGGTTAATGGTTAATGAAATGGACAATCCATCATTAACCATTAACCATTTATCATTGACCATTAATTTCATTCTTCTCCGAATCTTCCCCCGCCGATGCTCTTGCCGAAGAAAATGGCATTGAGGAACAGTTTGTTCGTGCCGTACCAGAAAGCCCGGAAATTTGGATTGTCGGTAAAGCTGATGACCTGTCCACCGCCCACGCGCTGAGCCACCACTGCCGGACTCTTCCGGATACGTTCCAGGTTTTTGGGATGCACATATCCTGCCATCAAAGGATTCTCCGTAAACATCACCGGGGTATTAAAGGCATTCTGGGTGTCTTCAAAAACGGTATTGTTGACCTTGAATACGGGCAGGTAAAGCTGCTTGTAGCCGTAGCAGAGGGGGTGACTGATGTCGATTTGCGTTTCAAAAATGGTGCCGGCGGTAGACATGGCCCCGTTAATGGCGCTCTGAGCCGCATAGGGCAGTTTTTTGCCGCGGGTGTCGGCGGCTACGCTCGTTTTGAAGGTGGCAGAACCTATTTTGTTACGAGCGGCCCAGGTGGCGCCGTCTCCTAAGGCGATGAGCGTGCCCCCGCTTTCTACGTACGCTTTGATTTTTTCGGCAGAAAGCTCTCCATATCGTCCGTGATTCAGCACAATATGGCTGTATTTGCTCAGGTTTATGCGGTTCACCTGGGTGATATCAGAAAAGGTAAGGGGCAGGTTTACCCGGGTATCCAGGAGGTGCCAGACTTCCCCGGCGTCGTTGCCGTCAACGCCGTCTCCCGTGATCATCAGCACCTGGGGTTTCTGCATCATTCTGAATTTTTCACTTCCCAGGTTAATGCCTTTGGTGGTCAGTCCGGTCGACTGTCCGTAAAAAGTGATGCCGTCGCGGGCGGCCAGGCTTTCCAGAAGAGGACGAACGTCGTTTCCAAGTACCTGCACCGTACCGTAACTAAATTCCTTCTCCTTGCCATCGATCACCACGGTAAAGGGTTCTGATGCGTACTTGAGGGTATAGCCGTGAGAGAGTAACTCGTACGTGGCGCGGGACGCGTAGTAGCTGTCCCATTCGTACAGGTAACCTGTGGGGCCGTCGCCCACCACTTTTCCGGCGGGGAAGGGATTATCTTCCACCTTCCGGCCCAGGGATACCGCACCCTTTATTTCGGCGTACGGCACGTTCATGCACAAGGGGGTGGTCCAGGCCGAAACATCGTAAAAGGCGCTGTCCTGGAAGGTAGTTCTTTTTTCAAACATAGACGTAATCAGGCGATGCTGGGCCTGATCCATGGGGACTACATAGCTGTCTTCTTCCCTGAAGTCAATGCCGTTTATCTTTCCGGCCTTCTGGATCCGGTACACTTCTATCTGGTTTCTTTTCAGCATATTTACCATTTCCCAGGTACTTACAGGGTCATTGGCGCTGCCGAAAACGTAGGCTTTTACATCACCCGAGGCTTTTTGTGCGTAGAAATCCCTTTGGTGGCCCAGCAGTTCCTCTCTCAGTTCTTTACCGGCCTGAAGGGTAGATAGGGTGGTCACAAACTGGTTTCGGATGGTAAATGGAAAACTGAGAAGGCCGTTTACACTTTCCTGCAAATGTCCGCGGGAAGAAGCCTGTTCAAAGAGGATACCGATTGCGCCGTTGATGTCGGGCAGGGTAGAGCCTTTGCCGTAGTAAAAATCGTCGTAATTCTCTTTGGTATAGTAGGCCGACCCGATTTTATCAAGGGCTTTCGCATGATAAGTACCTATTTTGGAGGTAAGGTCAATGTTGCTTTGCGGCGTCAGAGGGTGGGTTCGGGAAGGAACTCCCGGCTGGAAAAAGAAAGTGGAATTGGTACCCATTTCGTGGTGATCGGTCAGAATATTAGGCCGCCAGTCATAAAATTTCACCAGTCTTCCCCGGCTTTCCGGAAGTTGTTGGTAGAGCCAGTCGCGGTTCAGGTCGAACCAGTAGTGGTTGGTGCGGCCTCCGGGCCAGGTTTCCCTGAATTCCCTGCTGTTGCCGTCGGAAACCAGGGTTTCGCTTTTGTTGCTGTTTACCCAGGTAGAAAACCGGGTGGCGCCGTCGGGGTTCAGGCAGGGGTCTACCAGAATCACCGCGTCTTTCAGGAGGGCGTCGATTTCCGCTCCCTGGGCAGCGGCGAGGTGATAACCCGCCAGAAGAGAGGCATTGATAGCACTGGCCTCATTGCCATGCACCGAATAGCCCATCCAGATGACTACCGGCATGTCTTTGATTTTGAGTCCTTTGGAAAGGCCGGGGTCGGTGAGTTTTCTATGTTCCGTTTTGATGTCTTCCAGGCGGGAAAGGTGGGCTGGGGAGGTAAAAGTAACCAGTAACAGCTCCCGCTTTTCGTAGGTATGGCCATACGTTTCCACCTTCATGCGGTCGGAATGCCGGGCCAATTCCTTGAAATAGGCGTTGACCTCGTAGGGCGTGGCATGCCGTTCCCCTACTTCGTAGCCCAGGAAATCTTTTGGGGTGGGAATCTTCGGATTATACGTCTGCCCGGCAGGCAGGTAGTAGTCCAGCGTGACCTGGGCTATGCCGGCCATTTGAAAGCAGATCAAAAATAAGGCTAAGAATAAACGCTTCATAGGATTAGGTTTGCTATTAATAAGGTGAAAAGATAGAGAAAGATCTGCAATGGAACAAAAAGACGTAGACCATCGGCCAAATTTAATCGCCGTCCGCATCTAACCTCCAAAGTCTAACATCTAATATCTAACCTCCAAAGTCTAACATCTAATATCTAACATCTAACATCTAATCTCTAAAGTCTAACCTCTACCCCCTCAGACGTTCCACCCACACATTCCTTTTCAAAATAGCATTTAAAAAGCATATATTTGACTTTTATTTGGCGGGAGCTACGATAATTTGGCTAATTGGAATGTTTCTCAATAAGGGTGATTATTTTTACAGTAGAAAACGAACGACTCAATGGCAGCTTCAAAACAAATCGTACACTCGGATGTGGTGCTGATCGGCGCGGGCATCATGAGTTCAACACTGGCCTCCATCCTGAAGGAACTGAATCCGGATATTTCCATTCATATTCTTGAGCGTCTCGATGCCCCTGCGGCGGAGAGTTCAGACGCGTGGAATAACGCGGGTACCGGGCACAGCGCCCTGTGCGAACTGAACTATACGCCTCAGAAAGAAGACGGAAGTGTGGATTGCAGCAAGGCGGTGAGAATATTTGAACAGTTTGAGATTTCCAAACAATATTGGGCGTACCTGGTGAGACAAGGACTGGTAGATGCGCCGGAAGATTTTATCCATACCATACCCCACATGAGTTTTGTGTTCGGTGAAAAGAACACGGAATTCCTGAAAAAGCGTTATGAAACCCTGCAGCAATACCGGTTTTTCCAGGGAATGAAGTTTACCGATGACCCGGAGAAGATCAGGGAGTGGGCTCCGCTCATTATGGAGGGGCGTGACTCGGCGGAGCCGGTGGCGGCTACCCGGGCAGAATGGGGGACGGATGTAAATTTCGGTGCTCTCACCCGGAAAATGCTGAAATACCTCATGTTTGAGAAGAATGTGACGGTTAAACTGGCCCACGAAGTAAAAGATCTTACCCGAATGGAAGACGGGAAATGGAAAGTGGTGGCCAAAAAC
Source organism: Leadbetterella byssophila (assembly GCA_040394705.1). Classification (GTDB taxonomy): domain Bacteria; phylum Bacteroidota; class Bacteroidia; order Cytophagales; family Spirosomataceae; genus Leadbetterella; species Leadbetterella byssophila_B. The sequence continues at coordinate 5,157 of JBEBRS010000137.1, forward strand.
CTGACCACGAATGCGAAAACCGAATTCCATACGGGTTTTGTGTTCATTGGCGCGGGCGGAGGTTCTTTGCCCTTGCTGGAAAAGTCGGATATTCCGGAAGGAAAAGCGTACGGCGGTTTCCCTGTGGGTGGACAGTGGCTGAGGTGTACGAATAAGGAAGTGATCAAGCGCCACGACGCCAAGGTGTACGGGAAAGCGGCAGTAGGCGCTCCGCCCATGTCGGTACCTCACCTGGATACCCGGTTCATCGATGGAGAAAGGGCGTTGCTGTTTGGCCCTTACGCGGGCTTTTCCACCCGCTTCTTAAAGAACGGCTCTTTACTGGATCTTCCCGGTTCTATCAATACCCACAATATTTTGCCGATGATCCGGGTGGGCCTGGATAATATGGATCTGACCAAGTACCTGATCAACCAGGTGAGCCAGTCTCAGGATGAAAAAGTAGAAGCCCTGAGAGAATATCTGCCCTATGTGAAGTCGGAAGACTGGGAGCTGGAAGTGGCCGGACAAAGGGTGCAGGTGATAAAAAAAGACAAAAAAGAAGGGGGCGTACTGGAATTCGGTACAGAGATTGTCAATGCGGCAGACGGCAGTATAGCTGCGCTTCTGGGGGCTTCTCCCGGCGCCTCTACCGCGGTGGCCATCATGCTGGAGCTGCTGTCGCGTTGCTTCCCGGATAAAATTGAGGCCTGGAAACCCCGCCTTCAGGAGATGATTCCTTCCTATGGAAAATCTCTGCTGGAAGATACGGATCTTTTCCGGGAAGGACATCTCGAATCGTCCGGACTACTGGGCATAGAATCTGCTCCGGTAGAGAAAATGGTGGGATAATCTCCCGGTTACAACGGGTTATTTTCCTTGTTGAGAATCTCGATAGTTCTTGCTTTCTCTACTTTATCTTTCTGATAATTAATGTCGTACGTGGTAGGTTGCTTGATCTTGGAGGCATAAGGATTTTTCTCCAGGGCACTTTCTACCTGCCGGATAAAGGAGAAGACCATTTCGTCTTTCAGTCCTTCTTCCAGGGCCAGGTTATAGAATCCCAGGGCGCGGTTAAGATAGTCGGCGGCCCCCTCTTCGGTACGGCTTGCAATGGCCCGGCGTTTCATTTGGTTGGCCAGTTCCAGGGTAAGTACGGGTAAAAGTCCGCGGTGCGGATCATAAGGGTTCAGCACCAGCAGTTCTTTCATGTGCGACTTGGCTGTTTCGTATTGCTGGAACGCCCGGTAATCTTCGGTTTTTTTCCAGTGAAACATGGCACGCGAGCTGTTTTTTATCTGGTCTTCAATGGTGTAATCGCCCTGGAAGTCGGGGGTTTTGGCCAGGTTTCTGTACAAAAAGAACGCATCCCAGTACCGGCCGGCCTGGTAATATTCATCCGCCTCAATCTTCTTGTATTTCAAGTAATCAGATTGAGCAAAAGTGGTCAGGGAAAAGAGGGCAAAAACGGCTATTAGCGCTGTTCTCATAATTTTACGTTTAGAAAAAGGAAAGTAGTTATATACGCAAATTATCTTCGTTTTTTGGTTTCTAACGTATAGCTTTAGAAAAAATTTTGCAAATACTTAAAAAGTAAGCTTTGACAAGTTTTCGGGAGTGGATCTCTTCTTTTAAAACGGATATTTCCTTTGCATATTGCCGCATAGGGGAGGTGCCGCCGGAGGGTGCGGTGAGGATATGGGAAGACCATTGGCGGTTCCGTCGGGAAATTGTGGAGTCGCGGGTGAAGTCAAAGCTAGGTTTGCTGGAGAAAATACCGGGACGTTTGTGCGTGGTGCGGCGAATTTCGGGTCCGGAGGCCGATGGCTTCCTGGAGGCGAATCACCTTCAGGGCAGTACCGCGGCAAAAATCAAGTACGGTCTGTTTCTGCCGGAAAAGTATTTCCGGGTATTGAAAGAGAAACCCCATACAAAAGAACTGCTTATGGCGGTGATGACCTTTTCGGGCGCCAGGGTGTTTCGCGACGGCACGCGTTCTTATGAAATGATCCGCTTTGCCGTTCTTCGTCATTATCATGTACAGGGTGGATTTTCCCGCCTTTTGAAGGGTTTTGTGCGGGAAAAGGATCCTGATTCGGTGATGACGTACGTAGACCGGGAATGGTCTTCGGGGGCGTCTTACGGGGCCTTGGGTTTTGAGCGGGCAGGGGAATTGCCGCCCATTCGTTACCGGGTAGACGCAGAGGGGAAGCGCATACCGCTGGAGGGACCTGAGTTTGACGTGATCAACCGGGGAAGTATAAAGATGATATGGAGGAAGAAATTACAGTAATCCTGGGGCCTACGGCTTCGGGGAAGACCGCCCTGGCTGTGGCGCTGGCCAAAGCCACCGGAAGTGAAATTATTTCGGCCGATTCGCGGCAGGTGTACCGCCGTATGGATGTGGGAACCGGCAAGGACCTTGAAGCGTATGAAGGGGTACCTTATCATTTGATCGATATCGTGGAGCCGGGGGAGAAATATAACCTGGCGCGTTTCCAGGCAGATTTCCATTCAATACAAACAGACCGCGCCGTGCTTTGCGGGGGAACGGGCCTGTACATCCAAAGCCTGATCCAGGGCTTTTCAAATACGTTTATTCCGGAGAACGCGGCGCTAAGAGAGGAACTGGAGGCGTTACCGGACGAAGCGCTTGACCGCATGCTGGGAGAGCACCGGCCTTCTACCCGCAAGCGGAAGATCCGCGCTTTGGAAATTGCGGCATTCCAAAGGGAAAACGGGGAGGTTCCGGACAGGGCCAGGTATGATTTTCGGGTATTTGGGCTCAATCCGCCGGTGGAGTGGCGCAGGGCGCGGATTTCAGAACGCCTGAAGGAAAGAATACAGCGCCAGAATATGATTGGGGAGGTGGAAGAACTGCTGGCCTCCGGGATCAGCCCCGAGATGCTGGAATATTACGGCCTGGAATATAAATACATTTCGGCATTTCTCCTGGGTTTTTTGCGTTACGACGAGATGTATTCCCGTCTGGAAACCGAGATTCACCGCTATGCCAAGCGGCAGATGACTTTTTTCAGGAGTATGGAGAAAAAAGGGATCGTTATAGACTGGATCCCCTTTGAGCTTTCTCTGCAGGAAAAAGTGGGGTATGTGCTGAAGAATGTATATTAAATATGGCCTTGGGTGCGGTTGTCCGAAAACCGCGCAAATTTAGCGGATGAAACCACCAAAGACGTCAGCTGGAAGAGCGGAACCACCGGGTAACGTAAACCCCAAAATAAAACCACAAAATACGACCCCACCAA
>JBEBRS010000138.1:0-8297 GCA_040394705.1 Leadbetterella byssophila
GCTCAAGAAAGATCTCACTAAAAAGTGGGATTTGAGCGCCGAATTTCAGACCCGTTTTAACGACAATATCTCCTATCTTCAAACCTATATGGGGGAGCTGGGCGTATCGTACAAGATTGTCAAAGGACTGGAAGCTTCGGTATACTACCGGTACACCAACCGCCGCAAAAACGAGACCAAAGCGTTTAAGACAAGGCACCGTTATTACGGCGACCTCTCGTACGGGCGTAAAACAGGGCCGGTCAAGCTGGAATACCGCCTCCGCTACCAACACCAGTTCAAAGACAATGACCTGGGCCAGGCGGAATTTGACCATAGCTATTTAAGGAATAAGCTGGAAGTACAAGCCCCGAACCTGGGCAAATTCACCCCCTATCTCTCGGCCGACCTGTTCTACCAGATCGGCACAGGAAGCGACCAACTCAGGCCAAAAGCGGGCGTGGAATACAAGTTCAATAAAAAACACAAAATAGACCTCAGCGTGTTCAAAGACATTGATCTTGCAGGAACCGGGAAATACGGGCCGGTCATTGGCCTGAATTACCGGATCAAACTCTAAACCAATTTAACTTTAATAATCTCTTGCAGGGGCGCGGTTTTCGCGCCTCTGTTTTTTGGGGATAAAGTCTGGCTACCAATTACTGCTTACCGAATTGCAGATGCACTTCTATATGTACATCTTTCCCAATGCCGGCAGCCGCAGGATCGTAGTTAATATTGTAATCGAAACGATTAATCACCGCTTTGGCTTTGAAACCGATTTTTTCGCCCTGGTCTGATTTCGCTACACCCCCCAGGTAAAGATCGGCCACCACATCTTTCGTTACGTCTTTGATGGTCAGTTTCCCGTGCAGAATGTAATGGTCTGGCTTACCGGTTTTGATGATTTTAGTACTCTTTAAGGTAAGGGTCGGGTATTTTTCCACCTCAAAGAAATCGGCGCTACGAAGGTGATTATCCCGCTGCTCCACATTGGTATTAATGCTCTTCGCCTGAATGGTAAAATCGAACTGCGCGTTTTCCAGATTATCCCCGTTCGTACTAAGTGCCCCCGTATAATCCATAAATTTACCGTTCACCATACTGATGCCCGAATGCTTAATCGTAAAGTTAAGCGAGGAATGATACGGATCCACTTTCCATTGGGTCTGGGCATTGGCGCTTACTACAAAGAGCAATACTACAAGAAGGGTTGATAACTTTCTCATTGTTTTAATTTGTTTAAATGACAAGCCTGATTAACCTGAAATAAGGGAAAGGGTTCCCTCACCCTTGAATAAAAGTATAAAAACTATCGGTCTTATCCAAATGGATCTTTATCAAACCCGTGCCTTCCGCCGTAAAACTGAAATACACGATAATATTTGCGATCCTGCCCCGGCCGATTTAGCTTTACGCTTTTATTTTTCAGAATGCGATACGATACCGTAATCATCGGCGGCGGAATAGTAGGATTGGCTACAGCCCTGAACCTCCTGGAGAAAAGGCCCCAGATCCGCCTTTTACTTATTGAAAAGGAAAACTCGGTGGCAGCCCACCAGACGGGGCATAACAGCGGGGTGATCCACTCGGGACTATATTATAAACCGGGCAGCCTGAAAGCCCGAAACTGCATTGAGGGCTACCATAAACTCCTGGATTTCTGCCGGGAATACGGGATAGAACACGATATCTGCGGGAAAATTGTGGTAGCTACTACCGCCGAACAGGTGCCGCTGATGCAAAATCTCTACGAAAGGGGCCTGCAAAATGGCCTGACCGGCCTGGAGATTCTTTCTCCCGAACAAATGCGGGAAATTGAACCCCACGTGGCGGGTATCCGGGGCATCAAAGTACCACAGACCGGTATTATCAATTACAAACAGGTAGCCGAAAAATATGCTGACCTGATCCGGAAAAAAGGAGGTAAAATACGTCTCGGCGAAAAAGTATTGTCCGTTTCTGAAAACAGCGGTGTATCGAATGTGGTCACCGAAAAAGGCAGTTACGAGACCACTCTGCTCATCAACTGCGCCGGTCTGTATTCCGACAAAGTAGCCCAGCTGACCGAAAAAGAAGAAATTAAGCTGAGGATTATCCCGTTTCGCGGCGAATATTACGAGATCAAACCCGAACGCCAATACCTGGTCAAACACCTGATTTATCCGGTCCCTGATCCTAACTTCCCTTTTCTGGGGGTACATTTCACCCGCATGATCGGCGGCGGAATTGAAGCGGGCCCTAACGCGGTGCTGGCTTTCAAACGGGAGGGCTACCGCAAAACCGACTTTAATTTTAGCGAACTTAAAGACACGCTGGCCTGGCCGGGTTTCCGGAAGGTAGCTGCCCGCTACTGGAAGACGGGCATGGGCGAATACTACCGGTCTTTCTCCAAGGCTGCTTTCACTACCGCCCTCCAGGCCCTGATCCCGGAGCTTCAAAAAGAAGACCTGGTACCCGGCGGCGCAGGCGTGCGGGCCCAGGCCTGCGATTACACCGGAGGGCTGCTGGACGATTTCGCTATTCTCGAAAACACCCAGGCCATCAACGTATGCAACGCCCCTTCTCCGGCTGCCACCTCGTCTCTGTCTATCGGACAAACGATAGCAGAACTGGCTTTAAAAAGGTTTTAGCCGCTATTGCCGCCAAAAAAGTAATGCTATTTAAATTTAATATAATTAGATTTGCCCCTAGAAAACCGCAGGGATGAGCCCGGAATCACTCGTATTTTTTAATTTACAGATCTATTTGTTGGGATTTATACTTCTTTTAAGTCTCAACAATTCGCTGTTTGTTAAAACCACGGGATTCGTTTCCCTGGTCATCAGCATACTCGGCGTCATTGTCACTTCCAGCCTGTTGATGAATAATCCGGGGCCGGTAAAAGTGGTATACGACTGGATACCCATCAGTGAAAACCCGATCCACTTTGTTCTGCTGATCGACGCCCAAACCCGCTTTATGCTGCTCCTGGTACAGATTATAGCCTGTTTCGTGAACCTGTTTTCCCTGAAATACATGGGCGATGACCCCGGAGCCAACCGCTTTTTCGCTTACCTGAACCTGTTCGTATTTTCTATGCTGGGTCTGGTACTGGCCGGCAATCTCCTCCAACTGTATTTTTTCTGGGAACTGGTGGGTTTTTGCTCCTACCTGCTGATCGGTTTCTGGTACACCCGGAAATCCGCCAACGCGGCCGCCATCAAGGCCTTTTTACTCAACCGCATTGGAGACGCCTTTTTCCTGGCGGGTATTTTCCTCCTGTTTTATCTTTACGGCACCTTTAATTTCGGGGAGCAGACGCAGATCCTGGAACGGGATTACCTTTACCTGAACGGCGGGCAACTTCAAACCCTGGCTGTACTGTTACTTTTCGGAGGTGTGATGGCCAAATCGGCCCAACTGCCCTTGCAGGTGTGGTTACCTGACGCCATGGAAGGGCCTACCCCCGCTTCCGCCCTCATCCACGCGGCTACCATGGTGGTGGCCGGCGTTTTCCTGCTGGGCCGGATAGCCCCTTTGATTACCCCTGCCGCCGGATTTTTCATCGGCCTCACCGCCGCCCTCACCAGCGTCATCGCGGCCATCTCCGCCCTTTACCAATACGACATCAAGAAAGTACTGGCCTTTTCCACCATCTCCCAACTGGGATTCATGGTTGCCGCTATGGGCATGGGGGAAACCGCTGCTTCTTTCTTTCACCTAACTACCCACGCTTTCTTTAAAGCGGGACTGTTCCTCTGCGCCGGAGCCGTGATCTCCTTCCTCCACCACGAACAAGACATGCGCAAAATGGGCGATCTGATCCGTAAAATGCCGGCCGTTTTCGGGGCTTTCGTCATTTGTTCGGCCGGACTAGCCGGCCTGCCCTTTTCAGCTGGTTATCTTTCCAAAGAGTCGATTTTAAACGCCGCCTGGGCCTACGGACTGGAAACGGCCGACCACCGCCTGCTGATTCCGGTCTTACTCACCCTCACTACTTTCCTCACTACCTGTTACGTGATCAGGATGGTGGTGATGGTATTTTTTCAAAGGGAAGACAGCCCCGTAGAAATCATTCTTGACACCACCAAAAAAACCGTGGACGAGGCCTTTAAAACGTTCAAAGATCTGCTTACGGCCGACAATACGGGATCGGGGGAAGACCGGGTTCTTCAGTTTATCCGGAACCTCGGTATTTTTGATATTGCCACCCTGTCCCTGGCCTTCTGCTCGCTCTGGTTTTTTTATAGCGCACATCCCCTGCATGCCGAAGAAGCCTGGTTTTTCAGGGAATTCGGGGGCTTTCGCGAGATGTACGACTGGCTGCCCTGGCTGGTGGGCTTCCTCTTCCTGGCCGCACTGCTGATCAGCTACAACAATACCCTCGAAGAAATCCGGCGGTATTATTTCAAAGAAATCGATACGGAAAAAGGATTCTCTCTCCTGGCCCGGCGCCAGTTTTATATGGACCAGCTCTATGAACGCCTTTTCCGGAAAATATTTACGGGGGAAAGGAATATCCTGAAGCCGGTGAGTTACGTGGAAACCCGGTGGATAGACCGAACGGCAGTCAATATCGGAAAAAGCTCCCTGTTTTTCGCCAGACTGGCCGGAAAACTGGAAAAGGAAGTCATCGATGCCTCGGTGATGGGTTTTTTCAGCAATGTAAAATCGCTTGGAAATACAATACGAAAATGGGGTGACGGGAACATTCAGCTCTACCTCCTGGGCCTGATGCTGAGCCTGGTCACTCTGGTATTCATTCTAATACTGCTCTAAATATGGAATCAGGAATACTCAGTTCTTTAATTATATTGCCCCTGGTCGGATCTTTGCTAATCATGATTCTGCCCCGGGCCTATAAAAATTTCTACAAATGGATTTGCCTGATCATCCAGATTTTGCTGCTGATCAATGTACTGACCATCCTGGGCCTGTTTGACCGGGCTAACCCCGATTACCAACTGATCGAACACTCGGAATGGTTCCGGATCGCCCTGGGTTCCCGCTCCATTTTATCTATAGACTATATTTTGGGAGTAGACGGGCTGTCCGTCTCCCTGGTGCTGCTCAGCAGTATCGTTTTCCTGATCGCTTCCGTGGCTTCTTTCCGCCTCAGTCACCGTCCGAAAACCTATTTCAGCCTGTTTCTTCTGCTGACTGCTTCGGTACTGGGTTGTTTTCTGGCGGTAGATTTCTTCCTTTTCTTTGTCTTTTTCGAATTTATGCTGCTGCCCATGTATTTCCTGATCGGGATATGGGGCGGAGAAAACCGGGCGTATGCGTCTTTAAAGTTCTTTATTTATACTTTCGCAGGATCGGTGCTGATCCTGGTGGTCATGATCTGCATGGCCATTTCCCACCAGGACGAGTTTTTTACCAGCGAGTATGCCCGCCTGGTCTACAGCTTTGATTTCAGGATACTAAGCGATTCCTCTAACCTGATCAGCCATTCTATCCTCAGCATAGAAAACCCGGTTTCCGTATTCGGTTTACCGGCACGGGAGTTTATGTTCCTGCTGTTGCTGATCGGTTTCGGCATCAAAATGCCGGTGGTTCCTTTCCATACCTGGTTACCTGACGCCCACGTGGAAGCGCCTACGCCGGTTTCGGTTATCCTGGCCGGTGTTCTCCTTAAAATCGGGGGGTATGGCCTCCTGCGGGTAGCCTATCAAATTCTCCCTGACGCTACCGAAAAGTACGCCGTACTGATTGCTGCTCTGGGGCTGGTGTCTATTATTTACGGGGCCTTGAATGCCCTCAACCAAACCGACCTGAAAAAGATGATCGCCTATTCTTCGGTCTCCCACATGGGTTTCGTGCTGATCGGCATAGGTGCGGTGAACAGTATCGGTTTTAACGGAGCGGTTTTCCAGATGTTCAGCCACGGCATTCTTTCCTCCATGCTCTTCCTGATCGCGGGGGTAATTTATGAACGAACCCACGACCGGAACATCGGATCTTTCCAGGGCCTGGCCCAAAAAATGCCGCTGTACACCCTCCTGGTCGCCGTTGCTTTTTTCGGATCCCTGGGCCTGCCCTCCCTTTCGGGTTTTATCGGCGAGTTTCTCACCCTTCACGGCGGATTTCAGTCTGATTTTCTTCCCAAAATCATCCCGGCTTTGGGCATAGTTGGCATTGTACTGTCTGCCATTTATTTCCTGCTCACTTTCCAGCGTATGTTCTTCGGAGAATTCCATACCAAAGAAGAATACAGGACTTTACTGAAAGACCTGAACAAAACGGAAATATTCATGCTGGGTTCCCTGGCCGTGATGACCATTTTAACGGGAGTGTGGCCCAACCTGGTCATTCGTTACATTAATTCTACCCTGACGGAGATCCTGAGATGAGTATTTTAGAAGAAATATTCCAAAGCTCTACCCGGATATTGCCGGAATGGACCCTATTCACGGGTATCCTGGCTACTTCTCTGGGCCTGGCCTTTACGCGGGAAGGGCATAAATTGCCGTTTTATCTTTTCGGGCTAAGCACCCTGCTCTACCTTTACAGCCTGGTGCTCACGGCTCCACAGGTGACCACCGGGGGAGAATCGCTGTACGGAGGACTGCTTTTTTCCGACAAGAAGGCCATGCTCATCAAGCAGCTTTCCGGTATTGCCGCGCTTATATTTATGGTACATGCCCGGCTCTTTTCCTATAAGCTGTCCGGGGAGGTGTACCTGCTGGTATTGTTTGTGCTTTTCGGCATCAGCTTTTTAAGCATGACTACCCATTTCCTGACGGCTTACGTTTCTCTGGAGCTGATCTCCCTGGCCTCTTACGCCCTCGTGGCTTCCGGGAAAATGAAGGAGAATTTTGAGGCGGGTATCAAATATCTGATTTTCGGTGCTACGGCTTCGGCCATTATGCTTTTTGGAATTTCCCTCTTTTACGGTCTCACCCACAGCCTGGAGTTCACCCTGCCCGAATTTGCTACGGCCCTTTCGCTTCAGCCTGCAGTGCCGGTGCAGATCGTATCCTTCCTGGTGCTGGGAGGATTTCTCTTTAAGATTGCAGCCGCCCCTTTTCATCACTGGGTACCGGACGTATACGAAAGCACCTCTACCCCCGTCATCTCATTTCTGTCTTTCGCGCCTAAAGCCGCCGGTTTCATCTTCCTTTCCCGCCTGGTTACCGCTGATTTCGCCCACCTGAATTACCTGCTGGCCCTGGTAATCGCGCTGTCACTGATCACGGGCAATTTCGCAGCCCTCTGGCAGGATAACTTTAAACGCATGCTGGGTTACTCCGGCATTGCGCATTCGGCATTTATCTTAACCGGACTGATTACGGCAGACAAAGGGGATGTGTACGGCACTTTCTTTTATCTGGTGGCTTATCTGCCCATGACCATGGGCGCATTTTTCCTCGCTGATTTCATTCATTCCAAGACCGGAACTTACGCCATCCCCGCCATGGCAGGACTGGGAAAAAAGTATCCTCTTCTGGGTATAAATGCCGTGATTATCCTGATTTCTCTGGTCGGACTCCCTCCTACTGTAGGCTTCCTGGCCAAGCTGCTGGTTTTCAGCTCCCTGGCAGACGCGGCTGCCGCTTCTTCAGGTTACCTCTTATACGGCTTACTGGTATTTGGCTTGTTTAATGCGGCTATCGCCCTGTATTATTACCTGAGACCGGCTTACATGATGATTGTCCGCGATCCGGCAGAAAAAAACAGCGGCTTTTCCTACAGCCTCCTGGTGACCTTGGTCTTATCGTATTTTAGCTTCACTTTACTTTACCTCTTCCTGAACGCCGACCTGATCAACGAATGGGCGGGGGCCATATTCTGACCCGGTTTATAAAGCCCGGTACACCATATCAAAACCTGAAGTAATGATGTTTTTACCAATGCAGTCGGGTGAGCTCTGGCAGTAATTGTACACGCGTACCTCTTTGTAGATTAATCCTTTGCCGGCCTGGTATTTTTCGATGCTTTTGTTCAGGTGAACAAGGCTGGAATCGGCCATCTGCACTACCTCGGCTTGTCCGTCAGCCCCCGTTTTCAGGCGGTAAGTCTGTTCATTCAGGGTATTTAAGGCGTTCCCATTCCACGAGAGCCCGTCAGACGCCGGGAGCCTGAGCTTGATATAGGGGGTATTATTCTCCGTTTTAACCACCTTATCCGGCTGGCGGTAGATGGTCCAGACCGAATCGATCTTCCAGGCATCTCCGGGCAGGTTTTTCCGGTAACGTTCCAGCTTATATACCGAAAAACCATTGATTTCGTCCAGAGGCTCACCCACCACCTCTTTCAGGTACCAGGTAAGCTCAAGGGGAGCTTCGGTCACACTGTACCGGGTTTCTTTCACCTCGTATTCTGCCGTGACACCG
>JBEBRS010000139.1:0-8276 GCA_040394705.1 Leadbetterella byssophila
GTTCTCGACTACGCTCAGTTCTCGACTACGCTCAGTTCTCGACTACGCTCGAACTGACATGTGGCGATTGTCAGTTCGAGCTCAAACGAGCATGATAATGCGAAGTTTGCGAGCGCAGCTCCGAGAACCGCACACTTTCAAATCTGCCATTTGGATATTGTTTTAATATAAAAAATCCTTGGAACTTACTGCTAAAAAGGTTGCCGTAATGCAACCCTATTTCCTGCCGTATATCGGTTATTTTCAGCTCATTCACGCGGTTGATGCCTTTGTGGTTTACGACAATATCCAGTTTTCCAAAAAGGGATGGTTTCACCGAAACCGCATGCTACAGAATGGCCGGGATGAATATTTCAGCCTGCCCCTGAAAAAAGACTCTGATTTCCTGGATGTACGTGAGCGCCGGCTCAGCGACACCTGGGCAACCGACCGGGAAAAGACGTTGCGCAAGATAGCCGGAAATTACCGGAAGGCGCCGCACTTTGAGACGGCTTATCCCCTGGTGGAACAGATATTTCATTTCCCGGATTCCGGGCTTTTTCCTTTTATTTACAATTCCCTGAAAACCCTGTGTGATTTTCTGGAAATCCGGACTCCGCTGGTGGTTTCGTCCACCCTGGAGATCGACCACTCCCTGAAGGGCCAGGAGAAGGTGATAGCACTGGTCAAAAAGGCGGGCGGGAGTACCTATCTCAATCCCATCGGGGGATTTGACCTGTACCAACCGGCGGATTTCAGAGCGGAGGGTTTAACTTTGCAGTTCCATAAAGCACGACCGTTTTCCTACCCCCAGCTGGGAAACGAGTTTGTGCCCTGGTTATCCGTACTTGACCTGATGATGTTCAATTCCCAGGAGCAGATCAGGGCCTGGCTGGACCATTTCGATATTATTTTAAAAGATGAACAGGAAAACTAACGTACTTGTCTTTCCCTGCGGAGCCGAAAGCGCTATGGAAATCCATCTGGCGCTGAAAGATGTAATGAATATACGGGTGGTGGGTGCCTCCCAAAGAAAAGACCACGGCCGGATGCTCTTCGCCCATTACTACGGAGACTTCCCCAACATTGCGGAAGAAAACTTCCTGGAAGAGCTGAATAAGCTGATTGAACGGGAATCTATTGACCTCATTCTGCCCACCCACGACAGCGTGCTGGTGTACATGGCCCGGAACCTCGACAAGATTCGTACGAAAGTGGCGGTTCCCGGATTAAGACAAGCGGAGATCTGCCGCAGTAAGAAGGAGATCTATGCCCTGTTTAAGGAATACGATTTCAATCCCGCGGTTTTTGACACTCCTGACGCGGTCTCCTCCTACCCCATTTATGCAAAACTGAATGAAGGCCAGGGAAGCAAAGGCGCTTTCGTCGTACATGACCGTCCACAGCTGGATGAACTTTCCGACCTGGAAAACTATGTACTGATGGAACTTCTTCCCGGCGAGGAGCTGACCGTGGATTGCTTTACCAACCGCCACGGAGAGGTATTGTTTATGGGTCCGCGTAGCCGACTTAGGGTATTTGACGGGGTTTCCGTGAACAGCGCGTCTGTACCCCTCACCCCTGAGGTCGAAAGAATAGGAAAAATTGTTTCGGACACCATCGGTATCCGGGGTTCCTGGTATTTCCAGGTCAAAAAAGACAAGGAAGGATGCTTCAAACTACTGGAGGCCTCAGTAAAAGTGGCAGGAAACATGAACGTGTTCCGGGGCATCGGAGTGAATTTTCCCCTGCTCATGGTGTACGATTACCTGGATTATGATGTAGAGGTGATTCCGAACGATTACCGGATAGAGGTAGACCGCGCCCTCTTCAGCCGTTACCTGCTTGACCTGGAATACGATACCGTATATATTGATTTTGACGATACGATTACCAAAGCAGGCCGGGTGAATCCCCAGGTGATGCAGTTTCTCTATCACCAGAAAAACAAAGGGCGTACGCTCAAACTCATTACCAAGCACCAGGAAAAACTGGAGAATACCCTGGAAAAACTGGCCATTCACAAGGGAATCTTTGACGAGATTATTCATATCCCGATGGAGGATGAAAAATACAAATACATCCGGGAAAAGGAAAGGGTTATTTTCATTGATAACGCCTACGGGGAGCGACTGAAAATAAAGCGGAAGCTGAATCTGCCTGTTTTTGATGTGGATGCGTTGGGAACGCTGATAGACTGGCGGGAATAAATGAATAGCCCTTCGGACGGCGCCCGGCCTGACCGGACGAAATACCAAAGGGCTATTTATTCGCTTATTTCGAGAATTCGCCTGATACTCTCAGGGTAACTTCGTCATCGGCGCTTGGGCCCGACTTACCTACGCCGAAGTCGATCCGGTTGATGGTACCGGTGGCTTTTATACCTACAATTTTCTTGCCTCCACGACCCTCGATAGGTCCTCTGATCACCGCATCCAGGGTGATGGCTTTGGTTACACCACGCATGGTCAGGTTACCCGTAATTTTATAGTTATTGCCGGATACTTTGCTTACCGAGGTGCTTTTGAACGTGATGCTTGGATGTTTTTCCGCCGCGAAGAAGTCGTCACTTTTCAGGTGGCCGTCTCTTCTGTCGTTGCCGGTGCTGATAGACGCTACTTCGGCGCTGAAATCAATAACCGCATCGGTAAAATCTTCTTTGGAAGACGTGATTTTAGCGTCGAACTTCCCAAAACTTCCGTCTACTTCCGAAATTTTAAGGTGGACAATAGAAAAGCCTACGTTGGCATGCGACTTATCCAGTACCCAATCCTGGGCAAACGTCAGAGACGAGATCAGAACGGCCGCTAAAGACAAAACAATTTTTTTCATACTTAATTTTTTAAGAGTTAATTCATGTATATACACGATGCTAAATTAAAAATATTCTATTTAAGTACAAATATTTTAGGAATATAAAAATTTCAGAAACAATTGTCAAGAAACGGAGCAGTCCCCGGATTTCGCCTTATTGAGGGAGATTTCCGGTAACGTTTGCATAAAAAAATGCTATTATAAATTCAAATGATCCCATATTTATCCTTTTCTTTATCTTTTTATATTTCTGGGCAGAATAAAATTGATTTCATGATGAACAAATCTCGGCGAGAATTTTTGTACTCTATCAGCATGTTGGCAGCCGGAGCGGCCGTATCCAGTCCTCTGTATGGTTTTGGGGGAAATAGCAAACTCAAAGTGGTTTTAGTAGGCACGGGAGTGCGGGGTATTTCTTTCTGGGGGAAACGCCTGGTGGAGCAATACCCTGAAAAACTGGGTTTTGTGGGGTTGTGTGACATCAATCCCGGCCGGGTTAAATTTGCCAAGGAATACATGGGGGTAGACTGCCCCACGTATACCGATTTTGACCGGATGCTGAGGGAGACCCGTCCTGACCTGGTTATTGTCTGCACAAAAGATTCCACCCACCATGAATTTATTGTAAAAGGACTTGAATTTGGCGCGGATGTGCTGACCGAAAAACCGCTTACCACGGATGAGGACCGTTGTCGACAGATCGTAGAGGCTGAACGGAAATCGAACCGTAACCTGATCGTAGGGTTCAATTACCGGTGGAGTCCGTACATGACCAAAATTAAAGAACTTCTACAGAATAACAGCATAGGGGAAATTACTTCGGTCGACTTCAACTGGTACCTGAACACCCACCACGGCGCTTCGTATTTCCGGCGGTGGCACGGACTCATGAACGGAGGAGGTTCACTTTGGGTGCATAAAGCCACCCACCATTTCGATCTGCTGAACTGGTGGCTTGACGATACCCCGGAAGAGGTCTTCGCCTACGGCTCCCTGGAACATTACGGCAAGAACGGCCCTTTCCGCGGAGAAAACTGCCGGACCTGCGCGCATAAAACGGAGTGCAAATACCATTGGGACATCACCAAGAATGCCCACGACATGAAGCTGTATGTAGAAAATGAAAAGTACGACGGCTACATCCGCGACAACTGCCTGTTCAGGGAAGAAATTGACATTTATGATAAGATGTCAGCACAGATCCGTTACAAAAGCAACATCGTGGCGAATTATTCCCTCACCACCTACTCGCCTTTCGAAGGCTGGCGTATCGCGTTTAACGGGCAGAGAGGCCGGATTGAGGCCTGGCTGGATATCCCCTGGATGAAGAACGAGCAGATTGACCAGGAAAGACTGCATGCGGTGGAGATGGAACAGGGCGTAAAGGAAGGACAAATCACGGAACCCCTGATTCTTTTCCGGAACTGGGAAACGTACGAGACGGTGAATGTGGTTTCGGAAAGGGCCGGGCACGGCGGGGGTGACCGCCGCTTGCAGGATAAAATCTTCCTGAACCCCGACGCGGCAGACCCTTACCGTCATGCCGCAGGCCTCCGCGACGGGGTAATGTCGGTGATGATCGGCATCGCGGCCCGGAAGAGTATTCAGTCGGGACTGCCGATCAAGATCAGTAGTTTAACGGATGTGCGGTAAAGCCCGGTGAATGTGAGAAATGAAGTGTGCGGTTCTCGTCTCCGCTCGAACTGACAGGTGGCACCCTCACATCTTACCAAACTACTTTACGTATTGCCGGAAACACTCCAAGAACCGATCTGCATCTGCTTTTCCTAAGGAAAGTGCCGGTAGCAGGCGGATGATATTGCTGCCCGCCACGCCTGTAAATATTTTATCGTCTTCCAGGAGTCTCTTCCGGATGGCCCCCACAGGTTCCTGGAGTTCTATCCCGATCATCAGTCCCCGGCCCCGCACTTCCCGGATGCCCGAAAAGCCCTGCAGTTCCCGGATCAGGTGAGATCCTACGCTTTCCGCGTTTTCTACCAGGTTTTCTTCTTTCAGCACATCGAGTACGGCGATACCGGCGGCGCATGCCAGATGGTTTCCTCCGAAAGTAGTACCCAGGAGGCCGTGTTTGGCCTGGAATTTCGGAGCTATCAGGATACCGCCAATGGGGAAGCCGTTGCCCATGCCTTTGGCCATGGAGACTATGTCGGGTTGCACGTTACTGTACTGGAAAGAGAAGAATTTCCCGCTCCGGCCGTAGCCACACTGCACGGAATCGTGAATCATAACGGCCCCGGCGCTGTCGCAGGCTTCCCGGATCGCCCTGAGGAACTCCGGGGTGGCTACTTGTATACCGCCTACGCCCTGAATGCCTTCTACAATCACGGCGCAGGTCTCCTGGTCTACGGCTGCATTCACCGCTTCTACATCATTGAAAGGCAAAAACTGCACGTGTTGGGCAAAATTCAGCGGGGCTTTGATGGCCGGGTTGTCGGTGACGGCCACGGCGGCAGAGGTACGTCCGTGAAAAGCTTTGGTAAATGCAATCACTTTGGTTCTTCCCGTATGGAAGGAGGCCAGTTTCAGGGCGTTTTCATTGGCTTCTGCACCTGAATTGACCAGGAAAAGGCGGTAATCGTCTAGCCCGGAAAGTGCGCCCAACTTCGCGGCCAGCTCCTGCTGAAGCGGTATTTCTACTGAATTGGAATAAAACGCCAGACGGGCCAGTTGTGCGCTTACCTTCTCCACATAATGCGGATGAGAATGGCCAATCGAAATTACGGCATGCCCTCCGTAAAGATCGAGGTATTCGTTACCGTGGTTATCCCAAATGGTACTGCCGAGCGCTTTTACCGGCTCAATGGGATTAATTGGATATACATCAAATAATTTCATTTTCAGAAAGAAATAGTTTTAAGGTGAAGTCCCGCTTTTTCGTCTTTTCCAAACATCAGGTTCATGTTCTGTACGGCTTGTCCTGAGGCCCCCTTCAAGAGGTTATCGGTAATGGAGGTAATCAGGAGTTTTTTTCCGTGTTTCTGCAATTCCAAAATACATTTATTGGAATTGACCACCTGTTTCACGTCGATCGGTCGTCGGGAAATGTGGGTGAAAGCGTGGCCCGTGTAATAGGTTTCAAACAGGTGCAGGGCGTTTTCCAGGCTTCCTTCAAAATTGAGGTACACATTGGCCATGATTCCCCTTGTAAAATTCCCCCGGTAGGGAAGGAAATTAATATCTTCCGAAAAGCTCCCCTGCAATTGGGTCAGGCTCTGGCGTATCTCTGCCAGGTGCTGGTGGGTAAAGGCTTTGTAAATGGATACGTTGCTGTTTCTCCATGAAAAATGGGTGGAGGCGCTAAGCGCTTGTCCGGCGCCGGTAGAACCGGTCACGGCCGACACGTGTACTTCGCCCAGCACACCGGCCTGAGCCAGGGGCAGCAGGGCCAGCTGCACGGTAGTGGCAAAGCATCCGGGGTTAGCCACCTTACGGGCGGTACGGATACGCTCGCGGTTCAGCTCGGGCAGGCCATACACAAAACCCTGGGATTCATCGCGGTAGTCGGTACTCAGGTCAATGATTTTCAGGTGATCCGGCACCTCATTTTCTTCCAGGAACTTCCTGGATTGTCCGTGTCCGGAGCAAAGAAAAATCACCTCTGCCGCATCAAATGGCAGCTCGGAGGTGAAGACCAGGTCGGTATCTCCCAGCAAATCGGTATGGGTTTCGTACACGGGCTTCCCGGCCTGGCTACGGGAGTTGGCGAATACAATTTCCGCCTGGGGGTGATGGATAAGAATCCGCAGAAGCTCGCCACCGGTATAT
Source organism: Leadbetterella byssophila (assembly GCA_040394705.1). Lineage (GTDB taxonomy): Bacteria > Bacteroidota > Bacteroidia > Cytophagales > Spirosomataceae > Leadbetterella > Leadbetterella byssophila_B. The sequence continues at coordinate 6,580 of JBEBRS010000139.1, forward strand.
CCGGCCGCTCCGATGATTCCAACTTTTATGGAACTCATGAAATAAAAATTAACAGATGAAACAAAAAGAGATGCACGGGTACCTTATCGTCGGTGCCCGGCCCGGGGAGTCTGTATGTAGCTGATCGCGTTCAAGTACTCAACAGAAGTTTGACACAAATGTAGGAATTAAAATGAGAAGTAATACCCGCACAGATACTTTATTTTGTGCTGTATACCACAAAATAAACCCTTGCTTTCCCCTATTTCATCAATTTCCTAGTATTTTTACGCTCCTAATCGAAATAATATGACTTTATTACAGATGGTGTGGGACGTTTCACCCACAATCGTGAAACTCGGAAATTTTGAAATCCGGTGGTACGGTTTACTTTTTGCCCTGGGGTTTGTGATCGGCTACCAGATCATTGCCTGGGCGTTTAAAATAGAGAAGAAAGACAGCAATCACCTTGACCCTCTCCTGCTCACCATGATTCTTTCGATTGTGCTGGGCGCGCGTATAGGTCATTATATTTTTTATGAAGGAAATCATTTCCTTGAAAACCCGCTCGGGTTTATTTACGATATGCTGGTGCCGCCTTATGCCGGCCTGGCCAGCCACGGCGGTGCTTTCGGTGTGCTGATCGGCCTTTATATCTTTCGGCGCAAGCATCCCCAGTACAGCTATCTTTGGCTGACCGACCGCCTGGTGATTGTATCGGCCCTGGGCGGAGCGTTTATCCGTTTCGGTAATTTCATGAACTCGGAGATTGTGGGAAAACCTACTGACGGCCCATTTGGAGTGATCTTCAAGCAGAATTTTGAGTTTACCCAGGTACCCCGCCATCCGTCTCAGCTCTACGAGTCGGTTTCCTGCCTCGTCATCTTCATTATCCTGATTTTCCTGTACAACAAATGGAGGGAAAAGACGCCGCAAGGCTCTCTTACCGGGATATTTTTCATCTGGATTTTCGGCCTGCGCTTTTTCTATGAATTTACGAAAGAAAACCAGGTCGCTTTTGAAGAGGGAATGAAGCTCAATATGGGACAGATCCTGAGTATTCCGGCCGTATTGATCGGGGTATACTTCCTGACCCGCTCCTTCCGAAACCGGAACGCAATGGCATAAACGAATGGAAAGTATACTGCCTGACCTGCAAAACACCCACCGGGAGGCGGCCAAGCTCCGGCGTGCGCCGGCGTCTGTTCGGTCCCGGGTTCTTACCGACCTCGCCGGATTACTTCTGGAGCATACGGGGTTGATCCTGGAGGAAAATAGAAAGGACCTGGACCGGATGGATCCGAAGGACCCCAAATACGACCGCCTGCTCCTGAATGAATCAAGGATCAAGGCACTGACCGCTTCCTTGTCAGACGTCAGCAGGCTGGAAGACCCTTCCGGAAAAACACTGATGGAAAAGACCCTACCGAACGGCCTTCTTCTGAAAAAGATCAGCGCCCCCATGGGGGTGGTAGGAGCGATTTTCGAATCGCGGCCGAACGTCACCATTGACGTAGCAGCCCTCTGCCTGTTGTCGGGAAACGCCGCCGTACTCAAAGGCGGGAAAGAGGCCGAGTTTTCCAACCGGGTTTTGGTAGAGCTGATTCACCGGGCCCTGGAAGGTAACGGATTGCCGCGGGCGGTGGTGCTTCTTCTGCCTGTGGACCGGAAATTCATGACGGAACTGCTGCAAGCCGACCGTTATGTAGACCTTATTA
>JBEBRS010000140.1:0-8223 GCA_040394705.1 Leadbetterella byssophila
GCCGGTTTTCTGATAGCTGATAGCTGAATGCTCATGGCTATTTCATTTGTATAAAATTTTAGCTTTCAGCCTTCAGCTTTGAGCTTATCACCCGGCTTATGGCTATTCCTTCTGAATAAATTTTTGTTCCTGCGCAAAAGTAAGGTTTTTTTCCCAAGTCTGCCATAGACCCACCGGCATGGCCCGTGCACAGGCGCGCCCCGGAGTAAATTATATGCCGCCGCGGGGGTGATCATCACCCTCTACATGATTACCTTTGTTAGTGATGAAGCTCGAAGAAACCGTTTCTGCCCTTATTTCTCCCAACGAAGCACTTTTTGAAGCGCTACGCAGGGAGTTTAGCGCCGTTTCCCTTCCCCGGAATGAGCTCGTTTTTTCAGTCGGCAATGTGGCCCGCCATATTTTCTATATTGAAAAGGGACTCGCACGGATGTTTTATTACAATGAAGCCGGAAAAGATATCACCTATGAGTTTTTTCCGGAGAATAATTTTATGGCCCCCAGCGAGAGCTTCCTCGAACAGAAACCTTCCCCGTACAGTATCGAGCTGCTGGAAGACTCGGAATTAAGGCTGGTCTCCCTTGACGGGCTTAACCGTCTCCTGGAAGAATTTCCCGTGGTAGAAAAAATCAAAAGCCACATCCTGGCTCACTTTCTCTACCAGGCTAACCGGCGTATCGTGGCCCTTCAGTTTCAGAACGCCCCGCAACGGTACGAAACCCTGGAACAAACCAAAGGAAACATTCTTCAGCGCGCGCCCCTGGGCCATATCGCCTCCTATCTCGGAATTACCCAGGAAACCCTGAGCCGGATCCGGGGAAGAAAATAAGCCCCTGTTTCAGACGAGGTATGCCGTGTCTTTACACCGTGAACCCTCTTGTATACGATTTTGATTTATGTCAAAAATCGGGAACCTCTGCCTTCGGAACTTTGCACCGTCATTTAAACGAAGGCAATTATGCAAAAGCAACTATTCCTCTTTCTCTGTGTGCTGAGCGGCTTCCCCCTGTATAGCCAGGAGACGGCACCCACCCTGAAAGAACTGCTGGAACAGGCATTGAATAAAAGTCATAAAACAGAAATCGCTCAGCGGAACATCGAACTTTCCGGACTGGATATGCAAAAGCTCCGCGAAGCCTACCTGCCTGTAGCGGAAGTAAGCGGCCAGTACGGTTTTATGGCCCAGAACGGCAGCATCAAAACCGAAGCCACCACCCTGTACCTCCCTGAGGGCGCACATTCCCTGCCTGCACTGGATAACGGCTTTACAGGCACCGCACACCTGGCCAGGGCCGGGCTAGACATCCACTCCCTGCTCTATTCCGGCGGCAAGGTGCCGGCCATGAAAAAAGCGCTGAACGAGAAGATCAGCGCGCAAAAAGCCCTGGTAGAAAAAGACCGGCAGCAGATCACGGAAGACGTGCTCAGGGCTTATGACCAACTGGCGCTCCTGGATCAGATGAAGGCGCTCCTTGACGACAGCCAGAAACGCCTGGATACGCACAGGGCGACAGCGGCTAAAGCCCTGGAATACGGACTTATCACGCGCTACGAATACCAAAAACTGGAAGTGGCCCAGGGCCGCCTGAACCACCAGCGGGTATCTTACGAAGGCCAGCGGACACTCCTTATCCGTCAGCTCGCCATGTACACGGGCATTGCCCCGGAGAGACTGGCCCTCCTGCAAAGCACCTTAATAGAAATACCGGTTTCCGTTACCGGTCAGACCCCTGCGAACCGTCCGGAACTGCGGGCGCTCGACCATGCCATACAGGCAAACAAATACCGGGTGACCGCGGCGCAAACCTGGTGGAAACCCAAAGTGATGGCCTCCGCATCGGCGGGTTACCTGAATCTCTTTGATGCGCAGTTAAAAGGAAAGACCGAACTTCCCTATAATCTCGGCTATAATACACTCACCACGCAGTCCTTCCAGCTGGCGCCGGATATCCGGATCGGCATAGGATTCCGCTGGGATATCTTTGACGGCTTCAAAGGAAAAAGAGAAGTGCAGAAAGCCCGGCTGGAGGTAAGGATTGCCGAGCTGGAAAGGGAAGAAGCCCGTGAACTGCTCGACCTCCAGCTGACCAAAGCGCAAACCGACCTTATCGCGGCCCACGGGGAGGTGCAGGCGGGGAAAATACAGCTTTCCGTGGCGGAAGAAGCATTGACCCAAGCCACCAAAGAGTTTAAAACCGGGCTGATCCGGTCTTCTGACCTCATCGATGCGGAAAACGATTTTCTGTCGGCCTCCCTCGATTATCAGCAGGCCATTTTTAACCAGCGGCGAATGGCTTTTTTGCTTCTCAAAGCCACCGGTTCCCTGCAATTCGAAAATATTAATCCTCTCTGAAGAGACCAAATACAATGAAAAATCTGTTAAAAATATCTTCTTTCGTTCTCCTCCTGGCCGCCCTGAGCAGCTGTGCAGAAAAACCGGCCCCCCGCATAGAAGGGAAGGTCAAGCGTGACGTCATCGCCTTTGCTCCTAAAGTGACCGGGAGGATCTTGGAAATTAAGGTGGAAGAGGGAGACCAGGTGAAAGCCGGTGATACCCTGGCCATCCTGGACGTACCCGAAGCTACCGCGAAACTCGCGCAGGTGAAAGGTTTACTCAAATCGGCCGAGGCCCAACGCACCCTGGCCCAGAACGGCGCCACGGCCAACCAGCTCCGGCAGCTCCGCGCCAAGAAAGCAGGCCTGGAAGAACAATTCAGCCTGGCGGAAAAATCTTACCAGCGGGCCAGCGCTATGGCGGCCGACAGCATGATTGCGGTGCAGGCCTACGACGAGATCCGCGCCAAATACCGGGGAGCCAAAGCCCAGCTCGACGCCGTCAATGCGGAGTTAAATGAGGCGGAAGCCGGTGTACGCTATGAGTCCCGTCTGGCCGCCCAGGGACAGGAAGACCAGGCCCGCGGCGCTTTACAGGAGGTTCAGGTGGCCCTGTCAGAAAGGTATGTGATTGCCACTAACCACATGATGATTGAAACCATCAGCCTTCATGAAGGAGAACTTGCCCCCGCCGGTTACCCCCTGTTTAACGGTTACATTCCTGAACAGGTCTACTTCCGGTTTACCCTGCCTGAACATGCAGTAGCTGCCTATAAAAAAGGAGACCGCGTTAAAGTAGATATGCCTTACCTTAAGCAGTCTGCAGAAGGCCGGATTACCACCGTGAAACAGCTTACGCGCTATGCCAATATTACCGCGGCTTACCCGGAATACCAGATTGAAGAAGCCGTCTACGAAATAAAAATTGTTCCCGATCACCGGAAAGATTCTTCCCGCTGGCTTACCAATGCCACCGTTATACTGGTTGAACCCTAAGCGGTCTGGCCCACCTACTAAAAATTATACCTATGAAAGAGCTGATTCAAAGAGAATTCAAATTATTCTTTAAAGACTCCACCCTGGTGTCTGTCTTCCTCCTGGCACCTGTACTATACGCCCTGCTTATCGGCATGGTTTATAAAAGCGGGAAAGTAGAAAATCTGCCGGTCATGGTTATTGACCAGGACAATACCCCTTTGAGTAACCGGTTAACCGACATGATCCGTGAAAACGAAAAGCTGGACATCGTTTCTCTCCGGTACGACAATACCTTCACTCAGGAAGAGCTCATCCGGGAAAAAGCCGTGCTGGCCATGGTGATCCCCGACCGTTTCGAGGCGGATATCCTTCAGAAAAGATACCCGGAGATCAATACCTATATCAATACCACCAACCTCGTCACGGCCAACCTGGCCTCCGGAGCGGCACAGATGACCATCGGGTCGTTCAGTGCCGGCGTGGAAATCTCCGCCCTCCAGAAAAAAGAGGGTTCCCCTTCTCCCCAGTTCGAACCGTTCAAGGCCAATTACATCCGGCTGTTCAATCCCGGAGCCAACTATTTTACCTACATGTGGCCCGGTATGATCATGGTGGTATTCCAGCAAGTACTTTTGCTCGGTCTAGCCGTCAGTTTCTCGCGTGAATTTGAACAGAATACCTTTCGTACGGAATTGCTTAGCCGTACCCGTTCTGCCGGAAAGATGATGCTGGTCAAAGTGATTCCTTTCTGGGTACTGTCGGTAGGCATTGCCCTGCTCTTCTACTTCTTTCATAAGGCATTTAACGCCCCCATGCCCTATGCTTTCTGGCCTTTTGCCGCTAACATCGCTATTTTTGTGGTGGCGGTAAGTATGCTGGGCGTGTGCCTGAGCATTCTTTTTAAAGATTCCCTTCGGGCCACGCAGATTCTCATGCTGATGGCGGCCCCTGCATTTATTATCGGCGGATACAGCTGGCCCCTGCAAGCTATGCCCCTGGGTGTTCAGCTGCTCGCCAATGCCGTACCCCTCACCCCTTTCCTGGAGGCACACAAAATGATGCTGTTTCAGAAAGCTTCCTTTACGGATGTTCTGCCCCAGATCTACACGTTGCTTCTCCAGATTCTGGTCTATGGCATTCTCTCTTTTGTACTCGTGAAATACCATATCCGGAAAAGTACGAAAGAGGCTTTCGTACCTACAATTTAACGTTTGGTACATTTTTTTTGGCGGAAGCCGGAAGGGAAGATAACATTGGATTTTCATTTCAACAGTAAAGTCCATGCATCACCTGAGTTTTCATCCCCGGCTTATTCTCAGAACACCCCAGGAACCGGCTTCCGCCCATCTTGACGAAGGTCTCATCCGGGAATATGTGCAAAGTCACCCCCCTTTCCGGGAAGCCCTTTACCTGGCCTCTCCCAATCTCTTTTCGGCCGCTGTTTCCACACCGGACCTTCCCGAAAAACTCCTGTTGCCCCTGGCCCGGTATATGATCAGAAGCCGGTACCGGGCCACTCCTTTTGGCTTATTCTCCGGGGTATGTACCGTAGACTGGGGCGACGCCACCCGCCTGTCGCTACAGGAAAAGTACAGTCGCCTGACCCGCCTGGATATGGGCTATCTCTGTGCGCTCGCGCGCCGCCTGGAATCCGACCTCCGCCCCCACCTGACCTATTACCCCAACAGCAGCCTCTACTTCCTCGGCGAGCACATCCGTTACGTGGAGCGGACGGGCGCGCACGTGTTAAACTCGGTGAAGAAAGACACCTATATACAGGCGGTGCTGGATAGGGCCACCCCGGGGGCCAATTTTTCCACCCTGGTGCAAACCCTGGTAGAAGGAGGCGTTTCCGATGACACCGCCCGGACTTTTATCGGCGAGCTGGCCGACACCCAGTTGCTCGTCAGCGAGCTGGAACCTACCCTCACGGGGTCGGATTTTTTTGCGCGTATACTGCACGTGGCCGACAGGAGCGGACACCCTTCTGCGGAGATCCTGCATCGGGTAAACGACAAACTTTTGCAGTTAGACAATGCCCCTGAGCTGTACCCGGAAATCATCGGACTCCTTCTCCAGGTGGGAGAAATTCCGGACGAAACCCGGCTCTTTCACACCGTCAGGGTCAACGCCTGCGAGAATTCCGCCCGAAGCGTCCACCAGGAATACCAGGCCGATATACTCCGGGTGATTCAAAAGCTGGGCGCCTTCACCACCGAGGTAAGCCCCATGCACGATTTCATGACCCGGTTCTATGACCGGTACGAAGACCAGGAAGTCCCCCTCCTGACCGCCCTCGATACCGAGAGCGGTATAGGATACCATACCCACACCGCAGAAGACTATACCCCGTTCACCGAAGGCATCACCCTGCCGGTAGACCAACCCGCCCGTCTTACCTGGAAAGCCGGCCAGCAGACCCTGTTCAGGAGCCTGCAAAAAGCACAGCGGGAAGGCCTTTACGAAATCCCGCTGCCCTGCCCGGAAACGCCCTGGGACAGTCCAAAGCTGGCACCCACCTTCGCGGTCATGTTCCGCCTGGTAGACCACCATAAATTGCTCATCGAACATATCGGCGGAAGCAGCGCTACCGTTCTGGCCGGGCGTTTCGGTAACGCCTCCCCGGAAGTCGCCCAGATTCTGCGCGATATCGCCGAGGAAGAAGACCGCAATAACCCGGAGGTCATTTTTGCTGAAATTGTACATCTGCCCGAAGACCGTACAGGGAATATCCTGGAACGCCCGGCATTTCGCCGCTATGAAATTCCTTACCTGGCCCAGTCAGCGCTGCCCCGCGAAAACCAGCTTTGCCTCCGCGACCTCTATATCTCTGTCCGGAATAACCGGGTGGTACTGAGACACGGGAAACTCAATAAGCGGGTCATCCCCCGCTTGGGTTCTGCCCACAATTTCCGGAACCCCTCTCTGCCGGTTTACCGGTTTCTATGCGATCTTCAAACCCAGGATTTTCAGAGTTTCGCCGACTTTTCCTGGGGAGATATCGCCCGGGAATTTACCTTTCTCCCCCGGGTAGCAGACGGCCGCGTAATCGTCAGCCCCGCCACGTGGCAGTTGTCGCACCGGGAGTTGTCCTCCCTTCATGAACTTCCCTTTGATGCCTGGAGAACACAGTACCAAATACCGGTGTGTTTCGTTCTGGCAGAAGGCGACAATGAATTGTTTATCGACAGTTCTAAACCGCTTTTCCGGCGGGTGTTTCTCGACGCTGTCAAAGGCAGGGAGAACGTTATTCTGAAAGAATTTTTAGGCTCGGGTCCGGTCAAAAACGCTGCCGGCAAAGCCATGGCCAACCAGTTTATCGCATTCCTAAGCCGGGGCGAAACCGTTTATCGTTATAAGGGTGAGAAAATAGCACAAAATCAGGTACCCCGATTTTTCGGACCGGGGTCCGAATGGCTTTATCTCAAATACTACTGCGGGGCGAAATCCGCTGATTTTATTCTCCGCCAGGGGATTGCCCCCCTCTTGCAGGAAGCCGAAATAAACGGATGGATAGACCAATGGTTCTTTATCCGGTACCACGACCCCGACAATCACCTGAGGGTACGGTTTCATCTCACCGACATCCGCTTCCTCCAGCCTCTCCTCTGCGCCTCGGAACGGACCATGCAGCCCTTTGTAAAGGAAGGGCTGGTCTGGAAAATTCAAAGCGATACCTACCGGCGGGAACTGGAAAGATACGGTTACGAAGCGATCCGGCCTGTGGAACGCCTTTTCCATATCGACAGCCGGATGTACATGGATTTTCTTCACCAAACCGACGGGGATACGCGGGAAGAGCTCAAATGGCTTTGGGGATTACGCAATATAGACCGTTTCTTTCATACGGCGGGCCTGGATATCGCCGACAGGAAAATACTGACGGAGAAGCTCCGGAATCAGTTTGCCGGGGAATTTAAAATGGACCAGCACCTGAAATCCCAGATTGACCGGCGGTACCGGCTTTGCCGCACCCGTATGGAGGAGTTTCTCCACAGCGACAGTCACTCGCCTCACCTCCCGGGGTATTACCTCCTTCAGCTGGAACAACTATGGCAGGAGATTAGACACCTGGCTCCGGAAGACACTTTTGATGCCATCCTGACCAGCATTGTGCACATGAGCGTCAACCGCCTGATCAGCTCCGGCCAGAGGCTTCATGAACTCCTGATGTACGATTTCCTCTGCCGCCATTATACCTCCCGGATGGCCATACTCAGGGCTTCATAATTTTGGTTTCCAGGCGTTCAAAGAAAGACTGTCGGTAGGTTCCGCCCAAAGGAATCCGGTCTTTTACTTCCTGCAATACAATCTCTCCCCCGTCTACCATTTTGATTCGATTGAGGGCCACTATAAACGTTTTGTGCGTCCGGAAAAAATGCTCTTTGGGCAAGCGTTCTTCCAATTCTTTCAGGGAAATCAGGGTGATTACCCGTTCCTTGTGGCAGGTATAAATCGCCACATAATTCCGCATCGATTCGATATAGACAATCTCGGAAAAAGCGATTTTCACCAGCTTTCCTTTGCGATCAGACTTCACCATAATGAAGTCGTCCAGTTCCCCGCCCGGCTTTTTAAAATCGGTCATGCGGTCTTCGGCTTTTTTCACGGCCCTCAGGAAACTTTCAAACGAAACGGGCTTGGTGAGGTAGTCTACCACATCGTATTTGTAGCCCTCAATCGCGTATTCGGAATAGGCCGAGGTAAGCACTACACGGGGTTCGCTGCCCAGGAGTTCCAGAAAACCCAGTCCCGAAAGGTGAGGCATGTTAATATCCAGGAATACCAGGTCTACTTTATTATTCTGTGTGTAGCGGAGCGCCTCCAGCGAATTGAGAAAAGATCCGCAGTGAGTGAGTGTGGAGACCTTTTGGATATAATTTTCTAAAAGCTCGATTGCGGCGGTTTCGT
>JBEBRS010000141.1:0-8131 GCA_040394705.1 Leadbetterella byssophila
AGATCGACATGAGTCATATTTTACCGGGAACCTATGTTCTTCGGGTCTCCAGCGGTGGAAAAGTAAAAGCCCTCCGGATTATGAAGGAAAAATAGACGCGGCTCTCGACAGGCCTCAGGGTGACAGCGGTATCGCGAGAGTGACAACAGTGCCGCCAGGGTGACAAGGGCACGGCCTTGGAAGAAATTATTTTTCCCCTCAGATCGCCTTAGAAAACGTCTGTTCCGGCGTCTCAGTCAGGTAGTCGTCAAAAACGGCACATACGTTGCGGATAAACGCCCGGCCCGCTGGCGTGACCCGAAGCTCGGGTCCGGAGATTTCAATGATGCCGTCTTCTTCCAGCTCTTTCAGTCGGGAATTGTCCGGGTTTTGGGCTGAAATGTCTGCCTGAAACCGACACATGATGTCTTGAATCAGTTTTCGCTGCTGTAAGTCACGTTCCGACTGTATATGCCCTTTTACCACGGGTAGTCCTCCGGTGTGTTTCAGGTATTTATCTACGTTTTTCTCATTCTGGGCCATGGCTCCCCAGGCGTCGCTGATGGCGGAGGCACCCAGGCCAATCAGCAGTCGGGCCTGTGTGGTGGTGTAGCCCATAAAATTGCGGTTCAGACGACCTTCGCGGTACGCGATAAACATGGCGTCATCGGCTTTGGCGAAATGGTCCATGCCCACCTCGTAGTAACCGTTTTCTTCAAATATGGCCCGGGCCTGTTCATATAACTGTCGTTTTTCTTCCGGTGCAGGCAGGTTTTCTTCGCTATATCCCCGCTGTCCGAGGCCTTTGATCCAGGGTACGTGCGCATAAGAATACAATGAGAGGCGGTCGGGCGACAGGGACAGGGTCTTCCGGACGGTATCGGTAAATCCGTCCAGGCTTTGGAAAGGCAGGCCGAACACCAGGTCATGGCTCACGGATGTATAGCCCAGTTCTTTGGCCCACTGCGTTACATTTTTGACATTTTCAAAGGGCTGTATGCGGTGAATGGCCTCCTGAACCACCGGGTCATAATCTTGCACCCCGAAACTCACCCGCCGGAAACCCAGGCCGTAGAGGGCCTTCAAATGTGCGTACGTGGTATTGTTCGGATGCCCTTCAAAACTGAATTCGTGCCGGGGAGAAACCGTGGCGGTGTCCAGGATAGACCGGATCAGCAGCTCCAGGTTTTCGGGGGAGAAGAAAGTAGGCGTCCCGCCACCCAGGTGAATTTCTTCTATTTCCGGTACGGTTTCAAAGGTGGTCAGGTAACTGTGCCATTCCTTCAGGAGTGCATCAATGTAGGGCCCTTCGTAGGCGTGGTTTTTGGTGATGCGCTTATGACAGGCACAGAAAGTACACAGGCTTTCGCAATAGGGCAGATGGATGTACAAACTCAGTTTGTTTTCCTGCCGAAATGTTTTCCTGACATTCCCTATCCATTTTTCAGGGGTAAAACCTGTGGTCTGCCAAAACGGCATGGTAGGATAGGAGGTATAACGAGGAACGGATACGTTGTATTTTTCAATGAGGTGATTCATTCTGCCCGACTTTATTGGCAAAAGTACAGCAGGAAATCCTCAATAAATATGATACCCGTCAGATTGCTACCAGTTTTTTCCCCGCATTTCTTCGGCTCTTCTTTTCAGATCATTCAATATCCGTAATCTCTTTTAAAATCCTCTATATTAATAACTTGATTTCTTTGAAATATTTTGCATAATGGTTTATTCCCATAAAAGGAAGCCCACATAGTATAGGTACTGGGAGGCCCTACTATATAGTCACATTGTGCTAAAGTGTACATGTCCTCGATAAAGTGTCCTAATCCCGTGTATACAGTAAGGGGTTTAAAGGCAGACGCATCCACATTCTCGTTTGAGCAAATAATAAAAGCAACCTTTTTATCGGGGAAAAGTTTTGCTATCTGGAGTGCTTTATCCAGATAAACTTCTTCTTCGAAATAAAACTCCCCACCAAGAAACTCTTTATAATCCCCTTTCCTGATATGAATACCGATAAGTATATCATGGTTCAACCTACACTTACTAATGAATTGAGTTATATTGTCTGTATATTTATTCAGGGGGGTAAAATAGGATCTTATTTGTTTTTCATATCTATAGAAATTCTTATAATCTGTAAACCAATACCCATCTTTTAATAATAACTTACCCCTGGAATTTATTTGATGTATATCAAGTGGTTTACCATTACCACGAAGGAGGCGGTTAAATGAACCGCCTAATCTCTTCACTTGTGAAGACTGAATAAGTTTCCTTATCAGCTTATCCGTCACCTGATTGCCAAGAGAGGTTTTAACTAAAGGAAGGACGTGGTTAGAAGTGGGGCCCACGAAATATTCTTTGTAATCTGTAAAAAAGAGATTAAGGAGGCCTGAATTATTTTCCAGAGCATTGGCTATGAACGTGCTGAATTCAAACAACTGGTTTCCTAGCTGCCCTGTTTTATCCGTAAATATGATCATTTAACTATGCTTGCGTGGTTTTTTCTACGTCTTCCACCGTTTTCGGTATCGGGTTGCCCAGTACTTCATGGCCTTCAGTGGTAATCACCACGTTATCTTCTATCCTGACCCCCCCAAAATCCAGGTAGCTTTCCAGGGCGCTGTAATTCACATATTGGGCAAAAACACCTTCCGAGCGGTATTTCCCGATCAGTTCAGGGATAAAATAGCAGCCCGGCTCTACGGTCAGTACATGGCCGGTTTCCAGTTCTTTGGCCAGGCGAAGAGATTTCAGCCCCAGCTGAGTACTCCTTTCCAGGCCTTCCCGGTAACCCACATACTGCTCGCCGAGATCTTCCATATCGTGCACGTCAAGGCCGATGGCATGGCCGAGGCCGTGAGGCATGAACAGGCCGCCCACGCCTTCCTGTACCATATTGTCTACGTCGCCCTGCACCAGTCCTAGTGTTTTCAGGCCTTCTAACAATATGCGGTTGGCCTGCAGGTGGACATCGCGGTACAATACTCCCGGCTTCAGGGCAGCGATGGACTCGGTCTCCATCTTCAAAACAATTTCGTAGATCTCTTTCTGGCGGGCGGTGAAGCTTCCCGAAACGGGGATAGTACGAGTGATATCGCCGGCATAATACATATCAGTTTCTGCTCCGGAATCATTGAGAAGCAGTTGTCCGGCTTTCATTTCATTGCCGTGGTAATGGTTATGCAGGGTTTGCCCGTTTACCGAAAGTATAATGGGGTATGAGAGTTCTGCATGGTGGCTTTTCACCGTTTTGAGTATTTCTGCCACCACCTCGTACTCTTTCTTGCCAGGGGCAGCGGCTTTCATGGCGGCAATATGCATTTCGCGGGTGATGTTCACCGCTTGGGTCATCTCCGCGATTTCTTCTTCCGATTTGATGGCGCGCTGGGCTACCACCGCCTTGACCAGGTCTACGGAAAAAGGAGAGGAGACCCCCAGGGTATCTCGTATAAATAGCTGGCGGTCGCCCCGGTAGGGGGGCAGGTAGTGAACCCCGCCGTTACCCAGTACTGATTTTAATTTTTCCAGGGGAAGGATGGTGCTTACTCCTACTTTTTCTGCGAGCGACGACAGGGGCTCCACAGGCCCTTCCCAGATGATATCGTCCAGGGTCAGTTCGTGGCCGAAAATCATCTCCGTATTCTTATCCAGGTCAATGAGACCCGCCAGACCGGGCAGGTTAATCCCGAAATAATACAGAAAGTTACTGTCCTGCCGGAAACGATACGTATTCGCCGTATAGTTCATGGGCGCCTCGTTATTGCCCAAAATCAGGATCTGTCCGGTTTTTATTTGCCTTTTCAGTTCTTCCCGTCGTGCTTTATACGTGGCTGTATTAAAAAGCCTCATTGAAATTTTTTTTTCGCAAATTTATAAAATAATACGAGATTCTCCGGCTAAATTGCATTAGAATCAGTTCATGGCTCAAAGCAAAAGATTTACGCGCATGAAAAACTACAGAATAACCTTACTGGCCCTGCTGCTGGCCTTTTTCGGAAGCGCCCGGGCGCAATCCGATGAGCAGCTGATCACCCAAACCCTGAACGATTTTCTGGAAGGCGGAACGAACGGGGAGGTAGAACGTTTTAAAGGGGCATTCCTGAGAGACGCCGTGCAAAAGGCGGTAGGAAATAACGGGGTTACCGGCATGACGGTCGAAAGCCTGGCTTCGCGCATTAAGCCCGGTCAGAAAATGGAAAGAACCACCCGGGTACTCTCGCTGAGCTATGCCAATAACGCCGCCACCGCCATTACCGAAACGGCTTATTCTACCAACAAAATCATTGATTTCCTGAATCTTCTGAAAGTTGGGAACGAGTGGAAGATCATCAGCCGCGTCTACTCCAGGGTGGAACTGGGTGATGAACTGTACACCATGGGCGGTGCTACTGTAGAGAATGCCCCTCCCAAGACCAAGGCCGCTCCAAAACCGGCCAAGAAGGTGTCGGATGACGGATGGTGAGTGCGTGAAGCAATTACGAATTAAAAATTACGAATTACGGGAATCCTAGAGGGGTGACACGGTTGTGGGTAACTACAAATTAAAAATTACGAATTACGGAGGTGGATTATGATTTTCCGTGTACAACTTACTTCATTCCCCTTCACTTCTTCACGTTAAAAAAAGAAAACATGAAGAAGTGAAGTTTAGTGGAATGATATGATAGCAGGGTTTAAATACTCAATATTATCTAAAAGTGTATATTGGATATTTTGTATAGATAAATGGTTTGTAGCTCCATCGATATCCCTCCTCCGTAATTCGTAATTTTTAATTCGTAATTGTCCACTGCCGTCCTCTATTTCAGCAAATTAAGCAGGTATTGCCCGTATCCTGATTTGACCAGAGGCTGTGCTATTTTCCGGAGTTGTTCCGCATCAATGAAGTTCATGCGATAGGCGATCTCCTCAATACAGCCTATCTTGAGACCTTGCCGCTCTTCAATCACCTGTACAAACTGTGCTGCTTGCATGAGGGAAGCGAAGGTGCCGGTGTCGAGCCAGGCAGTTCCGCGGTTCATCACACCCACTTTTAGTTTTCCCTGTTCCAGGTATACCCTGTTGACGTCGGTAATTTCCAGCTCGCCCCTTGGTGAGGGCTGTATATTTTTGGCAATATCCACCACCGTATTGTCGTAAAAGTAAAGACCGGGAACCGCATAGTTACTCTTGGGATTTTCCGGTTTCTCTTCAATACTCAGGGCATTGAAATCCTTATCGAATTCTACCACGCCATACCTTTCCGGGTCATGTACCGGATAGGCGAATACCGTACCTCCGTCCGGATCGGCACAGGACTGCAACAGCTTACTCAGTCCGCTGCCGTAAAAGATATTGTCACCTAATACCAGGGCCACCTTATCCTTCCCAATGAACTTTTCTCCGATAATAAATGCCTGCGCGAGGCCGTCAGGACTGGGTTGCTCCGCGTATTCGAAGCGGCACCCCACCTGGGAGCCGTCGCCCAGAAGTTTCTTGAAATGGGGGAGGTCATGGGGAGTGGAGATGATCAGAATCTCATGAATTCCCGCAAGCATCAGGATGGAAAGCGGGTAATAAATCATGGGTTTGTCATAAACCGGCATGAGTTGCTTGCTTACTGCAAGCGTCAGAGGGTGCAAACGGGTGCCGCTACCGCCGGCCAGGATAATTCCTTTCATATTGAGTTAGCTATCAGCTATCAGCTATCAGCCTTCAGCTTTTCCGTCTTTTTTGAGACTGATAGCTGATAGCTGAAGGCTGACTGCTATAATTTATACATTGATTCGTAATATTTCTGATATTCTCCGCTGGTGATATTCTCTATCCAGTCCCAGTTCTCAAAATACCACTCTACCGTCTGCGCCAGCCCTTCCTCAAACGTGACAGACGGACTCCACCCCAGCTCGGTCATCAGTTTGGTAGCGTCAATGGCGTAGCGGAGGTCGTGGCCCGCCCGGTCAGTCACGTACGTAATCAGTTGCGTACTTTCTCCTTCCGGATTCCCCAGTTTCTTATCCATTAACTTGATCAGCAGGTGTACCAGGTCTATGTTTTTCCATTCATTGTTGCCGCCGATATTGTAGGTGTCCCCGTTTTTGCCCTCATGATAAATGACATCAATGGCCCGGGCGTGGTCTTTCACAAAAAGCCAGTCGCGCACATTCTCTCCCTTTCCGTATACCGGCAAGGGTTTTTTGTTCCGTATGTTGTTTATCATTAACGGAATAAGCTTTTCCGGGAAGTGGTTCGGACCGTAATTGTTTGAACAATTGGAAATCACTACGGGCAGACCGTAGGTATTGTGGTAGGCCCGCACAAAATGATCCGAACTCGCTTTCGAAGCCGAATACGGTGAACGCGGATCGTAGGAGGTGCTTTCCAGGAAAAACTCCGAGGGATCGTGAAGCTCTCCGTACACTTCATCTGTCGAAACATGATAGAAGCGTTTCCCTTCGTAATTTCCCTTCCACGCGTTTTTTGCCGCGTTCAGCAAATTGCAGGTGCCGATCACGTTGGTCCGTACAAAGGCCATGGGGTCGGTAATGGACCGGTCCACATGCGACTCCGCCGCCAGGTGAATCACCCCGTCTACCGGGTATTTTTCGAAAAGCCCGTTCACAAAAGCCTCGTCCACGATATCCCCGTGTTCAAAGACATAATTGGGGGCGTCCTCGATATCTTTCAGGTTCTCCAGGTTGCCCGCGTAAGTGAGTTTATCCAGGTTAATGATCCGGTAATCCGGGTATCTGGTTACAAAAAGTCTTACCACATGTGAGCCGATAAAACCCGCTCCCCCCGTGATAATGATGTGTTTGTTCATGTTTATAAAAACTATCAGCTATTAGCCTTCAGCCATCTGCTTTATCAGCGCCTATAGGCCGATAGTGGATAGCGTTCAGCGAATAGCGCATTATAAATTACTGATTTTTTTCTGCCATCTCCAGGCGTCTTCCATGCTCTCCGCCAGCGTTTTTTCCGCCTTCCATCGCATTTCGGTAGCCGCCTTTTCCACGTTCCCGTAAATTTTAACCACGTCACCCGGTCTCCGCGGCCCGATTTCGTAATTGAGCTTCAGGTTATTCACCTTTTCAAACGTGTCGATTACCTCCAACACCGAATTGCCCTGGCCGGTACCGATATTAAAAACGTTGTAATAGGGTCCTTCCGTATGTTTTCCCAGCAGGCTCAACGCCGAAACATGGGCTTTTGCCAGGTCTACCACGTGAATGAAGTCGCGGATATTGGAGCCGTCAGGCGTGTCATAATCATTGCCAAAAACGGTTAGCTTCTCCCGGATGCCTGCGGCAGTTTGGGTAATATAAGGGACCAGGTTATTGGGTACCCCGATGGGCAATTCGCCGATTTCAGCGGAAGGGTGAGCGCCCACCGGGTTAAAATACCGGAGGGAGATAATGCCGAGGTCGAGGCCGGCTTTCACCGTGTCTTCCAGGATATCTTCCGCGATGGCTTTCGTGTTGCCGTAAGGCGACTCCGCCTTTTTCTTGGGCGTATCTTCCGTGACCGGGATCACGTCGGCCTGTCCGTATACCGTACAAGACGAGCTGAAAACCAGGTTCCTCACCTTATTGGCCTGCATCACGTTCAGGATATTTAGTAAAGACCCTATGTTGTTTTCGTAGTATTTCAGCGGTTCTGCCACCGATTCTCCCACCGCTTTAAAAGCAGCGAAATGAATGATTCCCTGGATGTTATGCCGCTGAACCACTTCGTTCATTTTGGTGTAGTCGTTGCAGTCTTCCCGGTAGAAAGGCACTTCCTTTCCCAGGATATTCTTTAAACCCTGAAGTGCGGAGGGGTCTGAGTTACGGAGGTCATCCACTATGACCGGGGAATAGCCCGCGGCTATCAGTTCCACTACGGTATGTGATCCGATAAATCCGGCTCCACCCGTCACCAGTATATTCATTCGTGTTCTTTTTTTACAAAGGTAATATCTAAATAAATGTTTTAAAAATTTGTTTGGTTTTAAGAAGGCGTATGTTATTATTGATCTGTAAAACGAATAGCCTATGAATATTCGGGATTTCAAAGCCATGGTTTCCCTCTTAGACGACTCTGACGGTGAGGTGGTGGGCCTGATCCGTGATAAGATCAAGGGATTAGGACAGGAGGTCATTCCTTTGCTGGAAAGGGAACGGGATCA
>JBEBRS010000142.1:0-8003 GCA_040394705.1 Leadbetterella byssophila
CAGATGACCGATGATTTTGCGGTGGACCTGTACAAGAAGATAAGGGGGATTTTTTAAAGGGGAATTAAATACCGGTCAGTTAAAAAGCGATATAGGGAGATTATTCGGAAAAGCTAATTTGGAAGAGAAAATATAGATACTTAGGGTAGCCTGTACTCGGAAAAACAAAAACTACTAATGAAAGACAAATTGCCCATTGGTTATTATCTCAAAAAAACCGACAACTTACTCACGGAAGGAATCAACACGATTCATAAAGAGCTGGATATTACCCGAACAGAATGGCAGATTCTAAACTTGATCAATGAAAAAGGGGAAACAGGCAGGCAGGAAATAGCAGACCTGCTTTCTGAATTTGCAGGCAGAGAAAAACTAGATGATGCAATCAACACACTTCTGAACAGGGGAATAATTCAGGAAGAAAAGTATTTGTCATTTACCGAAAAAGGGGAAGAGTTGTATCGGCTTTGCTTCGATAAACAAACTACATTTAGAAAAAAAGCGATGGAAAATATCACAGAAAAAGAATATTTGCTGACCATAGAAACGCTTGAAAAAATAATAGATAACCTCAAATGAGCCAAAAATAACTTTGGTACCTTTGAAGGCTAAAACTTTTTCTGTCCAGAGCAATCCGCCTCATGATAAAAGCAAACAGCAAGGGAGAAGCATTCAGTAACACTGTCCGGGATATTTTGTTTCATGTCATTAACCATTCCACCTACCACAGGGGGCAAATAGCATCTGCGTTCAGACAATACGGACTTGAACCGTTGGTCACCGATTATATCTTTTATAAACGATAACAATAAAAAAACAGGGATGAAGCACCCCTGTTTTTCCGAACTCTTTAACACTATAAATTAATTCTCTTCGTCTTTAATGATGGAATCTTTTTCTGATCGGAAGGTTTTGTTTTTTACTTTCCCGAGTTCTACCACGCTGGATGACGTGGCAGAGATTATGGCGTTTGTGATCTTGGCCTGCTGTGCTTTCAGTAAACTCTTGTCAGATACGTTCGCTTTTAATTCTTCAATCTGACCTCGAAGCAGTACATTGGATTCGTCCTGCACATTCAAAGTAAGGGCACGGGTGTCAAGATGCACCGCCGCTTTGCTGTTTTCAGCGATTGAAATGGTCGCTCTCGCCGTGTTTTCAAATCCGTACATTTTCAGAGTGACGCCGTTTTCAACCGATATCTCGCTCACTGTGGGCGTACTGATATACAGGAGTGTTTCATCAGGATGTTTCTTAAAGGGGTCGCGGTAGCTCACCGTCAGTTTTCCGTTAACATTACGTACCTGGGTGTCATCGAGATTGCTCTGATCATTGGAGTAAAGCGTAACCGAAGCAGAATCTGCTTTCACCAGCAGGACCCGGAAATTTTCGGTGATTTCTATCTTTTCAATTCTTGTTTCTTGTTTTATGGTCTTGTTATAAACCCGGCTTTCCCAGTTTTCAAAATCACGGCCAAAGGCCTCATCTTCGAAATTCAGTTCTACATTTTCGTAGGGATCTGCTTCCGGACAGTTAAGACACTTGATTTCATTCTCGCTGTTAATGATAAAAATATTGTTTCCGGAGTGGTCGTAATTAAAACCGGCATTCCTTATGCTCCAGGGATAACCGAAAGCATCCAGGTAGCGGCGGGTGAACTGGAATTTTACTTCTTTGGGGATTTCGATCTCCAATTTAACCGACTGATCCCGGAAAGGGTCGCCCTCTTTGATAGAAAAGTGATTGTCAAATGTGAGCGTTGTTCCATTTTGGCGGATACCGTAGGACAGGTTTTCAGCAAATCTTTTGGCTTCGCGGGCTGTAGGGCCATTGGATTTCGCCGTTTGGATGATGTACACCTGGTTCATACTGGTTCCGGTGAGGGAATGGTCTGGGCGGATACCGCTTCGGTAAGTGTCTGCACTTTTGGCGTCCAGTATCAATATATCGTTTGGTGCTATTGCGAACGACTGCTGGCTTTCTACACTTTCCCGATTGGCAAAATTCAGGGAATATTTGGTACCCACCGATACGGCACCTACAATGCCTGTGAACCAGAGGAGTAAAAGGGTGAGCCAGAAATTCCGGTTACCAATGGTCTTGCTGACTACCAGCATGGTGCCTGTAAAGATAAATGCCAGGCCCGGAATGAAGATCGTAAAGAAAGCAAATACACCGCCCAGAGGTGGAATTTCGGCCACAATCCGGTTGAATTCCATATTTCCGGTATTGATCCATTGGTAAGAATTTAAAAGACCGAAAAATGCGCCTAGTCCAATCAAAGCGCTAAAGGCTATAGATATGCCCATAAAGATCAGGATAATGCCGGCCAGGATCTTGATCAGGGTACCGAAAGGACGAACCAGTTTTCCCAGGAAAGTAAAAAACAGGCCAATTAACCGGAAAGGAAACAGGAGGATTTTAGAGATGGCACTTTCTGTCTTTTCCGGTTGTTCTCCTTCTTTGCTCCGTACAGATTTCTCAATGTTTTGAATGGTGACCGCCTGCCCTTCCAGTTGGAGTTTCTGGGTCACTGAACGCGCCAGTGGGGCCAGGATCCACAAAAGCAGATAGAGAATAAGGCCTATCACAATGAAACCGGTGATGACAAAAATGATCCGGACAACCTTCACATCAATTCGCAAGAAAGAGGCCAGTCCGGAAGCCACACCGCCAATGACTTTATCGTCCGGGTTCCGGTAAAACTTCCTTACTGCCGGATTTTCTTCCAGATCGTGACGTACAGGTATCACCACCCAGCAAATCAGGTAAACCAGGATCAGTGCCGGGCCTACTCCCTCTCCAATTAGTCCCAGGGTGAACACGAGAAAAATCATCCGGGCCCACACCACATCAAACTGGTATTTATGGGCAATTCCGGCCAAAACTCCGCCCAGGGCTTTACGAAGCCCGTCGCGGTAGAGTCCGCTTACTAGCGGCGCCTCATAGTTTGCATTTTTGGGTGACGACTGGAGGTCTTCTTCTTCCTTTAGGGCTTCAAAGTCAGATACAGAGCCCATAGAAGCGATAATTCCTTCTACATCCTCGCTTTCAATAATGCCGGTAGACTGATGCTTTTCGAAGAACTTTTCCGCAATCCGGGCTTCGATGTCCTGCACAATTTCGTCGCAGCTTTCATAGCTCGAAAAATAGGTTTTAAGTGAATCGAGGTATTGGTTGAGGCGACGATAGGCCTCTTCTTCGATGGTAAAAAAGAATCCGCCAATATTGATTTGTAATGTCTTTTTCATGATTTTATTTTTTGGACTTGGCAATAATAGAGTTGACAGAAGAGGATAACTCGCCCCAGGTAAGGGCCAACTCGCCTAAGAAAGCACGACCTTTTTCCGTAAGTATGTAATATTTTCGCGGAGGCCCCGAAGATGATTCTATCCATTTGTAATCCAGGAGTTCTGCATTTTTCAGACGGGTCAACAGGGGGTATAGGGTGCCTTCTACCACCATGATCCGGGCGGCCAGAAGCTCTTCCAGTATTTCGGAAGCATATACTTCGCCCCGGGAAATGATCTGTAAAATGCAGTATTCCAGGATGCCTTTCCGCATTTGTACCTGTGCATTTTCTAAGTTCATAATAACACTTTATTTAAATAAGTAAAAAGTGAGTAATAGCTTTTTCGCTACAAATATAAACACAGTACTTTGCAATGCAAGATACTAGGCAAGATATTTTTTTGCTTTCCTGAATTTATAGGGAATTTTGTGAAGAAAGCCGTTGTTACCAAGTTTCATGGATCCGGTTTCTGAATATATCGCGGTGGCATTGGCCTCTACCTTCAAGTTTGTGGGTGGGCCTGTAGCGGGTATGGCTATGGGGCTTTCCTGGCTTGAAACCACGGTGTGTTCTACCGCAGGGATGATGCTGACGGTGTTCCTGATTACGTACGGCAGTAATCTGACGAAACGGTTTTCTTCTTTGGGGTGGTTTCAGCGTATGGTAACTTACCTGAGGGGCATAGCGCCTCTTCGCCGTATAAAAAACATGTTGCGTCCTCCGAAGCTGTTCAGTAAAACTACCCGCCTTGCGGTGAAGGTGAAGAACCGCCTGGGGCTTTGGGGAGTGGCTTTTCTTACCCCTTTCTTGTTTACGCCTATACTGGGTACCTTCATTGCATTAAGTTTTCGTTTTCCCAAGAGGGAAATTCTTCAGAAAATGCTGGTTTGCGCTCTCCTCGCCGGGTTCCTTCAAACGGCAGCCATTCATTATATTAAGGTTTTGTTTTAAAGTACTTTCCGGTGGTATCGTGCCGGAGGCCAGGCTGGAATTGCAGCATTACTAGGTCGCACAAGGTTATAACTTCAACCGAACCATTCCGCATTTCACCGCGGTTTTCCTTCTTTTTAATAATTTTGTAATTATTTGACTAAAAAATTGCACTTAAATAGTTTTTAGTCTTTATTATTGTATAAAAAATCAAGTAACCTTATTAATAATTATGATGAGTAAAATTCTACACTGCAGATTGCTGCTGATAATCTGCTTCTTTTTATCAGGAACGGCATTTACTTACGGGCAGACAGAAGTAACGGGTACTATAGAAGACGCGAAAACCAAAGAGCCTTTAGTAGGAGTGAGTGTGCAGGTGAAAGGAAAAGTAATTGGTACCATTACGGATATCAATGGAAAATTCAGGCTGAGTACGAGTACGCCCCCGCCTTTTGAATTGCTTATTTCTTCTGTGGGGTACAAAGGGCAGGAGGTAACGGTGGTGCGCTCAGGGATGAATCTGAATATTTCCCTGGAAGACCAAAGTATCCTGGGTCAGGAGATTGTGGTTTCGGCGTCAAGGGTGGCGGAAAGCGAAATGAAGTCGCCCGTGACGGTAGAAAAAATCGACCTGAGGACTATCCGGGAGACGACGTCCCCTAATTTTTACGATGCGATGGGGAACATGAAAGGGATTAACCTGACTACCCAGGGCATGCTGTTCAAGTCTATTAATATGCGGGGCTTTGGCGCTACCGGTAATCCCCGTGTGGTGCAGATGATTGATGGAATGGACAATATGTCTCCGGCGCTGAATTTTGCGGTAGACAATATTGTGGGGATGCCGGAACTGGATGTAGAATCGGTGGAAATTCTGCCGGGAGCCGCTTCGGCATTGTACGGTCCTAATGCCATTAACGGTCTGATCCTGATGAACTCCAAAAGTCCTTTCCTTTACCAGGGCCTGAGCGCCAATGTGCGGGGAGGGATCATGCACGAGGAAGGACGGACTACGCCTACCACGCCTTTTTATGACGCATCAGTCCGGTATGCCAAGGCCTTCAACGATAAAGTAGCGTTTAAAGTGAATTTGTCTTACCTGACTGCGGACGACTGGCAGGCCCGGAATTTCGCGAACCTGAATGTAGGGGGTGTGGAAAACGGCAAACGCGGACAGGGCGTAGACCTGGATTATAACGGATTAAACGTATATGGCGATGAGGTTTCGGCCAATTTACAGACCGTAGCAGCCGGGATGGTAGCCGCAGGATTGATTTCTCCGGAAGTGGCCGCCATGGTTCCTAACCAAACCGTTTCCCGTACCGGTTTCATTGAGTCGGATATGACCGACAGCGAAACCCACTCGTTCAAGACCAACCTGGCCCTGCATTACCGTCCGACTGAAAAAATGGAGCTGATCGGGCAATATAACCTGGGTTTGGGTTCTACCCTGTATACCGGAACAGGCCGTTATGCCCTGAAAGATTTTAGCATCAGTCAGGCCAAGCTGGAACTGAGAGGAGATAATTTTAACCTGAGGGCGTATACTACCCGGGAGAATTCGGGCAAATCGGCCTTCCTGGGGCTGTCGGCCGTTCAGTTATTGAATGAAGTGAAACCGCATCAACAATGGTTCGGAGAATACCTCGGGGCATACCTGGGCGCGCTTCAGACCGGAGCCGCTTCAGACCAGGCCCACCTGGCCGCCCGGGGTGTAGCCGATATTGGACTGCCCACCGGTCAGGACCTGAAAGACCGTGCGGAGAAATTTAACAATATTGCCATTGTAGACGGAGGCGGAGGATTTCTGGACAAGTCGAACCTGGTACACTTTGAAGGTCTGTATAACTTCAAAAACGAGATTTCGTTTATGGACCTGATGATAGGAGGTAATTTCAGACAATACAATCTGCGTTCAGACGGCACTCTGTTTAATGATATGGCCGAAGGACGTGACGGCCGGATTACCATCAAGGAATACGGCGCGTATGCGCAGGCAGGAAAGAGTCTGTTCAACGACCATTTCCGGTTGGTAGGGTCGATACGCTACGATAAGAATGAAAATTTTGAAGGGCAGTTTTCTCCCCGTTTGTCGGGTATATTTTCTTTCGGAGAGAGTAATATCCGCCTGTCTTACCAGACGGGTTTCCGGATTCCAACCACCCAGAACCAGTACATCAACCTGCAAACACCTCAAGGTACGCTCATAGGCGGGTTGCCGGAGTTTGACAGGATTCAGGCCTATAACCTGGCCGGTGGAATTACGAAGTATACGCTGGATCAGTTTTCGGCTAAGGGGCTGAATTATTTTGATGCCACCACCCAGGCCAGCATTCTGGCCCAGGCGCAGCAGCACGCCACTACGCTGATTACCCAGAATGTGACCGCGGCGGTAACGGCTGCGGTAAATGCCCAGCGCCCCATGATTGTGGAACTGGTGACCGCGGGCGTGCTGACTCAGGTAACGGCAGCCGTAACCGCTCAGGTTGAAGCGGCTGTGGCGGCGGGACAAGTACCGCCCGAGCAGAAAGATGCGTTAATTCAGCAGCAGGTAAGCGCTCAGATGGCTTCGGATAATGTGCAGGGCCTCATCGCCCAGAATGTAGAGGTACAGGTGGCTGGTGCTATCCAGGCCAATATCGGTGCCCAGCTGCCGGGCGCGCTCCAGGCCAACCTGGCCACAGTTACGGGTCAGTTGGCGCCTGCGTACGGGGTAGCTGCCCTGCCCAAATACCAGGCCAAGGCCCTGAAGCCGGAGAAGATTACCTCTTATGAAATCGGGTACAAAGGCCTGATCGGCAAGCGCCTGTTTATAGACGCGTATTATTACTTCAGCAAGTATGAAAATTATATTGGAGGGACTACCATCGTAGTACCTACCGCACCGTCGCCAGCGGTTCCCAACCTGCCTAAAGAATCGGGAATCGGTGCGGGACTGTACAACGGTTTCTCCCGTCCGTCAAACACCGAGAAGGTGATTACCGCCTACGGATGGGCCGTTGCTCTCAATTACTCCTTTACCAAAGGGTATAACGCGGGGGTCAACGTTTCTCACAATAAGCTGAAAGATTTTGAGGAGTCTCCTGAGCAGCAGTACGCGGGCTTTAACTCTCCCGATTATACCTACAATATTTCCTTTGGGAAGCGTATTGGTAGCGGCGATAAGTTCGGGTTTAATGTAAACCTGCGTCACCAGACCGAGTTTGTATGGCAATCGAGTTTCGGCACACCGAACGATGCCAGCCAGGTGTTCTTTACCAACTCTCAGGTGCCGGCCATTACCAACATAGACGCCCAGGTAAGCGCCAAGCTGTCTTCTATCAGATCTATTCTGAAAGTAGGAGGTACGAACATAGGGCGTAAGCCTTATTTCCAGGCCTTCGGAAGTTCTATGGTAGGAAGTATGTATTATGTGTCGCTGACATTTGATCAGCTATTCAACCGCTAGAGGCTGTTTAAACAGCTTTCGAGGCCATAAACAATAGATTTGTTTGAGGCTGGTTTAGGAGAGTGGGTGGTTTCTTTTGGGACTACCCACTTTTATTCTATATGAAATCTCCATGAGCAGTTAGATATTAGAAGTTAGATATTAGACACACCAACCGACCGATGAATAAATCTAATTTCTAACAGCTAATTTCTAATAGCTAAAATTTATACAGATGAAATAGCTATGAGCTATTAGAAAACCGGCACACCCACCCGCCTATGAATAAGCTGACCGCTGATAGTGGTGCGCCACCCGGCTGAAGGCTGAAAGCTAAATTTTTTACAGATGAAA
>JBEBRS010000143.1:0-7976 GCA_040394705.1 Leadbetterella byssophila
TACACCCTCATTTACACCCTCATTTACACCCTCATTTACACCCTCATTTACACCGCCACCCTTTCTAAAAAGTGTTACCGAAAATCCTCCCTCTTCTTCCGCAAGTTCGGGCTCGGGCAAATTAGCCTGTTTGCACGTTTCAATAATGCGAATGGTGCCACTTCCCCAGCTGTCTATCAATCCGCCTTTAAAACAAACATCCGCAATTAAAGGATTGCGGGGATTTGAACGATGCGGTTTCTTCAAAATTTCGGAATTTATTCCTGCGGGTAAAGTTCCGTCATTCCAAACATTGATACTGTCGTCATACATACGAATTTGTGTCATTGAACCCATATAATTGCGATGTATCAAAGCATTCAATAACATTTCACGAATGGCAGGAGTAGGATATTCACCTGTTTCGATACGATATAATCCCTCAAAATGAATTTTCTTTGTGAAGTATTTAAAGTTAAGCAAATTAGAAACCTCTCGTAAAAGCGTAATCAAGTTTCCCTCTACCACATCGTGAAACAAAATGTCATTTCCTTTGAAATAGCCAACTTTCACAAACGTATTCGGATAAAAGCGTTCGGGGCTTTTCCCAAATAATACCAATGCACCCCGTTTCAACTGACCATTTTCAGTAAGCAATAGTTTTTCAAATATCTGTTGGGTAGTTAAGCCGATAATATCGGGTAAACGCCCCTTTTCTTCCGACATTCGTAAGAACGCAGAAAAAGTATTTTCATCAATATCGTTAAATGTAGCTCGTGGCTCAATCACGTCATCCCATGTTTTACCCGATTTTCTAAGTAAAAACTCGTTGAGGGAATTGCCTGTCAGCTCTTGCTTGGTGCTTCCGCTCCGATAATAATATCTACCTCGCAGAGAAATAGGAACAGTATAGGGAACCGTAACGATTTCTATAAAATGTTTTTTGTTTTCTTCATGCAGATTCACTTCTACTGTAATTCCCATTGTATTACGGACTTTGTTGGGAATATCGTCCATCAACCTTTTGTAGTCCTCAATACCGACAATATTTCCGTCATCCTCTTTGCCGACAAAAATCACACCGCCTTGCGCGTTTGCAAAACCACAAACCCATTTGAGATATTCTTCGTGCCAAGCACTTTTGTATTCTATGTTTTGCTGTTCGGACATTACGATAGCAAATCTACAAAATATTACTTTATGAAGATTCTATTGCATTTACCTTTTCGTCTTGGGGTGGAGCTTGAGATTATTAATAGCGATACTTCTTTACATAAGTAAGTGTTCACAATTAGTTTATATAAAATGTTTATCACATAATATAAATTTAGTTGCACTAAAAGAAGGCTTTATCCTACGTCAAAAATATATAGATAAGCTGAAACCTATATCTGAAATCAGTTTATCAAATCCGGGTTACCCGATAATCACCGCTCCGAGGGGAGGCAGGCTTAACTGTACGGATTGCTCAAAGCCGTGGCTGGGTTCATTTTCCACATAGATATTGGGATTCGTTACGCCGGAACCTCCGTACTTTTTATGGTCTGAATTCAGCAATTCTTTGTAAGATTCCCGGGCCGGTACCCCCACACGGTAATGGTGGTGTGGGTTGGGTGTCAGATTCAATACAATGAGCACATTCCCCGATACGGTCTTTCGCATATAGCTGACTACGCTGTTCCGGGTATCCGAGCCGTCTATCCACTGGAAGCACTCCGGATCAAACTGCTTGATGTGCAGGGCGGCCTGCGTTTTATAAAGGTGATTCAGGTCAGCGATCAGCTCTTTTACCCCCCGGTGGCGTTCGCTATCCAGGAGGTGCCAGTCGAGGCTCTGTTCAAAGTTCCATTCCCGGATCTGCCCGAATTCCCCTCCCATAAAAATGAGTTTGGTTCCCGGATGGGTAAACATATAGGAGAACAACAAACGCAGATTAGCGAATTTCTGCCAGACGTCTCCCGGCATTTTGGTCAGCAGTGAGCCTTTCCCGTACACCACTTCGTCATGTGACAAAGGCAGCATAAAGTTCTCACTGAACGCATATACCAGGCTAAAAGTAAGGTCATTCTGATGCCATTTCCGGTACATGGGATCGCGGGCGAAATACTTGAGGGTGTCGTTCATCCACCCCATCATCCACTTCATTCCAAAGCCCAGTCCACCGGCATACACCGGCCTGGAGACACCCGGAAACGCCGTAGATTCTTCGGCGATGGTCTGCACATCGGGATAAAACCGATAGATCTCCTCGTTCAGTTCCTTGAAGAGGGAAATTACCTCCAGGTTCTCCCTTCCTCCGAAAACATTGGGCACCCATTGCCCCTCCTGACGGGAATAATCGCGGTACAGCATAGAAGCCACCGCATCTACCCTTAGCCCGTCGGCATGGAAACGTTCCAGCCAGAACAGGGCATTGCTGATAAGGAATGAACGTACCTCGTATCTTCCGTAGTTGAAAATATAGGATTTCCAATCGGGGTGGTAGCCCTCCTTGGGATCTTCGTGTTCGTACAGGGCGGTGCCGTCAAAACGGAATATGCCGTTGGCGTCTCCCGGAAAGTGGGAAGGCACCCAATCGAGGATCACCCCGATTCCCGCAATATGCAACTGTTCCACGAGGTACATAAAGTCCTGGGGAGTACCCTGACGGCTGCTAACCGCAAAATACCCGGTGATCTGGTATCCCCAGGAAGGCTCATAGGGGTGTTGCATCACGGGCATAAATTCTACATGGGTAAAGCCGGTTTCTTTCAGGTAAGGCACCAGGGCATCGGCTATCTCCCTGTAATTCAGCTTGCGATCAGGCTCTGAGGGATCTCTCCTCCATGAACCGAGATGCACTTCATAGACGGAAAAGGGCGAATCCAGGCTGTTCTTTTCCCGGCGGCTTTTCATCCAGTCTTTGTCTTTCCATTCGTACCAGGTATCCCAGACTACCGAAGAAGTACGGGGCGATTCTTCCCAACGCAAAGCGAAAGGATCTCCTTTTTCGGAGACGATACCGTGGTTATTCGATACTATCCTGTATTTGAAGATCTCTCCGTTACCAATATTCGGAATCCACCCTTCCCAGATGCCGGAGCCGTCCCACCGCGGATACAGGGGATGATTGTGATGGTCCCAGCCGTTAAAATTCCCGATCACATTCACCGACCGGGCGTTAGGCGCCCACACCGCGAAATAAGTACCCACCACACCCTGGTATTCCACCACATGGGTTCCCATCTTCTCATAGAGGCGAAAGTGCTTCCCTGATTTAAAAAGGCCTATGTCAAAATCGGTAAACAGGGAATAGGCTTCCACGTTTTTGAACTCCTGAACAGGTAGGGGAGCATCTTTCTTCTTTGCCATTAGAAAAGTGATATTTTCTACAAAAAAGAGAAAACTTTTCAGTTTTTCAAAACATTTATTTTTGCGGAAATTTTTTTTGTGCTGATAATTTTAGATTTTTGATTTATTAACTGTCTGATCCGCGGCCCCTGGGGTCTGCATATAAACGGGATATGATCAATATAAAGAAAACTGACGAATACGTTATTTTTACACCGGAATCCGCCACTTTCGATGACAACACCTCTGCGGTTCTGGAAAAAGCGGTGGCCGGACTGTATTCTTCCGAGGGAAGGATAAATTTTATTGTTGACCTTGACCGGGTCTCTTCGCTTACGGTATCTGCCGTAGTGCTTTTCGATAAGGTTCAAAAGATTGCCCAGCGGGAGTCGGGACTGTTTGTGACGGTAGTGAACAATGACCTGGTGACCGATGTGATTGCCGACAATTCCCAGTTTGAACTCCTGATGTTATCTTCTGTAGACGAAGCAATTGAAGCGGTTTACATGCACACGCAGGACAACGAATACGACGATGGAGAAGAAGATGAATTTGGCGAAGAAAATGATTACTGATCTTTGAAATTAACCCTTTTAGGCACCGGCTCCGCTACTCCGATTACCGAACGGAGGCCCTCCGCAGCTTACCTGGACCTTGGCAACGAGAGTATCCTGATAGACTGCGGAGAGGGAACACAATTCCAGATGCTGAAGTACAAGGTGCGGTTTTCCCGCCTGAAATATATCCTGATTACTCACCTGCACGGGGATCACTTTTACGGCCTCATTGCCCTGATCAACACCCTGAACAATACCGGGCGTACCGAGCCTTTGGTGCTGATCGGTCCGCGGGGGCTGGACGAAATCCTCAGCCTACAGCTCCGCTATAGCCAGGCATTCCTGAATTATACCCTCGATTTTCACGCTACGCATCCCGACCGCCCCGAAGAGATTTTTTCCAATGAAAAGATCAGCATCCGGACCTTCCCCCTGCGGCACCGGATACCCTGCACGGGATTTGTCATTGCCGAAAAACCGGCACCGCGGAAAATCCTGGCGGAGAAACTGCCCGCCGACTTTCCCCTGCCTTATTTTAAAATGCTGAAAGAAGGACTGGACATAACCGACGGGCTTTCGGGAAAGACCTACCTGAACCGGGAGTATACCGCTGACCCGGAACCGCCCCGCAAGCTGGCTTACTGCTCAGACACCGTCTATGATCCGGGTATTGCGCAGTATTTTCAAAACGCCGATCTGCTGTATCACGAAAGTACGTTTACCACAGAATTGACTGACCGGGCCGCCATGACTTTTCACAGTACCGCGGCCCAGGCGGCCGATATTGCCCGGAGAGCGGAGGTTAAACAGCTGGTGATCGGGCATTTCTCTTCCCGGTATAAGGTACTCGACAGTTTCCTGGCCGAATCGCAGGCCGTATTTCCGCGCACCGCTCTGGCGGAGGAGGGAAAAGTTTTTGAGGTCTGATACTATCCTTTATTCTCCGGGTAAGATTTCCCGAAAAAACCCCTATTTTTGTAGCGTATAAAATTTTCCCTCCCAATAATGACATCGCACCAGATTCGTAAGGCATTTTTAGATTTTTTTGAAGAAAAAGGACACCTCATTGTTCCGTCGGCCCCCCTGGTGGCGAAGAACGACCCTACCCTGATGTTTAACAATTCAGGAATGGCCCAGTTCAAGGATTTTTTCCTGGGAAACGGCACTCCACCGAGCAAAAGAATAGCCGATACGCAAAAGTGCCTGAGAGTCAGCGGGAAGCACAACGACCTGGAAGAAGTGGGCTTCGACACCTACCACCACACCATGTTTGAGATGCTGGGCAACTGGTCTTTTGGAGATTACTTCAAAAAAGAGGCCCTGGCGTGGTCGTGGGAGCTGCTGACCGAAGTATATAAACTGCCCAAAGACCGGATTTATGTCTCCGTATTTGAAGGAAATGAAGCCGAAGGCGTGCCTTTTGACCAGGAGGCTTTCGACATCTGGAAAGCCATTATCGGCGATGAAAGCCGGATTATTTTTGGAAACAAAAAAGATAATTTCTGGGAGATGGGTGATATTGGCCCGTGCGGTCCCTGTTCCGAAATACATATCGACCTGAGAGACCAGGAAGAAGTAGACAAGCAAGGAGGAAGAGAGCTGGTCAACCAGGATCATCCCCAGGTGGTGGAAATCTGGAATAACGTATTCATGCAATACGAGCGTAAAGCCGATGGCACCCTGATTCCCCTCCCGGAAAGGCATGTAGACACGGGTATGGGCTTTGAACGCCTCTGTATGGCCATACAGGGCAAAAAATCCAATTACGACACTGACCTTTTCCAGAATACCATCCGGGTAATTGAAGAATTGTCCGGAAAGAAATACGGTGAAAACGGTACGCTCTCTTCGGATAATTATACCGATGTGGCCATGCGGGTTATCGCAGACCACCTGAGGGCGGTGAGCTTTACCATCGCAGACGGGCAATTGCCTTCCAACTCCAAGGCGGGGTATGTAATCCGCCGGATCTTGAGAAGGGCCCTGCGCTACGGTTATTCCTACCTTAATTTCAGAGAGCCGTTTATGTCGAAACTGGTGCCGGTGCTGGCTGCGCAGTTTGCTCAGGTATTCCCCGAATTGCAGGCACAGGTAGATTTTGTAAGTAAGGTAGTGGAAGAAGAGGAAAAAACCTTCTTACGCACCCTGGAGCTGGGATTGAAGCGCCTGGATACCATATTCCGGGAAGAAAAAGACCAGAAGATACTTCCGGGCGAAACCGTATTCGAACTATCGGATACCTTTGGTTTCCCGGTAGACCTGACCGCACTCATCGCGAAAGAAAAAGGGTTTTCGGTAGACGAAGAAGGCTACAAAAAAGCCCTGGAAGAGCAGAAGGCCCGAAGCCGCAAAGACGCGGAAAAAGAAGCGGCCGACTGGGTGGAGCTGGGCGACACCGACGGTGTAGAATTTTTAGGTTACGAGCTGTCTGCCGCAACCGCCCAGCTGATGAAATACCGGGTAAGCAAAACCAAAGCCGGGCAGGAAGTGCATATCGTTCTTGACCGCACCCCTTTCTATGCCGAAATGGGCGGACAAGTAGGCGACACCGGCACCCTCACCGTGCATTCGGAAGGAAAAGCGCATACTTTACATGTAGCGGATACCAAAAAGGAGAACGACCTTTTCCTGCACATTGTGAAAGACAAAAACGCGGCGGAGATACTGAGCAAGTTAAGTGGTACGGTAGAAGTGCTGGCCGAAATCGACACGGAAAGGAGAACCCACATTGAAAAAAACCACTCTGCCACCCACCTGATGCTGGCCGCGTTGAGAGAGGTATTGGGAAATCACATTATCCAGCGGGGTTCCTACCAGAACGATGAAGTTACCCGATTCGACTTCTCCCATTTTTCGAAAGTCACAGACGAAGAACTTCGGAAAGTAGAAGATATAGTCAACCGGAAAATCCGGGAAAACATTGCCCTGGACGAAAAGCGTAATGTACCGTTTGACGACGCCCTGGCCTTGGGTGCTACGGCTACTTTCGGAGAAAAATACGGCGATTTCGTACGTGTGATCACCTTTGATCCCGGATTTTCAGTAGAGCTTTGCGGAGGTACGCACGTAAAGGCCACGGGGGAGATCGGGCTGTTCCGGTTTATTTCCGAGGGCTCGGTGTCGGCCGGAGTAAGGCGGGTGGAAGCGGTGACCGGGGTGAAGGCCCTTGAGCTTTTCCGTCAACAGGCCGGCCTGATTGCAGAACTGAAAGAAATTCTGAAATCCACCGACCTGCTCAAAGCGGTAGAACAACTGAAAGCAGACAACGCGGTCTTACAAAAGAAAATAGAGACTTTTGAGAATGCCACGGTTCAAGCGGCTAAAATAGCCTTGCTCAGTAAGATAGAGAACCTGAAAGGCATGAACGTAGTAGCCCAGCGCGTAAACGTACCCAATGCAGACGCCCTGAAACAACTGGCGTTCGGGCTAAAGCAAAATATGGGCAAACCGGTGGTCATTCTGGGAGCGGTGGTGAACGACAAACCCCAGTTGGCCATTCTCATTGATGAAAACGTGGTCAAAGAGAAGAACCTGAACGCAGGCGCCATCGTTCGGGAAGTGGCGAAGCTGATGAAAGGCGGCGGCGGCGGGCAACCGCATTTCGCCACGGCAGGCGGTAGTGATATCAAAGGGCTGGATGATGCGATTGAGGCGGCGAAGGCGGCGGTAATCGGATAAAGTGATGCAGTACAAAAATCTTTACATTATCGCAGGCTGTAACGGTGCCGGAAAGACCACCGCTTCGTTCACCATTCTGCCGGAGATTTTAGCGTGTAAAGAATTTGTCAATGCCGACGAAATCGCAAAAGGTTTATCACCTTTTCAACCCGAAAAAGTAGCCATCGAAGCCGGACGTATAATGCTTAACAGAATTAATGAATTACTGAAAGCCGGAGAAAACTTTGCCTTTGAAACTACACTTTCATCTAAAAGTTACCGGACAAAAGTATTAGAAGCTCAACAAAATGGATATACGGTTACGTTGTTGTTCTTTTGGCTTCAAAATGTAGAATTAGCCCACGAAAGAGTTAAAACAAGAGTATTGGAAGGCGGACATACTATTGAACCGGAAGTTATCAGAAGGCGTTATTATAAAGGAATTCAAAATTT
>JBEBRS010000144.1:0-7925 GCA_040394705.1 Leadbetterella byssophila
TATGCCAAGGGAGATGACGTAGCCAACGTAGCCAGTGGACTCTACAATACCTTAAACAGCGGCATGAACAGAGAGAATGGGGTGAAGCCCATGCTGGCTGTAGCAGCGGATAACGTGACCTGTTCACACGGTAACTTCGGTATGTGGCACATTTCAAGTGAGCCTCGTGATCTGGCATGGGATAACTCACCCAGCTATTCTAACGAGGGCTACACCAAGTATACCTATGACCGTATGTATTCGGGCATTGCTACGGCCAATAATGTGATCAAGGCCATCAATAGCGGAGTGAATATCGGGGTGAACGGCGCCGATAACGACAAAGTACTGGCCTTTGCCCGCTTTGTACAGGGGCTTGGCTATAGCCAGTTGGCCCTGATCTATGACCGTGCACACGTGGTAGATGAGGAAAGCTCGGTAGAAGGAGTGCTGGAAACGGCGGTTCCTTATACGGAAGTGGCAGCCAAAGCTTTAGAGTACTTTGACAAGGCTATTGCCTTGAGCAATAGTAACTTTACGATAGCTGCCGGTTGGATGGGTGCTCCTGCCGACATTTCCAGCGCTGATTTCAAGAAGATCGTGAATACCTATGCAGCTTCATTGCTGTCTTACCTGCCAAGAAATAAGGCAGAACTTGCGGCGGTAAACTGGGACAAAGTAATGGCTTATGCAGATGCCGGTATTACGGATGATGTGAACGTGGTGATGGACGGTACCACCCTTTGGTACGACGGAGCCTCGGATTATCTGACCTATCCCGGATGGGGTAAAACCGATATGTACGTAGTGCATCTGATGGATTCCAAGCAGCCCAATCACTGGGGAGATACCGCTAACCCGAATTATCCGGAATCTACTACTGCCGAAGACCAACGTCTATTCTCTGATTTTGAGTTTACGCCATCTAACGGCTTCCGGGCGGAAAGGGGGTATTTCAATTTCTCTAACTACCGCAATAAACGTTATGATGCCGTTTTTGTGAGCGCTATCGGACAGAAACCCCAGCAAATGAAAGCGGAAAACGATATGCTGCGCGCAGAAGCCAGGGTATATAAAGGTGACCTGACCGGAGCGGCAGCCATCATCAATGCCGGAACCCGTACTACCCGTGGTCAGATGACACCGGTAGAAGCCGACAAAGACGCGCTTATTCAGGCAATTCACCACGAAAGACACGTGGAGATGTACACCTTGCGCGTAGGTATTCAGTTCTATGAAATGAGAAAACTGGACCTGCTTCAAAAAGGAAGCATCCTGCACTTCCCGTTGCCCGCCAAGACATTGCAGGTATTCGGAGTGCCTGAGCCTTTCTATACCTTTGGTACGGTAGCCAAAGCCGATGGAAAAGGAACTTCCAACGGTGGATGGAGATAAAAGCGATTTTCTTTTACCAAAAAAGGCCGCCCTGTCACGGGGCGGCCTTTTTATCTTAAAAATCCATTAACATTTCAGACACGTCTTGCCTTTCTTAACAAAATTCCGCTATTTTGTATGGATATATTTAAAAGGGTTGATGATGTCTGGGGTATCAAGAAGAGATTTTTTCGGAAGTTTTTGGGGAGCGGCACGTGGAGAAGTAAAAGCCGGATGGGAAGAGCATACCGCACCCCTGTCCAGGGAAGAAGTAAGGCACCTCTTGCAGCGGTGTACGTTTGCCCTGTCTCCTGCCGTAATAGATAAATATGTGGGGAAGACCGCAGGGGAACTGGTAGATTTACTTTTTAGTAATGCCCGGGCCAAAAATAATCCGACCCCGCCTTCCTTCGTAAACGACGTGTTGTACAACCCCGACAACCTTTCCGGCAACAGGAAAGAAGAGGAAAGTCAGAAACTGGGGAAACATTCGGGGGATTATAACTGGGAGATCGGGGCATGGTGGGTCACCCAAATGAAGAATGACCGGGAAAGTATCCTGGAAAAACTGGTGTTTTTCTGGCACGGGCATCTGACCACCCAATACGCCAATTGCGTCAGTATTCCGGCCATTCCTATGTACCTGCAAAATGACCTTTTCAGGAAGAACTTCGCGGGTAACTTTTATACCCTGCTGGAAAAAATTACCATAGACGGCGCTATGCTGGTTTACCTGAACGGCAATGATAATGTCAGTGAGGCGCCCAATGAGAACTACGCCCGTGAACTGCTGGAACTCTACTCCTTAGGGGTAGGAAATTATACCGAAACCGATGTCAAGGAGGCTGCCAAAATTCTGACCGGATGGAAAGTGAAATACTTCGCAGACGAAACTCCCACTCCCAACCGGGGGTATTTTAATCCCAACGATTTTGACAAGAATACCAAGCGCTTTTTCGATGAGACCTTTAACGTGAACTACGAGGTCACGGAAGCCAACGTATACAATAACTCCGTCAAGAAGCTGATCAGTGTGATCCTGTCTAAAAAGGGAATAGTGGCCGCTAATTTCATGATGCGTAAACTCTACAGGTATTTCGTGTATGCCAACCCGAATGAAACCGATGAAACCCTGATCAAGGAGCTGGCCGCGCATCTGGTGGCGGAGAAATTCGAGTTTACTCCCGTGTTGAAAATGATGCTGAAGAGTAAGCATTTTTTTGATCCCGAGAATATCGGGATTCAGCTGAAGTCTCCGGCGGAAACCATTGTGAATACGGTCAGTCATTTCAAATACGTGGATCTCTACGCCCGCAACGTGATGTCAGAACTAGGCCTGGAACTGTTTAATCCGCCCAACGTAAGCGGCTGGAAGGGCTACCGCAGCTGGGTATCTACCAAAAGCCTGCCCACCACCCTCTTTTATATTCATGAGATATTTAGTTTCAATAACAATACCGATTTTGCCGTATGGGCTGAGGGGATAGACAGCTCCGGTGATCTTGCCCAACTTACCCGCCGTATCCTGGAAACCTTTTTCGGGCGCTCGGTAAGTGAAGAAAGATTCCGGGAATACACGGCCTTCCTGGCGGCGTCTCAAAGCGAGTGGAGTACGGTAAGAAGCGACAGGAACACCGCCGGGCAAAGGGTGAAGAAGTTGATGGAGAATGTGATCAAAGCACCGGAGTTTTACCTTTCATAAGTGCAGAAGATATGAGAAGAAGAAGTTTTATAAAAAACTCTACCATGGGCATTGGGGTGGTGTCTACCCTGAAGCTGGATAAAATGGATGTGAGCGCCTTTCAGCCCGCTTCCTACCAGAATGAAAACGACAATATTGTGGTGGTGGTACAACTCTTCGGCGGGAACGACGGGATGAATACCATTACGCCTTACGAATGGGACATATACTATAAACAGTTCCGCCCTACGCTTCATATTCCCCAGAATACCGTGACCCCCATCAGCAAAGAGAAGGGCATGGCCATGCACCCTTCGCTCAGCCAGGGCGTAAAAGGCGGTATGCTGGGCCTGTTTAAAGAAGGAAAGCTGGGGGTGCTCAGCGGGCTGGGATATGATAACCCCGATTTTTCCCATTTTCGGTCTACCGACATCTGGTTGAGCGGCATTGTACCCTCGAGTACCTCTCAGCCTTTGCCTACCGGCTGGGTCGGCCGTTATTTTGATACTTTCTCCGGTGAGCCCAAACCCGAAAGTCCCTACTGTATCCAGGTAGGGAAAACGCCGTCCCTGATGTTCCTGGGCGAAACCGGGGAAAAGTCGATTGTGCTGGAAAACGCGGAAGACATGTATCACCAGGGACAAATGGTGGAGGGTAACCGGATCGGTATTGAGGCGGGAAAATATTACAAGAGTGAGTTTGATTATGTGAATAATGTGGGG
This sequence comes from Leadbetterella byssophila, assembly GCA_040394705.1. Taxonomy (GTDB): domain Bacteria; phylum Bacteroidota; class Bacteroidia; order Cytophagales; family Spirosomataceae; genus Leadbetterella; species Leadbetterella byssophila_B. The sequence continues at coordinate 3,757 of JBEBRS010000144.1, forward strand.
GTGGAAGTCAGGGAATATTCCCAGGTGATCAAAAAGGCCTATGATGCAGGAAAGAACATAGAGAGTTATACGAACGCCACCCTCTCCCAGCAGCTCAAGCTGGTGGCGCGCCTGATTGACGGCGGACTGAAAACCAAGGTTTACTTTGTGGAGCAGACCGGCTACGATACCCACGCCAACCAGGGCGGACTGGAGGGTACCCATTCCAAGTTGCTGAAAGAGCTTTCCGAAGCCATCAGCGCTTTTCAGTCGGATATTGAGCAACTCGGCCATGACAAAAAGATTGTGGGCATTACCGCCTCCGAATTCGGCCGCAGGCCCTACGAAAACGGCAGCGCCGGAACCGACCACGGCACGTCAAGCATCATGTTCAGCTTCGGTACAAGCGTGCGGGGTGAGGTAATCGGCGACTACTTCGGATATTTCCCCCTCTATGACGGGTTTAATCACTCGTTTGCTACCGACTTTCGCAGTATTTATTTTGAGCTCGTGACCAGTTGGTTCGGAAAATCCACTGACTTCGGTGCAGGCATATTCGGAGAAAAGCTGAGTTATATCAATGAAACGGGGTTCCTGAAAAGTACCGAAAAAGACCCCACCCTTCCCAAACCCCCGGATCCGCCCGTAGTGATCGTAGATCCGGAAACAGGCCAGCCCATAGTGGGAGAAAAACCGAGCCTCGAAAAAGACAGGTTTACCATTTTCCCTAACCCGGTTGTACAAGACTGGGCCTACCTGAGAATGAACCTGCATTACCAGGCCCGGGTGGAGGTAACCCTGGTGACGGCAGACGGAAGAGACGTGGGCAAGCTGATGGAAGGAGAATACCGCCCCGCACAGCATGACGTCATCATTAACCTGAAAGTACCCCCGGGCATCTATGTGGTGCGGGTAAAGGTAGGGAAGGTGACGTATGGGGTGAAGTGCGTGAAGTTATAATGGTCAATTGCGAATTGCGAATTGCGAATGTCGTCTATCAACTGTCAATTGTCAACTGTCAATTGTCCATTGTCAATTGTCCATTGTCAACTGTCAATTATCAACTGAATTTCGTAATTTTGCGACTTAAAACAATATAATTCGTATGGGACGGGCGTTTGAATTCAGAAAAGCGCGAAAAATGAAACGGTGGAGCTCTATGGCTAAGACCTTCACCCGTATAGGCAAGGATATCGTAATGGCGGTGAAGTCAGGAGGGCCTGACCCGGCAACCAACTCCAGGCTGAGAGCGGTAATCCAGAACGCGAAAGCGGCCAATATGCCGAAAACCAATGTCGACAATGCCATCAAAAGGGCGTCGTCAAAGGACCAGGAAGACTACAAGGAAATCGTGCTGGAAGGCTACGGACTGCACGGGGTGGCCGTGTTGGTAGAGTGTACTACCGACAATAATAACCGCACCGTAGCAAACGTGAGGAGCTACTTCAATAAAACGGGCGGTAATTTAGGCACAAACGGTATGCTCGACTTCATTTTTGAGCGGAAATGTGTGTTTAAAATCGCCGCTTCCGATGCCACCGATCTGGATGAACTGGAGCTGGATCTGATCGATTTCGGAGTAGATGACGTGTTCCTGGACGACGAAACCCATCAAGTCAATATTTACGGAGAGTTTACCGCTTACGGCGCCGTGCAGAAATACCTGGAAGAAAAAGGGTTTGAACTGTTGCATGCCGATTTTGAGCGCATCCCTACCGATACCAAAAAATTAACCGAAGAAGAAGCCGCGGATATCGACAAACTCCTCGAAAAACTGGAGGAAGACGATGACGTGCAGAATGTATATCATAACATGGTAATTATATGAGAAAAAAATACGCCGCAGGAAACTGGAAAATGAACAAGACGTTTGACGAAGGGCAGATCCTGTTGTCAGAGGTCGTGAATATGGTGAAAGACGAACTTACGCATCCTAATGTACAGGTGGTGCTGGGTGTTCCTTTCCCTTACCTCAGCACTTTTTCAAAGCTGATCGATACCCCCAAAGTGGCCTTAGCGGCGCAAAATTGCTATCCCAAGGCTTCCGGGGCTTTTACAGGGGAGGTATCCGTGCCTATGCTGAAATCGGTAGGTGTAAAATATGTCATTATCGGTCACTCGGAAAGAAGAGAGTATTTTGGGGAAAGCGACGCGTTTATCGCAGAAAAGACCGATGCCATCCTGGCGGAAGGACTAACCCCCATATTCTGCTGTGGGGAGACCCTGGCCCAGAGAGAAGCCGGAATCCATTTTGACTTTGTCAAAGGACAAATCACAAACAGCCTTTTTCATCTCGATGCGGAAACCCTGAAAAAGGTGGTGATCGCCTACGAACCCATTTGGGCCATCGGTACAGGGGTAACGGCCACATCGGCTCAGGCTCAGGAAATGCATAAGGTATTGAGAGATCATCTGGCCAATCAATACGGCCGTGAAACGGCAGAAGAAGTGTCTATTCTGTATGGAGGAAGTGTGAGCGCCGCGAACGCGCAGGAACTGTTCAGCCAGGCGGATGTAGACGGTGGACTGGTGGGCGGTGCCTCATTGAAATCAAGAGACTTTACCGAGATCAGCAAGTCGTTTCCGGACTGAATTTCTTAATATTTTGGTAAACAGGAATTTAAAAATTGCATTTTTCTAAGAATTTTGAAAAATAGTATGCACGAATACCTTTCCGTATAAAAAAAGGGTTCTAATTTTGTCATGTGATTCAGAGGGAAAGAAAGAGGGGGAAGAAAGAATCACGTGTTTTGAATAAGTTTTTATTTAAGGTTGAATAGATTTTTAAAAACAGCATCATTTTGAATGCTGTTTTTTTTTGTTAACGGTAGTCCATGTCGCGGATATACACGATGAAATCTGCGGTAGAATCGGTTCCTGCCCCGTAAAAATCACCGTCAAAAAAGACATTAATGTCGGTCCGGAAATCCAGACCCAGATTACAGGGATAGGCACGGGTATTGTATTGCAGGCTACCGTCTGGACTGAAATGAAGGTAGAATTTTCCGGATGTGTCGGGAATGATACGCCCCGGCTCATTTTTTAAGGTCATCACAAAATCTCCCGCCCCGGGGCAGCGCACCTCGGGTCGGTTATCTCCGCAGGCAAAATTCAGGCATAGCGCCAGTAGTAGGAATTTTCTTTTCATATTTTATTTTTAGCTGTCAGCCTTCAGCTATCAGCTATGAGCTACGAGATATGAGCTTGGCGGAAGGCCGCCCCACTTCGCATATTCATCACCAATTGCGGTGCCTAACATCTAATATCTAATTTCTAACATCTAACATCTAACATCTCCTAGCTCCTAGCTCATCGCTCACCGCTCACCGCTCCCCCTTTTCTCACATTAATTCCGTGCGAAGTTAGGGATTTTTTCTATTTTTGTTTGGAAAGAAAACCGCGGGTATGAATTTAAAAATGAATGAAAAGGTGATCCTGGTTTCCGGGGGAGCGAAAGGAATAGGAGAGGGGATTGCTAACCGTCTCAGCCTGGAAGGGGCTTTTCCGGTGATTGTAGGTCGAAACCGGGCCGACAATGATCTTGCCCTGGAGAAAATACAGGCGGCAGGCGGCTTTGGTTTTACCGTGGAAGCGGAACTCTCCCGTCCGGAAGAGTGCGAAAAGGCCGTACGTTTAACTCTGGAACGCTTCGGGCGGATAGACGGACTGGTGAACAATGCCGGCGCCAACGATGGGGTGGGACTGGAGTCCGGCGATTATCCTTCGTTTATGGCTTCCCTCCATAAGAATATGGTGCATTACTACCTGCTGGCGCATCACGCCCTACCTGCCCTGATCAAAACCCGGGGGCCTATTCTCAATATCACCTCCAAAACGGCCGAAACCGGACAGGGGAATACGTCGGGATACGCGGCGGCCAACGGCGCCAGAAACGCGCTCACCCGCGAGTGGGCCGTAGAATTACTGAAGTACGGTATCCGGGTAAACGGCATTGTAGTAGCAGAATGCTATACGCCTCTCTACGATAAATGGATCAAAACCCTCCCCGATCCGGAAGGGGCGTTGAAAGCTATTGAAAGCAAAATTCCGCTGGGCAAACGCATGACTACCGTAGAAGAAATCGCCGACATGGCGGCCTTCCTGCTCTCCTCCCGGTCCAGCCACACCACGGGTCAGCTTATCCATGTAGACGGCGGTTATGTGCATTTGGACAGGGCGTTGTTGTGAGT
>JBEBRS010000145.1:0-7904 GCA_040394705.1 Leadbetterella byssophila
AATTTGCGCACCATTCTTTTTCTGACCTTCCAGTATCCATTCTACGTCGTTTTCGTATGGATCACAGATGGCTTGAATGCTTAAGGTGGTAGGGGCATTCATGCAATTTCCGGAGTATGTGGCACCAGAACCGCTTGCTTCATCTTCTTGCTTCGGTGCTACAATAGTGGGAAAACCTAATTTAGTTGTCCCGGCAACGGAATGCCCGCCCCCAGGCCCTTGGGAATAAGTGAAACCAACAATTGCGCTAGTTGTAGGAATTCTTTCATTAGGAGCTTGTAAATAATGAATAACATCTTTATTCTCCATAGTGATATAGAGATACTTTTCGCCATCACCGTATTTAGGCCCAAGGGCAATAGCTCCAAATTTATCAACTCCGCTTTCTACTAAACGAATTGTAGATTCTATATCTGCAGGATCTACGGAAATATCAATCTGTAATAGCTTTGAAGGTATGTCTTGTCCGTTTCCCTGCAATGTTACATAGAGGAGATTTCCATCAGGACTAAAAGCAAGTCCGTAAATAGTTGCGGGATCCGCCCCAAGATTTATTTTGGCGATTTCAGTAAGCTGATCAGTAGTTCGATCGATCCCCATCAATACCACTACATTCTCATTATTGATAATCATTCCATGCGCTAACATGTTTTGGTCACTGGAAACAGTCACATACCCAGAAGAAATCTCTGTGGCAGGAGCTGTAAGAGAAATTTCCTGGTCACCACTCATTCCTACGGAATCTATTGTGAAATGGCGGAAAGTATTGCTGTTATTATCAAAGGCATAGATGATATAAGATTCATCATCGGCTCTCCGCTCCACCGTTAACTTGCTGGTCAGGTTTACCGCTAAGGGAATATCCGACTCTATTACTGCACCTTTTTGGTCATTATCGCGCATGTCAACTACAGAATAAGAAAGTATTCCTGTTGCTTCATCTACTGTAAAAACATAGTAATAAACAAAATTGCAGGAATTACAAATGGGTTTAGGCACAATAGCTACCCCCTGAACTCCTACATCTTTAGTGGTACTTCCGGTGGGATCGGGAATAGCTGAATTGTCTTCTCCAGAGAAAATGGTTTTTCCATCGGTATAAAGAACAGTCGCATTTGAATTATTGAGTACGCCTGCGGCAGCTTCGAATGCCTCAAAATCATCGTTGATCCTAGGATTTGCAGGGTTATAGACAGGGTCAGTTAACTCGGGTTGCGGGTTTAAACTTCCTGCGCTATCTAACGGGTTCTGAATCGTGTCCCTTCCAGTTAATGTAAATTCCAAGCCGGAACCTTCTCCAAAATACCATTTTTCGGAGCCCCCACTAGAAGATTGTTCTTCATAACAAACCTTTACAGTAATAGTCGCAAAACGTGAACATTTACTGAAATTATCAATCACTTCTACAGAATAACAACCGGCTTCATCCACAGAAATAGTACGGGTTGTATCCCCATGCGGAAACCATTTATAACTTAAGCCGCCTAACTGTGAAGAAGGAACTCCTTTAAATGGGTCTAATTCAATAGTGCTTCCACCACAGATTGTTGTATCTGCTCTCAATTTATTCTCAAAAGAGGGCTGCCTTGGGTAGTATCCTACATTTACATCTCGATAGTTAGTTTGCAGCAGAATATTGCCTGAATAAACTTTTGAGGTGACTCTAACGGTACTATTAACTACTGTCGGCGAAAATGTATGGCTGGGGTTCCTTTCTAGACGTATCTCCGGTGAGTTATCTCCAAAATTCCATACCCAGTCGTCTGCAGTGCTGTCTAAGGTAGAATCAAAAAAATAGGTACTTTCAGTACAAGCCGAAGGAGTATTTCCATTCGATCCCGAGCCATTATTCGATTGCGAATCATTGGGGTTAACCAGGCAGGCCTTACCTACATACAATTGTGCCTCGGAAGTGAAAACCCCGAAGAGTCCTGAAACCAAAAATAAGAGCAACCGTTTTCCCATAACCATTCTTCACACTTATCTAAACGCAAAAAAACATATAAATGTACAATTAAGAAAGTTAGATTTTTTGCGTACTTGAATTAACTTTGCTTAATTTTATGTCTATATGAAACAGGGGTTTCCAACGTTTTGTGAGGAAACCGCGTCTTAATAAGAGAGGTTACGTGGGAAAACAAATGAAGAGAATTCTATGGGTATGGTTGTGGGCCACACAGGCGGTAATGGGACAAGATCCCCAGTTTACCCAGTTTTATGCGGCCCCCATGTACCATAATCCTGCGTTTACCGGGTCAGGTTATGCGCCCCGGCTGATGATGAATTACCGGAACCAGTGGCCATCCCTGAATGCCAATTTTGTGACCAGTATGTTTAGCCTGGACCATTACATCGACCGGTTTAACAGCGGCATAGGCGTGATGCTCTTAAGTGATAAACAGGGTTATAACCTCTCCAATACCGAAGTTCGCCTCCTCTATTCCTACGAAATGAAGATAGACCGGAATAACGGACTGAGGTTCGGACTGAACGGGGGGTATGCGTTTCGGGGATTGCAGCCCGGAGGACTGGTTTTTGGAGATCAGCTGGAAGAAAACGGCACTATCCGGCCGGGTGGAACCCAGGATCCGGTGGTGAATTCCAACCTGCAATCTGTCAATAACCTCGACGTAGGTGCCGGTCTGCTCTATTTTAATCCCCGCTATTTCCTGGGTGCTTCCATGAATCACCTGACCGAACCCCGGCTCAGCTTTTTTAAGGAGCCGGCCGGAGCCATACCGGCGCTGCCGCGCCTGCTGGTGGTACACGGGGGGTATAACATAGATTTGAGCCACCTGATTACCGACAGTTATTCGGAACGGGAATTTACCATTACACCTACTTTCCTGTATAAAAAACAAGGACCCTACTCCCAGCTCGATGTAGGGGCGTACGTCACCTATTCGCCTTTGACCGTAGGGTTGCAGTACCGGGGAATCCCCCTGACCAAGGCGTTTAATAATTTCCCGAACCAGGATGCCATTTCAGGCGTGATCGGGGTGCGGTATGAAAATTTTTCTTTCGGTTATAGCTATGACCTCACCGTCTCCGGTTTAGGCGCCCGGTCTGGCGGCTCTCATGAAATTTCCATCGCCTACCAACTGCCCCAGATGGAGATAGAACGCAATCCCCGCAACAAAGTGAGGCGGAAAGCCCTGGCTTGCCCTAAATTTTAAGTCGATTAGCAATCTTTTTTCGGGAAGTGCTGTTATATAGGGTATGTACTTCAAACGTAATTGAATGAGACTTTTCTTTGTACTCCTGTTCACCTCTTTTATCAGTTTTGGTCAGTCAGCCCCCACCGGCATTGTAAAACCCGCTCAATGGACCTATAAAATTGTTCCGGAAACTGTGGAACCCGGAGGCGCTGCGGAAATCGTTTTTTCAGCGAAAATTAATGAGGGCTGGAAAATGTATGCAGCCGAAATGGACCCGGACATTGGACCCATCACCCTGCAGTTTTTAGTTAAAGATAGTAAAGATTTAAAATTAATAGGTAAGCCGAAACCGTCGCATGCTCCCAAAAGAGTAAGAGAAGAAGTTTGGGAGATGGGAGATGAGGAAGTATACGCTTTAGTATATTACAATCAGGTGGAATACAGGCAGAAAGTGCAAGTGACAGGCCCGGCACCGCTTTTAGCCATTGATTTGAGTTTTCAGACCTGTCAGGATGCGGGCGTATGCGTAAATGGAGACGAGTCGTTTACTTTGAAGATACCTGTATCCAAGACCACTACTGCTGAAGTTCAAACGGTAGAACAAGTGGACGAAGAAAACCCGAACAGTATTGTAGATCAGCCTGAAACAGGGGTAGAAGATACGCTTAATAAAGCCGAGGTTACGGTTGAAAATGTGATTCCTGAACCCCGTCAGGATACGGCCTCTACACCTTCCCCCGCAGAGCAGAGTACTGGCATGTGGAAATTTCTCCTTATTGCCTTTGGCGCCGGTTTCGCTTCCATTTTTATGCCTTGTATCTACCCCATCATGCCCATGACGGTGAGCTACTTTACCAAGCAGAAAGACGGCAAGTTTAAGGCTATTTTTTACGGGATCAGCATCATGCTGATTTTCGCGGTGATGGGGCTGATCACCATGGCGCTGGGGGCTTCCTTCCTGAATGCACTCAGTACGCACTGGATACCTAATATTATCTTTTTTATTATCTTTATTATCTTCGGGTTTGCCCTGCTCGGGGCTTTTGAGATTGTGTTGCCCCATGGAGCGGTGAACAGTATCGACCGCCTGGGCGACAAGGGCGGGCTGATCGGTATTTTCTTTATGGCGCTCACCCTGGTGGTGGTTTCTTTCAGCTGTACCGTACCTTTTGTAGGTTCCCTCCTGATTGGCGCTGCGGGTGGAGAAGTGTTGAAGCCCTTGTACGGCATGCTGGCCTTTGGCTTGCCCTTTGCCCTGGTATTTGCAGGCCTGGCCATGTTTCCGCAATACCTGAAAAGTTTGCCCAAATCAGGTGGCTGGCTGAATGAACTGAAAGCTGTATTTGGTTTTCTGGAATTTGCGCTGGCCCTGAAATTCCTGAGCAATATTGACCTGGCGTACCATTGGAACCTGATTCACCGCAATGTTTTCCTGGTGATCTGGATTGTGGTGGCGGTGATCATCGGATTGTACATTTTAGGTTTCATGCGCATGCCCAAAGATGAAAAAGTCACGCGGTACAGTCCTTTGCGTATCGCCTTTGCCGTCTTGTTCTTTGGCATTGCGGCTTATATGCTTCCCGGGGTGACCAACAAGCCCCTGAGTGCTTTGTCGGGTATCCTGCCTCCTCTGCCCACCCAGGCCACGGCATCTGCGGCGCCCAAACCTGACCAGATGCGGGCCTTGCCTCACGGTTTATGGGGCTTTAACGAGATAGAAGATGCCCTGGCACATTCGCGGGAAACCGGGAAACCCGTGCTGATTGACTTCACCGGTTATGCCTGTGCCAACTGCCGGAAGATGGAGGAAAACGTATGGTCAAAACCCGATGTACTGCAAAGCCTGAAAGAAGATTTCGTGATCGCCTCCCTGTACGTAGACGACAAGAAGGCATTGCCGGAAGAGAGGCATTATGTGTCTTCCTTTGACCAGAAACTGAAGACCACCATCGGCGCCAAGAATCTGGATTTCCAAATGAGCCGGTACAACAGCAATGCCCAGCCGTATTATATTATTGTGGATGGGGAGGGGGAAACGGTGACTGATCCCGTGGCCTATACTTCCCACGAAGACTTCCGGGCCTTCCTGGAAAGGGGAAAATCAGCCTTTACCCGGTAGAATTAAGGTATTTTTAAGGCCCGATTAGTTTTCGCCGTATAAAATTGCGATATTTTTGCAGCGAATTTCTAAAGCGGTGCTGCACAGAGCCAATAAACATATCCTTTCGTTTGACTTTTTCAAGTCGGCCGTATTCTGCCTCATCCTGGTAGGGGCATTGGCATGGGGGTATTATGCAGATAACTACAAGGCCGTATTTCCCCTGTCTATCGGGGCTATCCTGGCTTATTTTCCGAATATTGAAGGCAGTCAGCGCCACCGGATCGCCGGAATTGTGCTGGGTTTTGCCTGGAGTTTCCTGATGCTGGCGGTGCAGCTGACCCTGTTTGATACTCCGCAGTGGTTTCATTTCGTGGTCATGCTGTCTTTTGTCTTTATTACCTCCATGCTGTCGGTGTACGGACTGCGGGGCGGCAGCATCTCTTTCGGCGGACTTTTCGCCATAGTATCCAGTTACGGAATTCACGCGATGGGGTTTACCCATGCCGACAGCCTCCAGTATGTGCTGGCAGGCGGAGTGATCTATATTTTATTGTCGGCTATCAGCCAGTTTTTCTACCAGGGGCATCATATCCGGGGTATGCTGGCCGACTGCGTGGAGCTTACCGGGGAATATTACCGGAAACTGGAGCAGCAGGTGTGGGACAGCAAAGACGTGGAAGCGGAGATTCTGCATATCGAAAGCCAGCTGAATACGCATCACGAGATCCTGCGTTCGGCTCTGTTGAACAAGCAGAACCGTTTGTTTTCTTCGAATAAGAACCGGAGGTTTTACCTGATTTTCAGGGAGATTATTGACTTGTACGAAATGGCTCTGGCGGGGCATCACGACCTGGAACAGGCACGGGATCATTTTGACGGTACCGAACCCCTGGTGCAGCCCTACCGTAAGTTCAGCATCCTGATGATTGAGGAGCTGGAGCGTTTCGGAGAGTTTCTGAGGCTGAACCGGAAATTTACGGTCGACCCACTCCTGAAAACCCGGTTGATGGAAGCGGAGGAAAACCTGAAACCTCTGCTCAGAAGCCGTTCACGGGAGGCCCATGAGCGCATGCTTATCCTGAGAAATCTTATAGACCTGGAATACAAGCAGCTGAATAAGCTGGGGGTGATCAGCAAACACTACGAAAACCTGTTCTTTACCGATAATATACGCCCGGAAGGGGATGCGCGCTTCATTACTTCCCAGGATTATTCCTACAAAATTCTGCTCAGTAACCTGAATTTCGATTCTTCCATTTTCAGGCATTCGGTGCGGCTTTGTGTGGCCATAGCCATCTGTTTTTTGCTGGAGGATGTGATCAGCGCAGAAAACACCTCCTGGATTATCGCGACCTGTATTGTGGTACTCCGCCCGAATTACGGACTGACGCGTTCGCGGGCGTTTGACCGTATCGGCGGTACCATACTGGGAGGCATCATCACCCTGGCCATTTTATGGATAACCGACTACCGGCCGGCTTTGCTCACCGTAGCGGGGATCAGCCTTACCCTGGGTTTTTCGTATGTAGCCACCCGTTATCTCCTGGCATCTACCTATATCACCTTGTCGATCATGATGCTGTACGTGGCCTTTACCGGGGGAGCGTTTCTACTGGTGGTAGACCGGGTCTTTTACACGTTCATCGGGTCGGCCATCGGGTTGCTGGTCATCTACTTTATTTTTCCCGTCTGGGAGAAGGAAACCATATTCACGGCCATTCACAATGCCATTAACGCGAACCGGAATTATCTGGAAGCAGTGAATGAGATGTACACCACCAAGGAAACCGTGGATACCGATTTTAAACTGCTGAGGAAAGAGGCGTTTGTCAAGAACGGTAACCTGTATGAAGCATTTCAGCGCATGAAAGATGATCCGAAATCCAAGCGCAGTCAACTCAGCAACAGTTACGCAGTCGTACTGCTGAGCCATTCCCTCCTGAAAGGGGTGGCCGCCTATTCCACCTATATCCAGAGCCATCAGACTACTGAGATTTCGGAAGATTTCAAGACGGTCATGCGGTATATTGGCGATCAGTTGCAAGAGGCGGCCCGCATTGTGAACGGCAGGAAACCGTCTTCCTCTCTCCTGAAAAATCCTTTGAGGGCCATGGAGGGCCTCGATAAATATTACTACGAACTCGACAGGCTGAGAGAGTTGGAACTGGAATCGGGGGTGGCGCAGATGAGCTACGAAACCAGTCTGAAACTCCAGGAAGGCCGCATGATCCTGGACCAGATCAAAGCCATCAAAAGCCTCGCAGAAAACATGTTGCAGATGTGCGGAATGCTGAAACAGCGTAATAATGGTTAGGTGTTAATGGTTAATGGTTAATGGTTAATGGTTAATGAGTTGCCAAGATCCATTTCCATAAATCATTTGCCACACCATTCCATTAACCATTAATCATTAACCATCATCTCACCATCCCATTAACCATTAATCATTAACCATTAATCATTAATCATTAACCATTAATCATTGACCATTAATCATTGACCATTATTTCACCATCCTAAGGTGTCTTTCAGCAAGCGGTATCCCGTCTTGCTCACGGCCAGTTTTTCCCCGTTCTTCAACAGCAGAACATAGCTGTTTTTTTCGTACAACTCCAGTTTCTGGATACAGGTGGTATTGACCAGGT
>JBEBRS010000146.1:0-7821 GCA_040394705.1 Leadbetterella byssophila
TCATGCATTTTTTATAGGGGATCTTTTCAAGATCATCAAAAATACCTTCATAAATAGTTTTTATAGGTAGATTATTCTTAATTATAGATAAAATGAAAAGTATTTGCAGAATAAATGCCATAAGTGGTAAAAAGTTCCACTTGTAATTTATCCCTGGTACTATTAAACTAATTACACATAATATAATGAAAAAAAGAACCCACTTATCTCTTAGAAAATCCAAACCTCCTCGAGCCTTAAAACCAACAATAATTACTAGAAATATAAATATTAGAAATGAAAATTCTACTCTTACATCATTACCAAATGGTCCAATTATCTCGTAAAAATCTCCAACAGCCTTAGCCTGATTAAGTAAGCTAATTATAGTCTTGCCAATAGCAAAAGGGATAATCTGAATAATAAAGCTAACGATAGCTGCTTGTCTTTTCTTCAAATCAACTCCTGATAGGAAAAATTGAAAAGCGCTAAAAATGAAAATTATAAAAACAACTAAATATTTCATTATTAAATATTTACGTCAGTTGATTAACCAACTAGTAAATTTTATCGGATAAATAATGAGAAAATTTCAACCAGGATAAGTTTTCGCAAAATGCTATCCGCAATTGATAGGTATCTTTATTCCCCCTATTTACAATATCTGCAATTTCTTGAAATTTCTCATAGTTCAAAATCAACCCTTTATCACCAAGTTCTTTAAAAGCTCCTCTTCTGGGACCAATAATTTCACTGTGTAAAGGTAAAGAAAATGCTAATGCACCTGAATTTAATACACTTGGGCCAGAATATATAAAGAATATATAGCGAGAATGAATATGATATTTTATAAGTTCTTCCTCTGTGACATACTTATTCTCAATGGAAATGTTTGTATTAAAATACTTTGAAGTAAGTCTCTTAAAATCTTCGTTCTTATCAAACTTACTAACTACCTTAATTTTCTTATTCTGTAATTCTTTATTTTTAATTGCAAAATTTAAAAACTCATCTATTCCTTTCCTTTCATGATATTTCCCCCAGATCAGGATATCAATATCTTTTTCTGCATTAGTAACAATATCGTTTACCGGCATGACAGGATGAAAAAAATATATGATTTTCTTATCATTTATTCTCCTTTTTAAATGAATTAAGCTTTCAGTAGTATGAATAATAATTTTATCTCCAAATAAATTAAATAACTTTATAAATACTTTACCAATATATTTTCTATCATTATGAGAAAAAACATTATGGTGTGTCCAAACAATTTTCTTTCCAAATAATTTAGCTAAAGGAATAAAAGCTATAAAATATATTAGATGCTTTAATCTATAATTTTCAACCCAATTAAAGAAAATCCACTTTGCCTTGAAAAAATAACGAAATAGAAAAAAGTATAAACTCCCTGACCTTTCATCATTAATATTTACCACATTAAAATCGTTTTTTAATGTGGTAACCAGATTATACATATATGGATTGTAAGAATTTTTCAAGGTATCTAATTTCCTCATTGGGTGAATACAGATCTTAACTTTATCCATATAAAACACATTTCATTTGTTACACCAATAGCTAATTTATTAGATACCTACATTTTAGGCTATCTATCTCATCAAATATTTCCTGATTGACTTTTCCAATTACACCGTCGCTAGATAAGTAGAATTTTTTTGGAATTTTAAAGCATTCAAGTATTTCATTTTCAGCTTTCAGCTTGAGAAAGAACTCTACATTGATTGAACTCATTGAGATCTTTCTTACAAATGAGTTAACGAAAGACTTCCTATAAAAAGGAATGAATGATACTTGATCACAAAAGACATCAATGGATTGTAGCCAATCTGTCCATTTAAAATCTGAAATTCTCTCTCCTTCTGTAAATGGTGTCGAAAATATTAGTCTATGCCAAGGAACACGTAGAATATCCGAGATAATTGCACCATGCATAGCTTCTGAAATAATATATTCAGATGCTGCAATTTCCCGCATAGTAAATTCAACACCATTCTCAGAGAATGGCGATATATAATGTATTCCTGCTTTTTCACAAATCTTTTTCCAGTCCACTATGCCAACAGAATGAAAATATGGCATAAAACTTAACTTGTATTTCTTTTTTACTTCTCTAACTTCCTCATAAAAATTAGTCTGCATTAGAGCATAAGCAGCATCTGAAATATATTTAAATCTATTTCCTAAATAAAACCTAGACAATGGCCCTCGAAGAAATCTAAAATCCCAGCTATCATCAATTTTTAAACTATTATATTCTCGCAATGGCCTTATCCCCGTCCCAAAAACAATTTTCTTTTTATCCGGTAGATTAACTATATTCTTATTATTAGCATGAAGTATAGAGCCGACACCCAAAAAGATACAATCCTCATTAAAGGAAATATCATCAAACGAAAAAATTTGTGGCCACAACCAGGGATTCAAATCATCCCCAAAATTGCCTTTCGGCGACTTAAAATAATATAGCTCCATATTAAAATGACTTATGCAAGACTACTATTGAATTTAGTAATAATCTTCTTAAAAAAATCTATCAAGTGTCGTTTTTCAGTGGAGCTTACAAAATATTTCCACGCAATAAAAATTAATACAAGATTAGAAAAGAGGAAAGTAGAAACAAGCCGAAAATAAGTGTCCATGATTTTAACGGCACAAAAACAAATTAAGGAAGATATCAAAACAGGAATAACTGCCTTATATATTACTTCGTTGAAATAATAAACAGGTTTTACTCCCAATCTTAACCAACTAATATAAACCCTTAAGCAAAACGCAACAAATTCTATCAAAATATAACTAATCAATACTGAGTAGGGTGGCAATCCTTTATATAATAGAAAATATGCAAGTGGTAAATTTAAAAGTATAGTGCCCCCTACAACAATTTGATAAATCTTAATATTTCCTTCAGCCTGCATCGCCGATTGAAGACCAACACTCAATTGACTAATTAGTAATCCTACTAAAATAAGTTGGCAAAAAATAACGCTGTTTAAAGGTACTTCTTTAAGCCAAATACTTAAAACAAATTTCATTTCAAAAATGAGTGGTACTGCAATTAATGAAAGTAAATAAAAACTAAATTTACTGCCAATTAACGCCAATCTTAGCATCCTTTCCCTATCGCCTCCTCCTTCACTTTTCATTATTTGAGGATTTAAAGCTCGTAGTAATGTGCTAGAAATGAATATCATTTGTGAAGAGAGTTGGCTAGCTATTCCATATGCTGCGTTTATCGTCGCACCAACAAATACATTTAATATTACAGATAAGCCCTGAATGCGCGCGACACTGCATAAAGCACCCACCAAATTCCACCCAGCAAATGAAATTAGCTCTTTAATTAAACTCCTTTCAATTTTACTTTTTCCTTTGAATGTACACTCTGGGTAATGCTTGAAGCAATAAAACATATACATTCCACTTGAAAAAAGAGATAAACCTACCATACAAGCTCCATAGAAGATTAATCTATCACCTTGAAATTTTAATATAAGAACTGCAAAAATCAACTTAAATACAGCCTCGAAACTGTTAATAATTGCAGTCCATAGCATATTTTCATGTGCTATAAGTGAACCGTTAAATGGAACAGAAATAATTGTAAAAAAAATAGAAGCAATCATGAATTGAAAAACAATCCACGAAGCTTCAATTCTAGTATTAGGGATATTTAATATTCTGTTAAAAAAAAAATTTGAAAATAACACCAAAATAAAAACTACAATAATTCCGATTATAAAATGCAGAATTACACTATTCGTAAAAATATTCTTTTGCTGTTCGAGATCATTTTTCCCCTGATATATTGAAAGAAACCTCTGTGTGGACGTTGCAAGCCCATTATTTAAAAAGGCCAAAAGTACAACAATGCCGGAAAGCAGGTTAAATATCCCAAAATCAACAACACCAAGCCCTTCTAACAATATTCGAGTTGAATATAATGAAATCCCTAAAGTAATAACCATCCTTCCATAAAGGATCAATGTATTACTGAGAACCTTCCCTCCTGCACTCATATTACAACTCAAATTAAAAAATCAAGAAAATACAAATTGCTTAACCTATAATTATTATCCAATCTGAAAATTAATTACTAATACTATTTAGTTTTTCTAAAAAAGTACAGGGAAAATTAATTTATAATTCTCTTTCCTAATTAGTGCGATTGCAGTACTTAAAACTCCACCAAAAAACATACATGCAAGTACAATTAATGTTCTTCTAGGCTTAGTCTTCTCTGCTGGGGCAACAGGTGGTTCTAAAATTGCAAACACTGGAGTTTCTTGATGCAATTTAAATTGTGCCTCTTCATACTTTTTCAAAATTTCATTATAAAATGTCGAAGAAATTTTATACTCCAAATCTAATCTTTCCCTCTTAATATCTGCACTTTGCAACATCATACCACGAAATTCATCTGAGTATTTAGCTTTCGTTTCTTGAGTGGAATAATATTTCTTCTGAGATTGGTCTAGTTGATGCTTTAGGTACTCAACTTCTTGCCTCATTTTTTGTGTTCTATAATTTTTTACATAATCCACTAAGTACTCCATAGCGAACTTTGTAACTTCAGCTGCAACTACAGGATCTGGCATTAAAGTATATATGGTAATAACCCCGGTTTTTTTATCAAAAACTGCGTTAATTCTTTCCTTCAAACTCCTTAATCTATATTCATCACGTAAATTAATTAAGGTAATTCCATCTTCTTTAACCGGGTATTTAATTAAATCTTCTTCGTCTACCTCCTTCCCATTCTCAAATATTTCATGATAAAATTCATCAAAAGTTAGTTTTCTATTTTCTTTCGTATGTACCTCATGTTTTAACAATGAAAGAAAAAAAGGAGTACTGTTGATCACATCCGCGTACAAATCTGGACGCACTGCATCCATATATCCACTCATAGTACTCAAATCTATACCTGCAATTGCTGCAAGTCCAGAAAACTGTCCCAACGAACCACCTTTTCCCTGTACTTCTGGAAGTATCTTCCCGTGAGTACCAAACTCCTCTCGTGCCAATAGTGCATAAGCTACACCAGATAAAGTGATAACAGAAGTAATTGCTATAATAAGCCATTTTTCCTTCCAAATTACTCTATATAGCTCCTTTAAATTAATATTCAATGTATCCATCTTATTACAATACCCTAATTAGTGTCACAATTACCGCCATCATAGAAGTCACCGCCGTAGCCATGGTCACTACTTCTGTGCGGCTCATTCTCTCCCTATGCTTCACCGGCACATATACGTCCATCCCCTTTTCTACTTTTGGGTAAAAGCGCATCCCCAGAAAGGAGTGGGTACGGTCTGTAAGCCCGTTGGCATACCTTACGTAGGTCTTCTTCACGTGGGCGGAGTCTGTAAAGCCGCCGGCTTGCTCAATATAATCACGGAAAGAAAAACGCGGCTCAAAGGCTACCGAGGTAGGATTCTGTACCTGCCCGTTCAAGGTGACAACCTGCTCTTCCTTGGGAATGTAGAGGCGATCACCTGCTTGCAAAAACAGGTTAGTGGCTGCCTCTTTGTTCCGAAGCGCTTTTTCCAGATCTAAGGCCACCAACCTTCCCTCCCGGTAAAATTTAGCCCCGCGGATATAGCCGGCCGGACGAACACCCCCTGCCCGCTCAATCAGATCGGAAATCCGCTCCGTTTTAGATTTGATCACGTATTGGCTGGGATAGTTTACTTCGCCCTGAATGGTGACCGACTCCTGGGGCTTATAGTTGGCCAGGGAACGGATATACACCTGGTCAAAGGGCTGTAAGGCAAACACCTCATCTTTGATGCTGAGGTCATCATTGATGCTGAGCTCAAAGATCTCTACGGTAGCGTCGTTGGATTCATCGTTATACAACCGCCGGGCCACTTCAATGCGGTTGGGGGTAGCGCCCTCACGGAAACCGCCGGCCAGAAAGACCAGGTCGCTCACGCTGAGGGCATCGCTGAAGTCGTATTCCCCGGGTTGGTTTACCTCCCCACTGATGCTCACTTTTCGGGCCTCGCGTAACTCCGTAATAGAACGTATAATAAGCAGATCTTCCCGCTTCAGACGAAAATCTTCATCGCCTGCCAATACCTTTTCCAGATCCAGGGTAATAAATTCCGGATCCAGGTTTTCCCGCTGGCGTTTCAACAACACCCGACCCCGGAAAGCATCTTCCCGCAGGCCTTCGGCCTTTTTGATCAATTGAGAAACGGTTTGGAGATCACCGCCGAGGGCAAACTCGCCCGGGCGGAACACGGCCCCCCGCACCTCTACCCGGTTGGTGTAACGGTCGAGGATGGCACTGGCATGCACCACATCGCCGTTGCGCAGGGCAATGTCTTGCCCGGTATCCACATTGCGGATCTCCAGCTCTTTGTCGGTTTTTCTGCGGAGCGTCAGCTGGGACGTATACGCGCTTTCGGTAAAGCCGCCGGAGTAGGCCAGCAGGTTACTCAGGCTTTCGCCGGCCTTCAGTTCGTACTTCATGGGGCGTTTTACCTCGCCCGTCACCTGTACAATGGTCTGGGAAGCCGGGATAAAGACCACGTCCTGATCTTTCAGGCCCACATCGCCGGTGAGCAATCCTTTTTGTAAAAATTCATAGAGATCCAAGTGGTGAATCACCTTATTGTTGCGTAGCAACTGGATATTCCGGAAGGAACCGATGCGGGTAGGGCCGCCGGACTGATACAAAACATTAAACAAGGTAGCCAGGGAAGAAACGGGGTAGGTTCCCGGCCGCTGCACTTCACCCACCACCGTGACTTTGATGCTTTTTACCTTCACCAGGGTCAGATCGAGGTTTAAACTGCCATTATTCAGGCCGGCATAGATGGTTCCCAGACGCTGGCGGATTCGTGTTTTGGCCTCTTCAATGCTCAGGCCGTTTACATAAATGGGGGCAAAATGTTCTATTTTTATGCTGCCTTCTTCTGACACCCTTAAGGTATAGTCTTTTGCAGCGTAACCGGTGATGCCCGCCTGGAGTTCATCGCCCGCTCCTAAGATATACCCTGTCGGGGTAGGAATGCGCAGGTTGGGCTCAAACGTCATGGCTTTATTCCGGAAAATGGATACGCCATACAGTTCATCGGCAATAATGGGTTGTTCCGCCTGCACCTGAACTTCGGCCCGCTCGGCCACCTCTTCGATTTGCTCCCTTACAATGTTGCTGGGTGCTTGTGAGGTTTGCACGGTGCCCGTTTTGATGCGGTTGATGCGTTCCCGCAGCTTGATGATGTCGGTATCGGTATATCCCCGGGCCTTGGCGAGCGTTTCCACCTGCTCTTCGCTGAGGCCCCGGCTTTCCATTTCTTTAATAAAACTTTCAATCTGCTTGTCGGTGACGCTCTCCACAGGCGGGAGAGTTTGGGCCTGCGCGGCCGCTCCGAACAGGAGGGCCAGGAAAAGAATTTTCAGTAATTTCATGCAGTTAATTTTAGTCTTGTATGTTTCTAAATAACGGCTAGCTTCTCCTACGAAAGTGCAAGGTAGTAAGTATTTTTCGTATTGTATATGCACGCATTCCGTTTTCTGAAAATACAACGAAAAAATACTATAAAATAGTACCTGAATTACAGGCGCGCAGCAGGCCCGCACCCCAGGCGTGTGGCCTTCGTTCTTCTATAAGCGCCCGTCTACCCAGGCCCGGTCTAAGAAACCTTTGGTATCAAAAATCACCCCGTTGGGTCCCTTGAATCTGGCGTAGTCAAAATCCCGGAATTCGGCGTGGGCCACGGCCACCACCATGCCCTCGTATACCGCGCCTTCTTCTATCTGGGTCAATACTTGTAAGCCGTATTCGCGCATGACCTCCCCTGC
>JBEBRS010000147.1:0-7817 GCA_040394705.1 Leadbetterella byssophila
TTTTCTAAATACGGAAACTCTTGTCATGTACAAAGTTTGTGTACTACACATCAAAAAAGTACGCCCGAATGGCGAAAGGACATTATTATAAATGCGGAAATTTCATGAAAAGTTCAGCCCGGACCCTATTTTGTGAAATTAAATTGTTCATTAAAAAAAACGCGAAGCCATACATTTAGTTTAATTGTTCCGGTTCATTATCTTTGCGATATGGATAACTTCGTTGTATCAGCCCGCAAGTACCGCCCGGTCACGTTTGATTCGGTGGTAGGACAATCGCACATTACCACTACCCTCCGGAACGCCATTTCTTCCGGGCAGCTGGCCCAGGCTTTCCTTTTTACAGGCCCCCGGGGAGTAGGAAAAACCACTTGCGCCCGGATTCTGGCCAAGACCATCAACTGCCAGCATGTGACTGCCGATACTGAGCCGTGCAACGCGTGTACTTCCTGCAAAAATTTTGCCCAGAACGCGTCTTTTAATATTCATGAACTGGACGCAGCTTCCAATAACTCGGTAGAAGATATCCGTAACCTGATTGACCAGGTGAGGTTTCCACCCCAGGACGGTAAATACAAGGTGTATATCATTGACGAGGTACACATGCTTTCGCCTGCGGCGTTTAATGCTTTTCTTAAGACCCTGGAAGAGCCGCCCGCTTATGCCGTATTTATCCTGGCTACTACTGAAAAACACAAGATACTTCCTACCATACTGAGCCGTTGCCAGATCTTCGATTTTAACCGGATCCAGATCAAAGACATGGCGCAGCACCTGGCCCGGATCGCGGAAAGCGAGCAGGTCAGTTTTGAAGAAGAAGCCCTGGAGTTGATTGCCTTGAAAGCAGACGGCGGACTCCGCGATGCACTTTCCATGTTTGATCTGAACGTGACCTTTGCGAAAGACCGCGTGCTTCGCTACAAAGATGTGCTGGAAAACCTGCATGTGCTGGATTACGATTATTACCTGAAAATGACCGACAGCCTCTACGGAGGCGATATCACGCAGGTGATCTTATTGCTGAATGAGATTATTGTCAAAGGATTTGACCTGCACCAGTTTGTAGCCGGCCTAAACGAGCATTTCCGGAATATTCTGGTGTGCAAAAACCCGGAGACGGTGCACCTTCTTGAGTTGTCGGACAGCATCAAGGCGCGCTTCCTGGCGCAATCTCAGGGTATTTCCGCTTCTTTTCTGTTGTCGGCACTAAGCGTAGGTTCTCAGCTGGATGTGAATTTTAAATCGGCTAAAAACCAAAGGCTGCATGTAGAGATCGGGTTGCTGAAACTGTCGCAAATTACGGCGGTGCTGAACCTGGCTAATCTTCCTGAGGCTGAAAAAAAAACGCCTGACCTAACGGTTAGTACGCCTGAAATGACACCTACGGTCACTTCAGCGCCGCCAGTGCCGGAACCGAAGCCCGTGAAAATCGGTGGACTCCGCTCTATCAGAAGCGTGAGACAAGAGGAAGAAGCGGCGGTATTGATCCATACCCCTAAGGCCGATCTTCCGCCCGAGCAGGTCAAGGTAGATTTTACCGAGGGGCATGCGATAGGGGTGTTGAGCGACTTCTTTAAGACCCGTAGTTCTCCTAATGAAAAGCTGCTTTTTGAAAGCGGTTACGACATAGACGGCACGCACATTCGCTTTAAACTGCCAAATACCTTTCTTCTCAGTTTATTTGAAAGCATCAAGTCGGATCTCCTGGAATTTATGAAAAGGAAGCTCCGAAATCCTGATATTACGGCCGATGCCATTGTGACGGCAGCGCAAGCGGCTGCAAAACCCCGTACGGAACAACAGAAATTTGAGGCGATGGCCGAAAGCAACCCGATATTGTGGGATTTGAAAAAGGGCCTGGATCTGGACCTTATTTTTTAAGGATAAAGTGGGAATTGAGTAGGGAGTAGTGCCGAGTTCCGAGTGCCTGGACAATTACTGACTACTCGGAACTAGGCACTCGGAACTAATTTTAAACCATTTCGCCCGAATATTCCTTTTTTCATGTAAAAACCGTTTCAAGTTTATTTATTTCCCGGTAAATTTGTAAAAAAAAAGACAATGGCGTTACGAGTGGCAATCGGCAGTGATCATGCCGGCTTTCAATATAAGAAGAAAATTTTGGCCTGGTTGCAGGAGGAGAATTATACTACCGCAGATTTCGGTACGTATACGGAAGATTCTATGGATTACCCGGATGCGGTTCACCCTTTGGCCACGGCGGTGGAAAAGGGCGAATATGATTTTGGTATATTGTTGTGCGGAAGTGCGAACGGGGTGTGTGTCACCGCGAATAAGCATCGGGGTATACGGGCCGGTCTGGCCTGGAACCTGGAAGTGGTGAAGCTGATCCGCCAGCACAATGACGCCAATGTACTGTGCCTTCCAGCCCGCTTTATTTCTGAATTTCAAGCGGTGGAGTATGCACGGGAGTTTTTGAATACCGCGTTTGAAGGGGGCCGCCACGCGACCAGGGTAGGTAAAATTGCTCCCCCGATCTGCTGATTTTTATATTTTTTAAGGTATTTTTAATGTCTTCGTGCAACCTTTTGGTAAAAAAAACCGTCTAATTAGTTAAAAGGCAGAAAAGTTTGCTTTATTTTGTAAAAAAAGAAGAAGTTATACGATAAAATTTACATTCAGTTGAAACGGTTCGGTAAAATAGCAGCGCTTGTGCTGATGACAATTTTGACATCAGGGGCTTTGTTTGCGCAAAATGCGGCCGAGTCACGTTTGAATGTAGGTAAGGATGCAAAGAAAACCATTGCTCCACCCGCCAATACTTCTATTTTCGGAAAGCTTCCAGAAAAACTGAATTTCAATTCCAAAACCGAGTTTACCCAGTTTTACCGTAACCTGCTGCTGAAAAGCAAGCCGGAGACAAAGGCGGAAGCCGTGGCGGTACGTACGGCCGAGTCGGCGGTAGAGAAAATCAAATTTGGTAATATGTACCCGAACCCGGCGGTTAATTTCGTGGAAATTCCTTACGAAATTTCGGAGACTTTCAAAGAAGCCCGGGTAACCGTAATGAACATGGTAGGAGCGCCTTTGCTGGAACACCCCATTTCTGCCGGTTCAAATAAGCTCAGGGTCAATACCACCAGCCTGGATTCCGGCATCTATATGGTGCAATTTGTAGTAGACGGGAAAAAAGTGGGAACAAAAAAGCTCCTGGTGGAACGCAACTGATAATTTTCTTGAAAGCCCTTCGTTTAATACCCAATACAATTCTTACCTTTGTCGGATGAATTCCAGGATATATCCTTTACTCGTTTTAAGTCTTCTTATTTTTTCCTGCTCCAGAGAGTTTACCCGGATTCAGAAAAAGGGTACTACGGAAGAAAAATACGCCGCCGCCATGAATTATTATAAAAAGGCGGATTACTACAAGGCCAGCGTCTTGTTTGAAGAAATCAGTCCTTTGTTACGCGGCGACAGCACGGCGGAGAAAACCCAGTTTTACAACGCCTACGCTAACTTTTACCAGGGAAATTACCAGATGAGCAGCTACCTGTTCAATTCCTTTTACGCCACCTACAACAATAGTCCGTTTGCGGAAGAGGCCTACTACATGTACGCGAATTCGATGTACAAGGATACTCCGCCGTATAACCTGGACCAGACCAATACCTTGACCGCCATTGACGCGCTACAGACGTTTATTAACTCTTATCCGGACAGTAAATATGCGGAAAGCTGTACCCGTAGCCTGCAAGATCTGCGGGAAAGACTGGAGCGTAAGGCCTATGAAAAAGCGAAGCTGTACTTCAAAACCCGGGATCCGTCGTGGGGCGGGCTTAGCAATTACCTGGCTTCGGTAGTGACTATTGAAAACTTTAAAAAAGATTTTCCGGATTCGAAATATAACGAGGAGCTGAGTTCCATGCAGATTACGGCGCAGTATGAACTGGCAGAGCTTAGTTTATTCAATAAGCAAAAAGAACGTTATAACGAGACTTTGGATTTTTATACGAAGTTTATCGATAAGTATCCCGATAGTAAATACATCAAAGACCTGGAGAAGTACTATGACCGTTCGTTGAAAGGCCTGGATAAAGTGGCTGAAATTGAGAAAAAGATTGAAGAACTCAAACAGCAGCAGGCCGAAGAAGAAGGGCTGGAATAAGGTCAGACAGGAAAACCCGTTTTGATTTCAGCACTTTAATTTGTATTTTTGCACCTTGTTTTATAAAACTGATTAAATAATGGCAATTAATCCTTCTATAGTCACCCGCGATACCGATGTGCTGGCATCCAAAACCAGCAATGTCTATGAATCTGTATACGTGGTTTCGAAAAGAGCGCAGCAAATTGCGATCAAATCGAAAGAGGAGCTTTCGCATAAGCTGAGTGAGTTTGCTTCAAGTGTAGATAACCTGGAAGAAATTTTTGAAAACCGGGAGCAGATAGAGATTTCCAAATATTACGAAAGACAACCTAAGCCTACGAGTGTAGCTTTAGACGAATTCCTGAATGATCAGGTCGTCATAAAATACAGAGACGAGGAATAAGATAAAAGGGTCTGCCATTCGGCGGTACAAAAAGAAAAGTTAAGGAGCATTGGTGAAACCATACGAATGTTTCTTAGCTTTTTGTTTTTATGGGGTGTTCAATACGTCCGAAAATTCACTTAAGATGAGTGAAGTTGCGCCCCACACCCAGGTATCCTGCACTTCAAAACCCGGTACTTGCACTTTCCGCTCTCCTAAGATCATTTCCTTCCTGGTAATTTCGCCGTTGCGGAGAATGTCTTCGATATCGGTGTGGTAAATACGTTCTACCTCTCTGGCGTCCGGGTAAAATTCGGGCAAATAATCCAGGTAACCAATGACCGGGTGCACAACAAAGTTGCTGACAGGGATGTAGACCTGTGTCAATTCCCCCAAAACTTTCACATCAATGGCCCGTATACCAATTTCTTCCTGAGCTTCACGTAAGGCGGTGCGTATAAGATTTTCATCGGCAGGTTCGGCCTTGCCGCCGGGCAGCGCCATTTGTCCTCCGTGTTTGCCGTCGTAATGCGGGCGCAGGATCAAGGGAAAATAAGAGCGGGAAGCCCAGGGGTAGAGCAGGATGAGTACCGCGCTCTTCTTTACGGTATCAGGTATGTTCTGGTGGGACTTTAAGCGCCCCAGGTGCGAATATTTACTGTGGGAGGCTACGCCCGGTAAAGGTTGTTTCAGGCGACTTTCGAGGATATCGATGGTTTGGTCAAACAGCATGGGTGAGGGGGTAAGACTATCCCTGCTCAAATTAGACTAAAAAAATCAGTTGTCCAAGTATTTTTTAGCAAAAGCATTGACACAGCGTTCTCCGTCTACCGCGGCGGAAATTATGCCGCCGGCATAGCCGGCTCCTTCTCCGCATGGATAAAAACGGAGGGTGTCTACATGTTCCAGGGTCTCTTCGTGCCGGGGTATGCGTACAGGGGAGGAGGTACGGCTTTCGATACCTATCATTTGTCCCGCGTCATAGTTCCGCATTTTTTTATTGAACTCGCGTAGTCCCTGTTGCAGGGCGCCGGCGATGCCGCGGGGCAGGATATCGTGGAAATTCAAGGCGGTCAGGCCGGGCTGATAGGAGGTGTCGGCAAGGGCGGAGCTGATTTTTTTCCTGTAAAAATCCGCGATCTTTTGGGCGGGGGCCACCTGGGTGATGCCGTCATGGATGCCCAGTTTTTCACAAACCAGGCGATGGGCTTTTTGTTCTACGCTTTTCTGTAATTCGAGGGCGGCCAGGGGGCCATAATCGTCAAACGACTTCCAGTCGGGAGGATTGACGGCTACCACCACGCCCGAATTGGCGAAGAAGGAATCTCTTCGGGAGGGAGACATTCCGTTAACGACCAATTCGTTTTGAGCGGTAGAGGCTGGAACGATGAATCCGCCCGGACACATGCAGAAGCTAAAAACGCCGCGGGGTATTCCGTTGAACGCGGTCTGGGCCACGAGGGTGTACGCGGCGGCTGGCAGGAGTCCACGGTCTTCGGCATGGTATTGACAAGTGTCTACAAAGCGCTGTTCATGTTCAATACGTACGCCTAAAGCAAAGGGTTTATTTTCGAGAGATAGGTTTTTCCGGAGAAGCAGGGTGAAAATGTCGCGGGCGGAGTGCCCTGTGGCCAGTATCACGCCGTCTGCCGTCCATTCTTTCCCATCGGCCGTTTTAACACCGCGGATTGCGCCCTTCTCCTGAAGCAGATCGGTCACCTTTTGCTCAAAATGTACTTCTCCTCCGTTTTCCAGGATAGACTTCCGGATATTTTCAATCACCACAGGCAATTTATTGGTGCCGATGTGGGGGTGCGCTTCCATCAGGATGCGCTCTGTGGCGCCGTGCTTCACCAGGATCTCCAGGATACGCCGGATATCGCCCCGTTTTTTGGATCGGGTATACAATTTTCCATCGGAATACGTACCTGCCCCACCTTCTCCAAAGCAGTAATTGGAGTCGGGATTTACGATATGCTCCTTATTGATGGCCGCCAGGTCGCGGCGTCTGGATTTCACGTCTTTTCCCCGCTCCAATACGATGGGTTGAATGCCCAGTTCAAGGCAGCGTAACGCAGCAAAAATTCCCGCAGGACCAGCGCCAATAATCAGGAGCTTTTTCCGGAAGGGTTTTCGGTGGTATACGTACTCGGGAAAATTGAGGGAAGGGAAGGGGCCTTCAGTAGAAATTTCTATTTCCAGGTTCACCCGGATATTCCGGTTGCGGGCGTCAATGGATTGACGATGTTTGCGAAAATGAAAATGGGGGAGGCCCGTCTTTTTTTTCAGGAAATCTTCCAGGGCGGTTTCGTCAAATGCCACTTCGGGCGAAACCACGTAACGCAATATTTTGTTCATGAGGAAAGGTTTCTATCCTTTAATGCCGTAAAGTTAACCATTGTTCGGCTCAAATTCGTATTTTTGTTCCTGGCATATCGTTAAATCACTTTGGGATACTTCTCCAATATAGGTAAAGGGGTCAAAACCACTATAAAAGGCTTAAGCCTCACCCTGAAGCATCTTTGGGCCGCCCGTGAGACCAAGGGGGCTATGGAGATCAGGGATCATGCTTTTTTTGAGGTAACCGAAGGAAATGTTACGCTGAAATACCCGCATGAGCAACTTTCCGTTCCCGATGCCGGACGCTACCAACTGGATTGTGAAATAGACGACTGTATTGTATGCGACAAATGCGCCAAGATTTGTCCGGTAGATTGTATAGAAATTGAGGCCATTAAATCTCCGGAGTTGATCCGTCACGCTTCCGACGGTTCCCCTGTTCGTCTGCACGCGGCCAAATTCAATATTGATATGGCGAAGTGCTGTTTCTGCGGCCTTTGTACCACGGTTTGTCCTACGGAATGCCTGACCATGACCGATGAGTATGACTTTTCCGTGCAGGATGTCAACCTGTTGAATTTCGCTTTCTCTAATCTTTCTGAAGAGGAAGCGCAGGAAAAGCGGGAATTATATGCACAGTTTGTGGCCGAAAAAGAGGCGGCTAAGGCGGTGACGAAAGCGCCTGTAAGTAGCGCAAACTCACCTGTGCCTAAGCCTGTGTTCCGGCCTAAACCGCCGGTGGATGTTTCGCCCGCTGCCAATACACCGGAAGAAAAACCTGCCCCTGTGGTAGCACGTCCAGCCTTTGTGCCCAAAGCAAAGCCCGAGAGTGGAGAAGAAAATAAACCTGCTTTTGTGCCTAAAGCGAAACCACAAGTAAGTGGAGAGAATAAGCCCGCCTTTGTACCCAAGGCAAAACCAGAAGTAAGCACAGAAAATAAACCTGCTTTTGTGCCTAAAGCGAAACCACAAGTAAGTGGAGAGAAT
>JBEBRS010000148.1:0-7754 GCA_040394705.1 Leadbetterella byssophila
TACGAGCGCAACGCCTCCTGGCACCATGCCTATATGGCCAATATTCTTTCTATGCCCGACAAATGGGAATACCCCTGGTTTGCGGCATGGGATCTGGCTTTCCATACAGTTACCCTGGCCAAAGTAGACCCCGATTTCGCGAAACGGCAACTCTCGGTAGTACTGAGAGAGTATTATATGCATCCTAACGGACAAATTCCGGCTTACGAATGGAATTTCTCCGACGTCAATCCGCCGGTACACGCCTGGGCTACCCTGAAAGTGTACGAACACGATAAACGGATGAACGGAGGAAAAGGCGACGTGGTTTTCCTGGAAAGGGTTTTTCATAAACTCCTGCTGAATTTTACCTGGTGGGTGAACCAGAAAGACCATGACGGCAACAATATCTTCGGAGGTGGTTTCCTGGGTTTGGATAATATTGGGGTGTTTGACCGCAACGCGCAGATTCCCGGCGTGAAACTCCAGCAGGCCGATGCCACCGGCTGGATGGCCATCTATACCCTCAATATGCTGAGGATAGCCATGGAAATCGCGCTGGAAAGACCGGCTTACCAGGATATGGCCTCTAAGTTTTTTGAGCATTTCCTCCATATCGCAGAGGCCATTAATACGCCCATGGATAAGTCGGGACTGGGCCTTTGGGACGAAGACGACCAGTTTTATTACGATAAGATTTCTTCCCACGATAACCACACGCTCTTCCTGAAGATCCGTTCACTGGTGGGGCTGATTCCACTTTGCGCGGTAGAGGTGATCGACGATGAAATGCTGGAGAAACTCCCGGATTTCCGGCGCCGTCTCGACTGGATCCTGGCCAACCGACCCGACCTGGCCTCGCTGATCTCCCGCTGGTATGAGCCCGGGAAAGGCGAGACCCACCTGCTGTCTCTCCTTCGCGGGCACCGGATGAAAATGGTGTTCCGCCGCCTGTTCGACGAAACCGAATTCCTTTCCGAATACGGTATACGCTCCCTCTCGAAATATCACCTGGCTCACCCGTACCACTTTAACCTGCACGGAGAGCGGCTGAGCGTATCGTATACGCCCGGCGAATCAGACCTGTCTATCATGGGCGGTAATTCGAACTGGCGCGGACCGATCTGGTTTCCCCTGAACTATCTGATCATTGATTCCCTCCATAAATATTCAAAATACTACGGAGAACATTACGAAGTGGAATACCCCACCGACTCCGGGGAAATTGTGACCCTCAAAGAGGCTGCTTTCCAGATATCGGAGCGACTGATCAGTATTTTCCGGGAGAAAAACGGGCAAAAACCTTTCCAGGGAGGGGTGGAACTCTTTGATAAGGACAAGAATTTCGCTCCGTTCTATCTCTATCATGAATATTTTCACGGAGATAACGGCAAAGGACTGGGTACTTCTCACCAAACGGGTTGGACCGGTCTGGTGGCCGATCTGATCCAGGAAATTTCGGAAAAGAAAAACGGGAAAGAGCGCTGAGGCCGGTTACTTCCAGCCTCCGCCCAGTTTCCGGTACAGTTCAATATTGGCCGTCAGAATGTCAAGCCGGATGTTGTAAAGGTCAATCTCGTTATTCAGGGCATTGCTTTGTGCGCTGATGACTTCCAGGTAGTTGGCCATGCCGCTTTTGAAAAGCAGGGAAGCATTCTGCACCGCTGTTTTGGCGTTGGCAAGGCGCTCCTGGGCAATCTGGTACTCTTCTTCCAGCTTTTGGATATTATTGACCTCATCCGACACCTCACGTACGGCGCGCAATAAAGTAGCCCGGAAGGCGTCGCCCACCTTTTCTTTCTGAATCTCCGCAATATTTTGAGCGGTTTTCAGCTTCCGGTTCTGAAAGAGAGGTTGCAGAAGCGAAGCGGAAAAGGTAGAAAAAAGCGATCCCATGGGATTAAATAACACACCGAACACCTGGGAATCGAAACCCAGTTCCGACTCCAGGGCGAGGGTAGGGTAACGCTGGGCCCGGGCCACATCGGCATCGGCGTACGCCGCCAGCAGATCGTATTCGGCGGCAATGATATCCGGGCGGTTCCGGAGCAGGTCTATGGGCGTACCCGTAAAGACATTGTCGGAAAAACGCACATCTTCCAGTTTACGGCTCCGCTCAATTTCACCCGGATATTGTCCCATCAGGCTTTTCAGGTAATTTTCTTCCTGCAAGATTTCCCTTTTGATTTTCGGAATCAGGGCGGTGGCGGTCAGCAATTGGTTTTCGGTCTGCTGAATAGCCAGGGAAGTTACCATGCCGGCTTTAAATTGCAGGCGGGTAAGTTCCAGGGTGCTGCGGGTCAGCTCCAGGTTGGTATTGGCCACGGTCATCTGCTCGTCAAGTACCAGCAGGTTGTAGTAGGTAATGGCTACTTCGGCCACCAGGGTGGTCTGCAAGGCCCGGAGCGACTCCCGGTCTGCTTCCAGTCGGGCCGCCGCGCCCTCTTTCATGCGCTTCAGCTTTCCCCAGATGTCGGCTTCCCATGAAGACTGCACCGGGAAGAGGTATTGCCGCCGGCTGACAAACATGAAATCGGGGGCCGTTTTCTCACTGTAATATTTCCCGTTAGGAGAGGAATACCGGTTTTTGGAATGGTTTTCCCCGTAAAATTCGGGGTCCACCCTGACAGAGGGGAAGAAGTTGGCTTTGCGCTGAAACAGCTGTTCTTCTGCCATACGCACATCTTTTTCCGCCATGGAGAGGGAAATGTTGTAATGCAGGGCGGTGTCAATCAGGCGAAGCAGGGTGGCGTCATTGAAAAAACGTTTCCAGGAAATACGGGCCACATTCAGGCTGTCTTTTACGGTCTGATTTCTGAAGTTTTCGGGAAGGTTTTGCACTTCTCTTTCATAGGGCTGACCTATCTTGCAGCTGCTCAAAGCCCATAGTATACCGCCGGTCAGAAGGATTTTAAGCTTCATCTCTTTCAATGTTTAGGTGTTGGGATACCCGGTCATGCAATACCTGGAAAGCCAGGTAAAGCAGGGGGATAATAAAGAGGCCCAGTAAAATTCCGAAGAGCATACCGCCGGCAGCGCTGATGCTCACCGACTTGTTGCCAATGGCAGAAGGACCTGTAGAAACCATCAGGGGGATCAGCCCTGCTACAAAAGCCAGGGAAGTCATGATGATGGGTCGCAGACGCAGGCGTGCGGCGTTAAGGGCCGCCTGCACGGCGGTGGCGCCTTGTTTACGGCTCTGTATGCCGTATTCCACAATCAGGATTGCGTTTTTGGCCAGCAGCCCGATCAGCATAATCAACCCTACCTGTACGTAGATATTGTTCTCCAGCCCGGCCAGGTTAATAAATACAAAAACGCCCAGTATACCCGTAGGAATAGAAAGGAGTACGGCCAGGGGAATAATATAGCTCTCGTATTGGGCCGCCAGCAGGAAATATACGAAAATGAGGCTTAGTGCGAAAATGAGGGCCGTTTGAGAACCGGCGCCCTTCTCTTCCAGGCTGATGCCCGTCCATTCGTAGCTGTAGCTTGCCGGGATTTTCTCCGCGGCCAGTTTTTCTACTGCGGCAATGGCATCGCCGGAGCTGTACCCGGGCGCGGCGGAGGCCTTAATGCTGATGCCGTTAAACAGGTTGTAGCGGGTCACAATCTCAGGCCCGAATACCCGGTTTACCTTGATCAGCGTGTTGATCGGGATCATTTCGCCCCGGCTGTTTTTAACAAAGACCGAATTGAGCGTACCCGGTTCATCGCGGTATTGTACATCCGCCTGCATATATACGCGGTATTGTCGCCCGAAACGATTGAAGTCGCCCGCCTGCACCCGCCCGAAAAGCGACTGCACAGTACGCATCATTTCCCGGGTATTGACACCCAGGGCTTTCGCCTTCAGGTAGTCTATGGTGATTTCATATTGAGGAAAGTCGGCCCGGAAAGAGGTAAAGGCGTTCTCAATTTGAGGAAGGCGGTTCATCTCCCGGATGAACTCATCGGCCACCTGGCTGAAGTTGGAAAATTCTCCTCCCAGACGGTCCTGGAGCATAAGCTCAATCCCGTCGAAATCTCCGAAACCCTGTACCGTAGGACGAGCGAATACGGAAATCCGGGCGTCTGTCACGGAACTCAATTGTTCCCTGAGATCCTCGATAACCTTATTGATAGAAGACCGGTCTTCTATAGGTTTCAGATTAATATATCCCATCCCGAAAGAGGGGCTGGTAGAGGCGTCAATCACATTGTAACCCGAGATACTGTTTACCGAGGCCACCGCTTCGTATTGCTGTATGATGCTGTCGGCAAGCGTGATGGCTTCTGTGGTTCTGTTCAGGGAAGAACCCGAGGGCATCGCAAGAGAATAGGTCAGGAAGCTGTCGTCTTCCGTGGGAATAAACGATTTGGGTGTCTTGACAAACAGGAAATAGGTAAGCACAAAAATGAGGCCCAGGCCCAGGAAGCTCAGTTTCCTGTGCAGGGTGGTCCACCGCACAATCCGGATATATTTCTCCGTAAACGCCTCGAATCCGTAATTGAAGCTATGGAAAAGCCGGTCGCGGTACCGCGCAAAGGTGCTTTTTCCTTCCTCCTCCTCGTGGTCTGCCGGCTTCAGCAGAAGGGAACATAGTACCGGACTCAGCGTAAGGGCATTTACTGCGGAAATGAACACCGCCGCTACCAGGGTGTAGGCAAACTGCCGGTAGAACAGCCCCACAGGACCTTCCATAAAGCCTACCGGCAGAAAAACCGCGGCCATCACCAGGGTAATGGAAATGAGGGCTTTGGAAATTTCGTTCATGGCTTCTACCGTGGCCGGGTAGGTTTTCATTTTTTTGCTGTGCATTTTATGGTACACGGCTTCTACCACCACAATCGCATCATCTACCACGATACCTATAGACAGCACCAGGGCAAACATGGTCAGCACGTTGATGGAGAAACCCATCATGTCCAGAAAAAAGAAGGTGCCGATCAGAGAAACCGGAATGGCTACCGCAGGAATCAGGGTGGCCCGGTAGTTCTGCAGAAAGATAAAGACGGTAATAAAAACGAGGATAAAAGCCTCAAACAGCGTTTTGATTACCTGTTTGATCGACTCGTCAATCTGTTCCCGCACACTATAGGAAATATCGTAGGAAATGCCTTCGGGAAAGAGTTTGGCAGTATTTTCCAACACCTCCCTGACCTTCTGGTCAATGACTTTGGCGTTCGAGTTATTGGTTTGAGATACGTTAATGGTGATGCCCGGGCGCGCGTTCACTTTGTTGTCGCTGCCGTAATTCGAAGAGCCAAACTCTACCCGGGCCACATCTTTCAGATACAGCACGGAGCCGTCCTGGTTGGTGCGGATGGGAATGCGTTCGTATTCTTCGGGTTCACTAAAGCGTCCTTTGTGTTTAAGGACGGCTTCGAACACTTCGTACGAGGCCTCCCCGAACTTGCCGGGAGCAGCCTCAAAGTTTTGCTCGCGGATGGCGCTGATCACTTCCTGGGGAATCAGTCCGTAGACCGCCAGTTTCTCCGGGTTGAGCCAGATCCGCATGGAGTAGTCGCGACCGCCAAGGAGGGTGGCCTGGGCCACACCTTCCACCCGAAGTATTTCGCGGATCACGTTGATCCGGGCGTAAGCCTGGAGGAAGGTTTCGTCATAGGGACCGTCGGCTTTATCGCTGAAGATATTGATGGTCATGATACTGCCGCTCTGTCTTTTCACCACCGATATCCCGGCCTCGTTTACTTCCGAAGGAATCTGGTTCACCGCGCGGGAAATGCTGTTCTGTACGTTCACAGCGGCGATGTCAGGGTCGGTGCCCGGCTTAAAGAAGACCGAAATATTCCCGGAACCCGAGTTATTGGCGCTGGATTTGATATAGGTCATGTTCTCCACGCCGTTTACCGCCTCTTCCAGAGGGAGGAGTACGGATTTGGCCACCGTTTCGGCGTTTCCGCCCGGGTAGGAGACACTGATGCTTACACTGGGGGGGGCGATGTCCGGAAAACGGGTGACCGGAAGCCTCAGAATGGAAATCAGGCCGGAAATCAGGATCAGCAAGGAAATCACCGAAGCGAGTACGGGCCTGTTTAAAACGTATTTAAACATAAGCGGGGGGTTATCTTAGTTTCTGGCTTAGAATCTGGGACTCGCCCATGGGGTTCACTTTCACGCCTTCGGTCAGTTTATCGAGTCCGGAAGTAACAATTCGGTCGTTTTCTTTCAGGTTGTCATCCGCCACGATGTAGTTCCGTCCGGATTTTCCTTCTATGCTGACCAGTACGCGTTCTACGGTATTGTCGTCTTTCAGGCGGAAGACAAAGGTACGGTCCTGGATCACGGACGTGGCCACCTGGGGGATCAGCAGCACATTGGGATGCAGTTGTTCCATCAGGATCTTCCCGGTATTTCCGGAGCGCAGCAGTTTATTCGGGTTGGAAAAGGTGGCGCGCAGGGATATGGCTCCTGTAGAGCGGTTGACCTGTCCTGCGTCGGCATCGATTCGCCCGGGCAGTTCGTAAACGGAGCCGTCAGCCAGCACCAGTTTTACATTCGGATTGATTTTCTTAGCCGTGGAATCCTGGCTCATTTTTTTAAAGAAGAGGTAGTCGGATTCGCTCATGGTAAAGTACACATATACTTCTTCAATATCGGAAAGTACGGTGATGGGCTGGCTGTCGTTTTTGGCCACCAGGTTCCCGATACGTTTAGGAATACGGCCAATATACCCGTTTACTGGGGCTTTGATGGTGGTGAAACCCATGTTGATGCGGGCGGTGGCTTCGAGGGCCTGGGCCCGGGCCAGGGAGGCTTTGGCTACCTCCAGGTTCGATTCGGCCGTTTTCAGCTGTACCTCGGAAATTACCTCGTTGTCTACCAGGGGTTGCAGGCGGCTTAGCTCAATTTCCGCATTCCGCAGGCGGGCTTTTTCTACTTCTACGTTCGCCCGGGCATTTTTTACCTGTTCCTGGTAAGGCAGTTCATTGATCCGGAAGATGGGTTGGCCGGCTTTGACAAAATCGCCTTCATCGATATAGATGTTTTCCAGGATGCCCTCTACCTGGGGACGAATCTCTACATTGACCTTTCCCTCTACGGCGCCCAGAAACTCAAACGTAGTAATGGCAGAATCCTTTTTAAGAAGTTTCACCGGAAGTGCCAGGCCCGGATCTTCTTTTTCTTCTTCTTTGCATCCGGTGATGAGGAGAGCCGCCAGGCTACTCCACCACAATAGTTTTAAGATGTCTTTCATAGGTATAAATTTTAGCTTTCAGCCTTTAGCTATCAGCGGTCTGCCGGGCGACTCACCACTTGGTGTGTTCAACTTCTGATAGTGGTGCGCCACCCGGCTGAATGCTCATGGCTATTTCATCGGTATAAAAATTTAGTCGGATGGCGTATTGCCAGTCCATCTCCTGATAACGCGTAATTGTCTTAATTTTACACCAGCGGGAACCCCGAAATCAGGTATTAATGAATAAGAATATTGTAGTAACGATTTATAAATGATTCGTTTTACCACTTAAGGCATATTTACAATGCAAAGTAAAAGCATTTCTTCTTCCCTTCTAAGCTATTTGGGGTGCACAGAAGCAGTTTTAAGGAAAATTTAATGGAAATTAAAAGGGTATTAAGGGCGTGAATTGACAGTTGACAACGAACATTATGCGAAAGGAAGACCACACCATTATACCCTGCTGGGGTTACTTGTCTGGACCACCAATTTCTCCCTTTTACATACTTATTCCCGCCCGATATTGTGTAATCTGAGATTTTGAGAATAATTTTGCCTTCTGAACTTTGCAGTGATGATTCAAATTACAAG
>JBEBRS010000149.1:0-7704 GCA_040394705.1 Leadbetterella byssophila
GAAGCACCCCGGTAGAACTGGGATACCTGCAGGTAGAGAAACTACAATAATCTTATATACTTTTACAAGAGAGAAGCCGCCGGGGAAACCCGACGGCTTTTTTTTATTGACTCCTGTAACTTTTCACCATTTCAAAAGTTTTTATAGCAGGATGCAACCTTGGGCCTTTGCCCCGCATCTTTTACCTGAAAGCTATTACAAAACCTGTTTTTATCCATTCAAAAACCAAATCCGACCATTCAACCAGAAATGCTTTTCTGATAAAATGTACGGTATTAATTTTGAAACGAAAAAGCAATAAAACTTACTTAAAATTATGAAAAAGCTATTTAAGACCTTCGCCGTACTGGCGATCAGCAGCACTTTGGCCTTTGCCAACGCAAAACCTGCCTCTTTCCAAGTGGGAATGTACAATGTACACAATACGCATACCCTCAAAGTATTTGTGAACAAGGAATCTACGGATGCGCTACGATTAGAAATCAAAGACGCCCAGGGAAAAGTGATTCAGTCGGAAAACATAGGCAAAAACAAGCACAAGATGGGAATCAGCCTTAACCTTTCGAACCTGGAGTCGGGTGATTACACCCTTGAATTGTCTGACAAGTCGTCTACATTCACCAAAGAAATCCGGCTTGAAAAAGAGCAGAAAGAAGAGTTAAAAATTGTTATTTAGTTAGAACACGACAGGGGCTGGCCGATGGCCGGCCCTTTGTTTATACAGCCGCATATTTCTTCCGGATCCACAAGTAACGAATAGCCCCGAATAACAACAAAATGACCAGCGGAAGCACGATATTTACAAGCTGAACCTCCGTCCGCTTTTCCCGGATCTTTAAAGTATCCAGGGGCCTTATGCCCACCGTCTTTGACCTTGAAAGCAAAATCCCTTCGCTGTCGGTCAGGTAACTCAACGCGTTCAGAAGAAAATCTTCATTCCCGTACCAGTGTTTAAAATACTTGTCGAACCCCAGGGGATAAAACGTACCTTTCTCCGCATTGATCTCGTTCCGGATTACGTTCCCGTCTGCCACCACCAGTATTTTGGCGGGTGCCGACTCCCGGATAACTCCTTCCGCAATACGATTCCGGTAAAGCGACTTAAACTCCCCTTCCACCAGATACGCCACCGCTTTGACCCCTTCCCTGTATTCCTCTTCTTCCGTGTCTTTCCGGGCTTCATTAAACGTGATCAAAGCCGGCGCATTCAGCACCATGGTATGCGGAGAAGTCAGGAGTAAAGGCGTCTTAAGCAGTCCGTCTCCCGTGTTCACCGTGTCGATCGTAGCCGCATATTGGGTCAGTACCATGCCTATATTTTTGGTAATCAAACTATTTCCAAAATTATTGATGAGGGGAAAGTAACGGTAAACCACCGGCTGTATGTTCGGCTCGTCTCCCATCTGACCCACCACCAGGGGGATCACCGCGGCATTGAGGCCGTCTTTCACGATATTTTTGTTCAACCGGAGGCCATAATTGAACAGGAGGTCATCGAGGTTTACATCCAAAGGCTGGGCATAACTTCCTTCAAGCCCTACTGAATCTACTTTCAGACCATCGACAAAGAAAAGCACGGACCCGCCGGTCATGATAAACTGGTCGATCTTGAACTTGGTGCTGTCATCCACAGGCTTATCGGGAGAGGGAATAATCAGTGCGTCCAGCCCGTCGAAACTCCGGGAAGCCCGGGCGTCAATAATGAAAAAATTGTACCGGTCTTTCACCGCTTCTATCATCCCCCCGAATTCCAGGGGACTGGCCGAGGTAAATTCGGGCAGCAACCCCACGTTCTTTTTCTCCTTGGCCGTTAATTTGGCGATGGAAGAGGCCAGCGTATATTCTACATTCTCGTACGACTGGTTCAGCTTCTCTTCCGGCGTGACCGAAGTAATCTGGTCAGACTTCAAAAGCTGCACCACGTCTTCCTTTCCCTCCGTCCTGACTACCGCGTAAGGGAATATGGCTATTTCCGACTTTCGCCCCCCCTTCTGATCAAACACCTGGGTAGGCACCATCCCTTTTTCGGTAAAACCGGCATAACGCCCCTTCACTTCTTCCGCACTTCCGCTTCCCGGATCTACATACGCTACGGAAATATCGGCATAATGACGGAATTCCCTCAGCGTTTCCTGGACCGCCCGTCTGAGACGTTCAAACCCGCCGGGCAGATTATCTCCTTCCAGGTACACCGTCACCTCCACGGGCGTTTCCAGGTCTTTGAGCAGGTTTTGCGTAGCCCCGGAAATAGAATAACGCTTATCTTCGGTGAGATCCCAGCGGAAATACACCCAAGAACTTGCAAGATTCAGGAGGAGGATCCCCCCGATAACCGTTATCCATTTCCCCATAGTCAATTCCAGAATAAAGTACAAAAATACGATAAAAAGCGCTCATTCCTTTTAATGTGAGGCACGAACCTCAGGGATAACGGAGCGAACGGCGACAAATGCATTTCAAACCGGAATTAAAATGCTATTTTTGCACAAACATTTCAATTGCAATGATTCAGAGAATTCAATCGGTATTTTTATTGATCTCCGCCATGGCCCTGGCCGTCTTCCTCGGTACGAATACGTATACCCGAACGCTCTCCGACTGGGAGTCGATTGTGGTCAACCCTTATCACGTCTTACACAAGACCGGCACCCTGGGTACGGAAAAACCCATATTTTATGTGGCAGTCATGGCGTGTATCGCCGTACTGGTAAGCGTAATCGCCATATTTCAATACCGTAACCGCCTGCGCCAGATTCTTTTCGTAGCGTTTAATGCCCTCCTGATGGGCGCTACCCTGGCCGTCACGGTATACCATATTGTGAAAGACGCCAAGGAAGTAGGCGTGGGAGGTGAAGAAACTTACGAAGCGGGTATTTTTGCATTAATTATCGCCCTGCTCAGTAATTCCATCGCCAATTATTTTATCAAAAAAGACGAGAAACTGGTTCGTTCAGCCGACCGCATGAGATAGTATGAGAATTGTGTTTATGGGAACGCCGGATTTTGCGGTGGCCACCCTCCAAAGACTGGTAGAAAATCATTTTGAGGTGGTAGCCGTGGTCACCGCACCGGATAAACCGGTGGGTCGGGGGCTTAAAATGAGCGAATCGCCGGTCAAAAAATTCGCCGTTTCCCGGAACATTCCCGTACTTCAACCGGAAAAACTCAAAAGCAAGCCTTTCCTGGAAGAACTGGCGGCATACAAAGCCGATCTCCAGGTGGTAGTGGCTTTCCGCATGCTGCCCGAAGCCGTCTGGGCCATGCCGCCCAAAGGCACCATTAACCTGCACGGCTCCCTCCTGCCCCAGTACCGCGGTGCCGCACCCATCAACTGGGCGGTAATCAACGGCGAAAAGAAAACCGGCGTCACCACCTTCTTTATTGAAAAGGAGATTGATACCGGGAAAATCATCTTTACCGACACCGTCGCCATTGGCGAGAATGACTCTGCCGGTGATCTTCACGACAAAATGATGTGGACCGGCGCCGACCTGGTGGTAAAAACCGTAAAAGCTATTGAAGCCGGAAACTACCCCGAAGTACCTCAAACATTTAGTGGCAAACTCAAAGCCGCACCAAAAATTTTCCGGGAAACCACGGAGATCGACTGGACACGCGACGCAGACACCCTTCACAATTTTGTGCGCGGACTCAGTCCCTACCCGGCCGCCTGGACCACCCTCCACGATAAACAACTGAAGATTTTTGAAGCACAGCCGCTATCTTCTCTGCCTGCCGGTCTTGAAAAAGTGACGGAACAACTATACACCGACCATAAAAAAACTCTTGTAGCCGCTACTGGCCAGGGCTTCCTGAACCTTCTTTCCCTACAGCTGGAGGGAAAGAAACGGATGATGACGGAGGAGTTTTTGCGGGGGTACCGCTTCTGATCATTTTGTGTATTTGTGTCCAGGCAGAGTCTTCGGCTTGCCGAGACTCTGCTTACATTATAAAAAATCTTGGTCGAAGCCGAGTCTCAACTTGTTGGACTCGGCTTTATCCATATCCTTCCAATTCCGAAATTTCACTCAAAATACTACTTACAGTACTCTTTCCCATTTTAGAAAAAGCGAACCATTTTCTACCCAGATCTTTTAATGAGGCCCCGAGATGATAGATTTCTGAGCCGTCAATGATTAAAAAGCGGTCGTGGCTTTGGGTGAAGGCTTTCAATTTGAAGTTCCCATATTGCGCGTTGGCTTTTTGAAGGTCAAGCATTTGTTGTTTGCCTGTAGATTTAGTCAATATTACTACGTTTACCTCCTTTTTCTTTTTGGCTAAATGCGTAAAGGTGCTTTCGTCGATGTAATTGTCGATCAGTATAATGCTTTGTTGGGCAGAGCGTATAATTTTAGAGGCAAGCTCGTAAGCATCAAATACCTGCCCGTCAAAAAACACACCTTGTGTAGGAATAGTGTTACTTTCCAGGGCCTTAAAAATTTGTTCTACTTTTTGGTCGGTTTCTAATTGTCTGCGCTCAAAGCTGTCCATGCGTTGTAACAAGCCGCTGTGAGAGGATATCATTTTTCGCATAGTTACAAAAGCATTAATGATTTGAATACTTACTTTTATGGCAATATCGCTACGCAAAACGGCAGAAAGCATGGCTACCCCTTGTTCGGTAAAGGCGTAAGGGTTATTGGAAGAATGTTTTAATGGCTCAAACCGGTCACAAATTGTGACCAGTTCTATTTTCTCTATTTCATTAAGTTGAAACCTAAACAAATCCGGGAAGCGTTCCGCATTTCTTTTTACCGCCTGATTCAAAACTTTCGTTTCCACCTGGTACATTTCCGCCAGGTCACGGTCAAGCATGACCTGCATACCCCTGATTGTAAAAATGCAATTTTTGATGTCTGCTTGTACTATAGATAATCCCTTACGCATAGGTTGTGCCTGATTTTAAAGTTATGCAAAGTAAAAGTACACAAATTTTACATTTATTTCCGGAACGGAATAAAATTACTTTTTCGTTCTATCCCTTTATATTTACACAAAAAAAACAACGATGCTCCTCAGCGATATTCTTTATAACGTTTCCCTCAAATCAGTTTCAGGAAAAACCGATACCGAGATTTCTAAAATCGAATTTGATTCCCGAAAAATTGAAGCCGGAACGCTGTTTGTGGCTATCCCGGGAACACAAACTGACGGACACAGTTTTATTACAAAAGCGGTGGAAGCAGGAGCATCGGCCGTACTTTGTGAAATCTTACCCGATGAGCTATTGCCTGAAGTCACCTATGTGCAGGTGGAGAATTCTGCGCGGGCCATGGGCATCGCCGCTGGCAACTTTTACGGCAACCCTTCCCGCAGATTAAGCCTCGTGGGCGTCACCGGCACTAACGGAAAAACCTCTGTAGCCACCCTTCTGTTCAGCCTGTTCAGGAAACTGGGCTACTCCTGCGGACTGCTCTCCACCGTGCAAAACCAGGTGGAAGACGAAGTCATTCCTTCCACGCACACCACCCCAGACGCGCTCCGCCTAAACGAACTCCTGCACCTGATGCACCGGAAAGGATGCTCCTTTGTGTTCATGGAGGTGAGCTCACACGCTGTGGTGCAGGAAAGAATTGCGGGCCTTCATTTCTCCGGGGGAATTTTCACCAATATCACCCAGGATCACCTCGACTTCCATCATACCTTCGACGAATACATCAAAGCCAAAAAAGGCTTCTTTGATATGCTGCCGGCTTCGGCTTTCGCCCTGACCAACACCGATGACC
This sequence comes from Leadbetterella byssophila, assembly GCA_040394705.1. Lineage (GTDB taxonomy): Bacteria > Bacteroidota > Bacteroidia > Cytophagales > Spirosomataceae > Leadbetterella > Leadbetterella byssophila_B. The sequence goes on from JBEBRS010000149.1 coordinate 5,727, forward strand.
GGAACGGGAAAATCATGCTGCAAAATACGAAAGCGGAAAAACACGCTTACTCCCTGAAAAACATTGCGGATTTCAAAGGAAAGATACTCGATTGCGGCCTTTTTGGCCTTCAAATGGATATTGACGGACAAGAGGTGTGGTTTAAACTGATCGGAAAATTTAATGCTTACAACCTCCTGGCAGTATACGGTGCCGCTGTACTCCTGGAAGAAACGCCTGAAAATATCCTGACCGAACTTTCTCAACTCACCCCACCTCCCGGCCGCTTTGAGCAGGTCATTTCACCGCGGCACACGGTGGGCATTGTAGATTATGCCCATACACCTGACGCCCTGAAAAATGTACTGGAAACCATCAATGACCTGAGGCAGGGCCACGAACGGGTAATCACGGTAGTGGGCTGCGGAGGAAACCGCGACAAAGGCAAGCGGCCTTTAATGGCGGGCATTGCCTGTGACCTATCGGATATCGTCATTCTCACCTCCGATAACCCCCGAAATGAGAATCCGGAAGATATCCTTACCGACATGCAGGCCGGGGTACCCGTCACCAAACGCCGGAAAGTGGAGCAAATCACCGACCGACGCGAAGCCATCCGGCATGCCGTCTCCCTGGCCGGCCCGGAAGACATCATCCTGATTGCCGGCAAAGGCCACGAAACGTACCAGGAAGTAAAAGGGATAAAAAGCCACTTTGACGACCGGGAGGAGCTAAGGGCGGCTTTTAAATAGAAGTTAATTTACTCTTCGAGAGACGGCACTTCTTCCGTTACTGTTTCGGGTGCCGGAGTTAGCTCAGTCTTTGTAAACTGCAAAAGAGAAAACGAGAGCAGCCCTGTAAACAGCCAGAACACGTCCGTAATCCACACCTGCGGTATTGCTGTTTTCCCCAGCCAGTCGCCGGTGGTGAGTCCGTTAATTATGGGTACCAGCACCGCGAAAGTTGCACCAAGGACCAGGCTAAAGCGCGTAATTTCTCTCTCTGAGGGGCGGGTGAGTGCGATCAGGGCAAAAGCCAGCCATCCCAGGAAGAACACCGTATTAACCCGAAAAGCATGATTTTCTGCCGGTACCAGCAACTCTGCACAAAAGAGCAGGGCAATGGCCGGAAAGAGGGTAAAACAAATGGCCAGAAAAACATGGGTCACCCGCTTATGAAAGCGCTTTTGTTGCACCGTATATCGATTATTATTGCGGGCTTCCTTCCAGAGCAGAATTCCGCTCACAAATACGAAACAGGAAAACAAGGCCATCACAAAATACAGGGCCTTGACCAATAGTCCGCCAAAAGAGGCGAAATGAAGGTGCATAATGGTCTCTACCACCGCAGACGTCCATTTTTTATCTTTCCCGGGAAGGGCATTGTACACCTCCGCCCCGTTTTTGAGGCGATAGCCGATATATCCGTTAGAGGCAAAAATGCGCAGGTCTTTACTCACCAACCGAAAATTAGCCACTCCGTCTTCCTTATAAATATGGTGGGTCTGCACCGCGGGAATTTCATATTCATCGCCATATTCCGCTTTTACTTTCCGGTATAAATCGGCCAGGTTTTGGGTATGATCAAAATCAGCTGCCGCTTCATTATATTCCACGCCATACATGGGATACGCCATGGCATACACTTTTTCGGGCTTCCCTTCATAAAAGACCATAACTGCGGGCAGTAATACCAGCAGCAGAAGCAGATAAAATGCCCCGGTCACGGCGTACATCACCTGATACGGCAGCCCCAGCAAGCCAAAAACCGTATGACTATTGGCCCAGATCTGTTTCCAGGCCCCGCGAAAAGAAAAAGTCCAGAACTTCGTAAACATGTTCTTCCAGTGAACCAGTAGCCCCGTGAGTGTTGCAAAAAGAAAGAAAAGGGAAACAAAACCCGCTAACCACATGCCTACCCACGGAATTTGTGCGAAATAATGAAGTTTATACAAGGTTTCGCCTACCGTACTTGTGGGCTTTTCACTCACCGTATACGT
>JBEBRS010000150.1:0-7623 GCA_040394705.1 Leadbetterella byssophila
CCTAACCGCTAGACGATAGGGCCGGCTGGTCCCATAAATCGAAAATTAGCGCTTTTAACGGCCTTTTTTGTTTATGTTTCGATCCCGTTTCCGAAATCGAAGTGCAAAGGTAGAAGATTTTTTCCAGATTCCAAACGGTGATAAAAAATTTATAGAAAATATTTTCCCTTCCTCTGCTTCCAGAACCAAGTTTTACGCCATCGGCCCGGAATCCCTGTTTTTTCGTATAATATTAGCCATCTGCTTCACACTTTCTCCCACTTTTTCCCTATTTTCGGGGTGACCTTAAATGAAAGAGAGATATGAGCAAAGAACTTCGCTCCCGCGGATGGTTTGGAAAACGCGATAAAGACGGTATCATTTACCGGAGCTGGATGAAAAACCAGGGTATGCCCACCGACATGTTTGACGGCCGACCGGTGATCGGCATCTGCAACACCTTCAGCGAACTTACCCCCTGTAATGCCCACTTCAATGATCTGGCAGAAAGGGTAAAGCGGGGTGTACTCGAAGCCGGTGGCTTCCCGGTAGAATTTCCCGTGATGAGCCTTGGCGAAACCCTCCTGAAACCTACGGCCATGCTTTTCCGTAACCTGGCGAGCATGGATGCGGAGGAATCTATCCGGGGAAACCCTATTGATGGCGTAGTGCTGTTGACCGGATGCGATAAAACCACTCCCTCTACCGTGATGGGCGCCGCCAGCGTAGGTCTGCCCACCATTGTGGTACCCGGCGGACCCATGCTGAACGGCCACTACAAAGGACAAACCATAGGCTCCGGCACCCACGTCTGGAAATTTGACGAAGACATGAAAACCGGGCGCATGACCCAGGAAGAATGCGAGTTTGCCGAAAGCTGTATGAGCCGCAGCATAGGCCACTGCATGACCATGGGCACGGCCTCTACCATGGCCTGCATGGTGGAGTCGCTCGGATTGACCCTCTCCGGCGCAGCGGCCATTCCGGCGGCCGACTCCCGCAAGCGGGTGCTGGCCCAGCTCAGCGGGCGGCGCATTGTGGAAATGGTGAAAGAAGACCTGACCATCGACAAAATACTGACCCGGGAGGCTTTCGAAAATGCCATTAAAGTAAACGCGGCCGTGGGGGGCTCCTCTAACCTGATCATCCACCTCCTGGCCATTGCGGGGCGGGTAGGCGTAGACCTTCGCCTGGAAGATTTCGACCGCCTCGGCAGCAGTATCCCTCTCCTGCTCAACCTGATGCCTTCCGGGAAATACCTCATGGAAGACTTTTATTACGCCGGCGGCCTGCCCGTGGTGATGGATCAGCTTCGGGCCGAGTTGCACGAGAATGTAGTGACCGTTACCGGCAAAAACCACCATAAAAACATCGGCACCGGCCAGGAATGCTACAATACCGATGTGATCGCTCCGCGGTCTGCTCCCCTTCAGGCAGAAGCCGGCATAGTGGTAGTGAAAGGAAACCTGGCCGAAAACGGCGCCGTACTGAAGCCCTCCGCCGCCACCCCCGCGCTCATGAACCATACGGGCCGCGCTGTAGTGTTTGAAAGCATAGAAGACTACCACGCCCGCATTGATGACCCTGACCTGGATATCGACGAAACCTGCGTGATGGTCCTGAAATATGTGGGTCCGGTAGGCTACCCCGGTATGCCGGAAGTGGGCAACATGGCCCTTCCCAAGAAACTCCTGCAAAAGGGCATCACCGACATGGTGCGCATTTCTGACGGACGCATGAGCGGCACGGCTTACGGTACGGTAGTGCTGCACGTATCGCCCGAATCGGCCATTGGCGGCACCCTGGCCCTGGTAGAGAACGGCGACCTCATTCAACTGGATGTAGAAAACCGCCTCTTACAGCTACTGGTTTCTGACGAAGAACTGAGCCGCCGCCGGGCCTCCTGGCAGCCCCCTGCCCCTGCCGCCACCCGCGGCTACGTGAGCATGTATGTGAAGCATGTGATGGGTGCCGACCAGGGTGCGGATCTCGACTTCCTCCGGGGCAGTTCCGGCAGTGTGGTCACGCGCGATTCTCACTAAAAGCGACAGGGAAATGCCTAAAGTTGTAGAGGAAACCGTTTCCTAGCGCAACGGCACAATCGCCGGCGCTGAAATATCAAAATCCTGCAATTGCAGGCTGGTGGCCCCGGATACCCCCAAGCGGAAGGGGCTGGGCAGCGCGGGTACATTGGGGTACCAGGAGATCCGGAATTCTATGGTATTAAACGTCAGGTGTTCGTTTCTCAGCCGGATGCCCAGTCCGAAGCCGCTGTAGAGGCGGCTGCTCCACAGGCTCCCCTGGTCGGCGATGAGGCCCAGGTCAGCATAGGCGAAATGCGCCCCACGGAAGCCCAGCACCGAACCCGGCGAAAACAAGACCGTCTCCAGGCCCAGGTTCAGGCGTTTTTTACCGATGAGCCGGTCCGAGCGGATACCCCGCAGGCCATACTCGTCCGTAAGGTTGATGTACTCCAGGGGGTCTCGATGAAAACCCTGGGTATAGCGAACGTTAACAAATTGCCTCACCTGGCTAAGACCCAGGCGCATGAGGGGCGTAAAATACGTCACGGTGGTGTTCAGCACCCCCTGGTGGGGCTCCCCGCTTTTCAGGTAGCTGCCCATGTCGGCCAGGCCGTACAGATAGCCGTATTTCCCCGACAGATATCCCCCTTTGGAGAAACGCAGGCCGGCATATCCCCGACTGCCGAATTCGGTACTGCTGCGCCCCACCGTGGCGCTCACCATACTGCCCATAGGTACGTCTTCGGTACGACCGAAGCCAAAAATAAGGAGGTCACGCCGGTATTTCCGGTTAGAAAAGCCCAGGCTGAACAGCAGATTGCTCTGGTTCCAATAGGCCCGGTTGCTGTCGGCCGAAACCTCCGGCCGCTTCAGGTAACCGTAGCTGTAAAAGCGGGAGGCCAATACCAGTCGCTTGGTCTGATTTTCCTCAGAACTGCCCAGTTTAAAGGCCCTTCCCGCCCAAAGGTCAAGATAGGCGTGTTGAACCGGAAAAATCATGGTGGTATCGAGATTATGGGTCTCCTTCTTATATTCCCGCACTTCCTTAAAGCCCATCTCAAAAGCCCCGGCATAGCGGGTTTCTACCGACAGAAACGGTCTTTCAAACTTTAGAAACTGCTGTTTCAGGTCTCGTTCCCAAATAAAACCGGCCTGTCCGCTTACAAAGCTTCGCTTGATATAGGGGATGCTGTACACCGACCTGAATCCCAATTTCTGAAGGGTATCGTCGCCCCGCCAGCGTACCACGTTGGTACTGGCGTGGGTCCACCCCTTCACATTGTGATTGGTAAAACCCACCCCGAAATTATCGAACCCGCTGAAGCTGCCTTCGGGAATCACCGGCCAGATATCCTGCACGAGTACCACCACATCCACCTCTTCGTCGTTTACCGGCGTCAACAAAATCCGGGCGTCAAGCAGCACATTGCTTTGCCTAAGGATACGCTCATTTTCCCTGAAGAGCAGCGGATCTACCTCGTCTCCCTCCCTGAAAATCAACATAGACCGCCGGATGGCTTTCTCCTGCGTATTAATATGTACTTTCCGGCTTATAAAGCGCTGTAGTTTATTTCCCTCACGGGTGGTATCGTATACCGATGCACCCATCACATCAAGCTGCCGAACCGCAATCTCCCGCACGATTCTGCCCTTGTAAGTCTCAAAAGAATTGCGTTCCACTTCCGTCACCTCGGTACCCTGGCTTTGCTTCTGGTTATACACATCCCGGAAAAGAAGTCCGTAAATCTCGCGGGTAAGTTTTCTCTTGTACATTTTCTCTTTGAGACGCGCATAACGGATGCTGTCTTTTTGGGTACGGGTAAGCTCCGGCACCTCCTGGCCAAAGAGCGTCCCGGCGCCGAAAATGAAAATGAGAGCAAGCAGCCGTTTCATATCTGTCTCTGAGCTATTCGGGTCTATGGCCCGACTCATAGCGAAAACTACACAATAATACGTTTCCGGCCTACGCTCCCCCTATAAATTTTAGCGATCGGCATAGACGGCCGAATATGACGCCTCTCATAAAATAATATGAGCGCTTCACTTTACCCCCACCGAATAATTAAAGATATTTGCATCGTTAATTCTGAAAACGTTGACCCGTTTATCCCAAATAGCTACCGCCGCCCTGGTTTCCCTCATGCTGCTCTGCCTGATGAAGAACAGTATTCTGTACGCGGTTTACGGGTTTAACCAGGAGGTCTTCATCGAACTCTTCTGTATCAACAAAGACCGGCCTGACCTTCATTGCGACGGGAAATGTGAGCTCTCCAAGATGTTCCGGGAAAAACAGAAAGAGAACGCTTCCAGGATCCTGGTTCAGCTACAACTGGAAAACCAGTACTTTCCCCCTTCCTTTTCATTCGATTTCCCGGAAACTCCCTCCGTGGATACCTCTGAAAATGCGCCGGCGACTCTCCGGCCCGATACCTACTCCTTTGATTTTATAAAACAAAACCGCAAACCACCACAAGCGGTTTAATGGCCCGACAATTCTTTTTTCAATAGACAAAATCATTTCTGCAAAAGGAAGTGAGGCAAAATGCTTTCCCCAAAAGTAAGCATCCGGAAGAAATATGGAACATTCCGTCGGTCCACCATTCCCCACCAATATCTAATATCTAATTTCTAACAGCTAATAGCTCATAGCTCAAAACTCATTCCAATGAAAAATCTCCTATATCTCCTGATAAGCGGACTCCTGTTTACCGCCTGTACAAACGAAGACATCACGCCGGATCCCCTGGCCGATCTTCAACTCGCGGCTACTTTACAAAATGCTACCCATAAAGTAGCCCTTTATACGCCCAAAGGCCGGTTTGAAACGGGATATACGCCCGTTACCCTGAACGTCACAGACCTGAACGGAAACGCGGTGGCAGCCACGGCCCTGACCTGGAGCCCCCTGATGCACATGCACAGCATGAGCCATGGCTGTCCTGCTTCGGTTCTTTCCCCTACCGCAGACGGCCTTTACGAAGGCTACCTGGTGTTTCAGATGGCCTCTAACGACAGTGAATACTGGGAACTTACCGTGAATTACACCGTTAACGGCACCGGATATACCGTGACGGATCGGATCACCGTAAACGCGTCTGAACAAAGGAAAACAGAGTCTTTCCAGGGAGCCGACGGAAAGCGTTACATCGCGGCCCTGGCGGAACCAGCAGCCCCCAAAGTGGGTGTAAATGACATGAAAGTACTGCTTTACCAGATGGAAAACATGATGACTTTCACCCCCGTCACAGGTTATCTTTTCAAAACAGACCCCCGTATGCCGGGCATGGGCAACCACTCTTCTCCCCATAATACAGACCTCACCCGGGGCGCTGAAGTATGGTACGAAGGGAAGCTGAACCTGACCATGACCGGGTACTGGAAAATCAACCTGCAGTTACAAGGCCCGAACGGTGAAACCCTCAAAGGTGAACCCGTGACGGAAGCAAACGAGGCGAGCAGCATTTTCTTTGAAGTAGAATTTTAAAGCTTTTACTTCTACAAGATTTAAAACTTTTTAAGCGGCTCTTCGACAAGCTCACAAAACATCTTTCACCATTACGGTTATGAAACATTATATTCTGCTCATTCTCCTGCTTCCCGCTGCGGCACGGGCCCAGAAAGACTCCCTGGCACCCGTATCGCTGAGTGAAGTGGTGGTGATCAGCCAGAAATCTCCTCTCCACAAAGCCACCAAAACCCTGGGCAGCGTAGACGATTACCTGACAGGGGTGGGTCCGGTCAACATGATCCGCCGGGGAAATTATGCCTGGGAACCCCTCCTGAACGGCATGAGTTCGGAGCGTAGTGTGGTGACCCTGGACGGTATGCGGATCTACGGCGCCTGTACAGACAAAATGGACCCCGTAACTTCTTACGTAGAGATCACCAACCTGGCCGCCGCCACGGTACACAGCGGACAGGCCGGCTCTTCCGGAGGCGCCACCATAGCCGGCAGCATTGACCTCTCCCGTAGAAAAACGGGATTCAAATCGGCCGGAGAAGCGCCCTTCGGAGGCATGGCTTTCGCCGGTTTCGAGACCAACAACCGCCAGAAGATTGTGGGTGGAAGCCTCTACCGTAGTGCGGAAAAATTCTTTATCGACGCAGATTTTACCTTCCGGGATGCCGAAAACTACCGCGCCGGGGGAAAACAGGAGGTAGAATTTTCTCCTTTCACCAAATACAACGTATCGCTCATTGGCGGATGGAAAGCAGACACCCACCGCGAGCTGGAAGCCTCTCTCATTTATGACAAAGCCCTGCACGTGGGTTACCCTGCCCTGCCTATGGACGTGGGCCTGGCCGAGGCACTCATCGCATCGGCGGAATATGTACACCATCACCTGTCCGAAACTATCGGCCAGTGGAAAACCAAATTGTACCACAACACGGTCACCCACATCATGGACGACAGCCACCGGCCCGAGGTGCCCATCCGCATGGATATGCCGGGGCGAAGCCGCACGTCCGGGTTTTACTCCCTGGTGGAGGGCGCAGGACGCACGCACTTCTGGAAAATGAACTTCAGCGGACACACCAATTATTCCCTTGCCGAAATGACCATGTTCTCCAATAACCCGGGAGAAAAAGACATGTTTATGCTCACCTGGCCGGGGGTGAGAACCCATTACCTGGATCTCTACCGCGAAGACACCTTCCTTCTGTCTGACCACTGGGCCACCACCCTCCTTCTGGGACTCTCCACGCACCACAACCGGGTGGGAAACGATTTCGGACTGGAGAGCCTGAAGATATTTTACCCGGAAATGAGGGAAAGCAGGACCCGCCTCCTGAAGCGATTTTCATCTTCCCTGCAATACCGGAACGAAGGCATAAACCTGAGTATGGGGCTGGCGTACGGAGAGCGGGCGCCGGGGGTTTCGGAAGGGTACGGGTTTTATCTTTTCAACAGCTTTGACCGCTTTGATTACATCGGGAACCCCAACCTGAAGAATGAAAAATCTCTGGAGGCCAATGCCGCCCTTACCTATCGGGCAAACGCGTTTTCACTCAAGGCCTCCGGGGCTTACTTCCACCTCCCCGATTACATCATAGGTCGACCGGATTCCAGCCTGAGCGTGATGACCATCGGTGCAGCCGGTGTGAAAATCTACGAACAACTGGCCTATGCCGGTATCTTCCGGACCCAGCTGGAAACCGCCTACCGTTTCACTCCCCGGTGGAACTGGCGGGGCGCCGTCTCCTGGCAGCATGGAAGCGGCAAAGACGTGGGTACCCTGCCTCTCATGCAGCCTTTCTCGTACACCACAGGCCTGGTATTCAATACCGGAAAGTACTCGGCAGAAATTCTATTGAACGGGGCCGCACGCCAAACCCGTTTCAGTCCCGACTTCGGTGAAACTCCCGCCTCCGCCTACAAGGTGGTCCACTTGTCAGGCAGCGCAAAATTCGGTCCGTTCCTGGTAAAAACAGGAATAGAAAACCTGCTGGATACCTGGTACAGCACCTATACAGACTGGAATCGCATTCCGCGAATGGGCCGGAATGTGTTTTTCAACGTCATCTGGAGTTTTTAGGAAAGGTTTCCGTATTTTCAGGGTCGAAAATACACCGATATGTTACTGCTCTTTGTAATTATCTACCTGCTGGCCACCCTGGC
>JBEBRS010000151.1:0-7599 GCA_040394705.1 Leadbetterella byssophila
AGGAACCCTTCGTCAGGCACCCTGCATCATCAGGGAAACGATAGAGGAGAGCTTGCTTTTCAGTTCCTTACGGTCTACAATGAAGTCGAGGAAGCCGTGATCCAGTACAAATTCCGCCGTTTGGAAGCCCTTGGGAAGGTCTTTGCCGATGGTCTCTTTAATTACGCGCGGACCGGCAAAACCAATCAGCGAACCCGGCTCTGCAATATTCAGGTCGCCCAGCATCGCGAAAGAGGCGGTCACACCGCCCGTGGTCGGGTCAGTCAGCAAGGAGATATACGGAAGCTTCGCTTCTTCGAGAAGGGCCAGTTTGGCCGAAGTTTTTGCCATCTGCATAAGGGAAAACCCCGCCTCCATCATACGGGCACCACCCGATTTGGAGATCATCAGAAATGCGTTTTTATGCTTCAGGGCGTGATCAATACCGCGGGCTATTTTCTCCCCTACTACCGAACCCATGGATCCGCCGATAAAGCTGAAGTCCATGCACGAGATGGTAAAATTTACTCCGTCGATCTTGCCGTGAGCGGTGCGGCAGGCATCTTTTAGCCCCGTCTTCTCCATGGTGGTTTTGATCCGCGCCGGGTAAGCTTTGGTGTCTACAAAATGCAGGGGATCACCGGAGGTCATTTCTTTATCCAGTTCGGTGTATTTTCCCTCATCAAAAAGCAGGGTAAAATATGCTTCCGAACCTATTTTATCATGATAATTACACTGGGGACACGTATAGGCATTTTGCTGATGTTCACGGGTCTGAACCACACTCTTGCATTCCGGACACTGATACCATAAGCCGTCAGGGGTTTCCCGCTTCAACTCTGTAGGAGTACTGATTCCTTTTTCTGTTCTTCTAAACCACGACATAAAGTACGATAGGTAATGGGGAACAAATATAAAGCAAAAAACAGGTACGATTCAATTTTATATGAGATTCTTTCCCCTGCCGGGTGGAGAAGGATTAATGAATCTGGCGGTCATTTTTAAAATAGGTATTGCTTTGCACGCCCGAATTGCGGGTGATGACACCAAAGCCCTGGCGAAGGCCCTGGTCGTAGTTAATGGTTAGAATATCCCCGTTTTTAAAGATATAACGGCTGTTTTTACCGTGCATTTTCCCTCCCAGGAAACCGCCCTCATACCGGTCTCCGTTTTCAAAAAACAAAATTCCCGCTCCGGCATATTTTCCTCCTTCAAAGCTGCCCATATAGCGCAATTCACCTTCCGGACTAAACTCCCGTCCGTAACCTTCCCGTCTGCCCAGGTGCCAGTCGCCCTCATACCGTTCAAACGTGCGGGAATTAATGGCCGTTCCCCGCCCTTCCGTACAATTTCCCGCGATACAACCGGTCCGGATCTCTTTTGTAACCGGCACTTCCGTGGTTACGGTAGGATATAGTTCACGGGCGTTGTGATATCCTGTCTCTATGGCTTTCAGCCGCATGCTGCGGGGCGGATGCGAACTCGTGGCATATTCCGTGGTGACGCTGTTAATTGCCGACTGAGCCTCCAAAAGCGTCGCACCCATCTGGTACATCACAAAGCCGCTGAATTCATCGGCTTCCAGCTCCCGGTTATGGTCGGAGCCACCACTCTTAATGGTATGCCCCTGGAGGTGATGCCCGATTTCATGGGCCAGGATACTGAGAGCGGCCCAGTCGGTTTTCGTCACCGAATTAAGACGGTGGAAAAACCGGGCATCGTACACAATGAGCCTTTCCCCGTTACGGGTGGCCGCAAAACAGTTGTCGGTATTGGGGCATTCCATCACGTAGAAATTCTGCTTCAGTCCTGAGCGCCGCACAATATTCTCTACGGCCATAGTGACCTCGGGGCGGGTAGTAAACGCCACCAGGTCACAGATTTCTTTTTCATTGATGGTAGCACCGAAATAGCTCTTTCCGGCCACGAGACCGGTCTCCTGGCAAAAAGCGCTAATTCCAGAGAAAGTTATGAGCGAAAAAATCAGGAAAGCTCGCATAGGCCGGAATCAATATGGAGATTAACGCTAACCCCTACAAAAAACGTATAAAACGAACCGGTCTTTTTGACCAAATACTACATCATCGTTTTTTCCAGATAATCTACCAGCAATCTTACTCCGTAGCCCGTAGCCGATTTCATGGACCCGAAACCGGTATCGCCAAAGGCGGTTCCGGCGATGTCAAGGTGGGCCCACGCGGGATGCTTCCGGGTAAATTCTTCCAGGAATTTCGCGGCGTTGATGGCCCCGCCCATCGGTGCCCCGGCCAGGTTCTTGAGATCGGCAATGTCTGATTTCAGTGCATCCTTGTAATCGTCCCAGTGCGGTAAACGCCATACTTTTTCGCCGGTACGTATACCGGAAGAAAACAGCGCACTCGCCAGGTCATCGTTCGGAGAGATCAGTGCCGCGGCCTTGTACCCCAGGCACATAATGGCATTTCCGGTCAGCGTAGCCAGGTCTATCAGTACATCCGTAGAATAGCGGTCGGTTATATAGCTCAGGGCATCGGCCAGGATTAGCCGCCCTTCGGCGTCGGTATTGATCACTTCAATGGTTTTCCCTGAATACGATCCAATCACATCACCGGGTTTAATGGCGTAGCTGTCGATACAGTTTTCCGTAATGGGAATGGCCCCCACCAGGTTCACTTTCAGCTTTAATTTCGCCGCCATTTCCAGGGTGCCGGCTACGGCCGCGGCCCCGCCCATGTCTGACTTCATGTAGTTCATGTTATCGCCGGGTTTCAAAGAGACCCCCCCCGTATCAAAGGTGACCCCCTTGCCCACAAGGCCAATGGTCCTGGTGGCTTCGGGGTGGCTGTACTTCAGGATACAAAACACCGGCGGGTTCTCCCGGCTGCCCCTGCCCACGCCCAGCAGCGCGTGCATACCCAGGGCTTTACAGGCCTCCGCGCCAAAGCGCTCTACCTCAAAGCCGCTCTCCTTTCCGGCTTCCACAATCCAGTCTGCCAGCACCTGAGGTGTCTTGTAATTGCCCGGGGCATCGCCCCACTTCATGATGCGCATCTGCGTATCGGCAAAAAAGACACCTTTCAAAACCGCTTCTTCGTCCGCTATGCCCTGAAAAGAAAAGCCGGACCCCTCATCGTACCAGTCGGGTTTCCGGCTGCTGTTATCTTTCAATACCCCGATTTCATACCGTCCCAGGGCTATCCCCTGGCTGATTTCCGATACATACTTTCTGACCTCCTCATCCATGAGCCTAACCACTACAGCTCCTTTCAAGGCGGCTTTCTGCTTATAAAAAAAACTCCTGACCGGGCGAATCACCGAAGCGCTGTCACTTTTCTTACCGAGTCCCAGTACATAATACCGGTTCCCTTCTTCATCAATATAAAATACCTGCTCACCCGTTTTGCCGGTGAAGTTTTCAAGATAAGCTGGAGAGGGTAAAACGGAGGCGGTGTCTGCACCTTCAAAGACAGGAATAAAAAAATTCATTGTATCGTGTTTTGATCAAAACACAAATATACGGCTGAACAGCAGAAAATACTTCAATTTATTACGCTGCTAAGGGTTGACATCCCAAAATATTAGCTGTTTACAGCCGGGAAGGGGCTTGCAAAATAGGCAAAATGCAAGGCGTTGAAGATGAGGACGAAGGAGCATACTAAAGGTATGTAACTGAGACCGAATTCCGAAACAACGCAGTAGTTTGTCGCAGCGGCGCACCGCCTACTTTGCAGGTTCCTTCATCGCCAGCGGTTGAGGTAGGGCAGCCAGGTGCTCTCAATATTTCCCGAGTAATCGCGAACAAACATCACAAAAGTAGGACGAAAGGGCTTTTGCCTCAGAGGCATGTCCGCCTCCTCGGGCAGACAGTCGCCCTTCCTGGAATTGCAGTTTCGGCAGGCGGCCACCAGGTTATCCCAGCTGGTCTTGCCCCCGCGTGACTTGGGCAATACGTGATCCAGCGTAAGGTCTTTCGCCGACCCGCAATACTGGCACTGGTGATTGTCTCGCTTAAAAATGTTTTGGCGGTTCAGTACAATGCTTTTGTACGGAACCCGCACGTAACTGTGCAACCGGATAATAGTGGGGAGGGAATAAATAGCCGACACGGTTCGGAGGCATGCCGTGTCTGCTTCCGCGACCATCTCTGCCTTATTCAAATACACCAGTAAAAACGCCTTCGGAACAGTACATACGCTTATCGCACTGTAATCGGCATTCAGAACTAACACTTGCCGCCCCATGTAAAAAGTTTAGGATTGTTTTCTCGCAACCGAAATTAACAGGTAATTTTTATTTTACCAAAAAATAACCCGATTTAACCAAATATTAATCCTTTGATATCCAAGAGCCTACTAAGCCATACTTCCCTTCGTAGAGGGGTATAGCCGGGAAACAACGCGTATAAAACTGCGTAAACCCATACAAAAATGTCACGATTAGTTGTATTTTTGACCCCTGTTTTATTTTATCCGGAGCTATTCCGAATTTGATTGTTTCATATGAAAATTTCAACTCCCGGCCGAATCTGCCTTTTCGGAGAACACCAGGATTACCTGGGCCTACCCGTTATCGCGGCTGCCATATCCCGCAGAATTAACGTTTCAGGAGAAAAACGGGCGGATAACAAAATCCATATCCACATGCCGGATATTCGTTCGGAAGAAATCTTCTTCCTGGAACCGGCTCTTCGTTATACCCGGGAGAGAGATTATTTCAAATCGGCGATCAACGTACTCCGGCGCCACGGTTACACCTTTACGCAAGGCTTTGACGTGCATGTACAAGGGAATATCCCCATCAATTCCGGCACTTCCAGCTCCTCGGCCCTGCTGGTTTCCTGGATACATTTCCTCACCCACATGGCTGACGCCAAGCCCAAGGAAAGCGCTTCCGCCTTTGAAATCGGGAAGTTTGCGGTAGAAGCCGAAGTGCTGGAGTTTGGAGAACCCGGCGGCATGATGGACCAATATTCCACCGCCCTTGGCAATATCATGTACCTCGAAACCGTACCCGAACCCATGGCGCTTTCCTACCCGGCGAAACTCGGCACTTTTGTGCTGGGCGACTCCCTGGAACCCAAAGACACCCTGGGCATACTCAAGCACGTGAAGTTCGGAATGCTCGATATTATCCGCCAGCTCAAAGACCTGGAACCGGCCTTTGATCTCCATTCTTTTCCGGCGGAAGACGCCGACCGCTTTCGGCCCCACCTGACCGAAGAGCAATTTAAGCTCCTGAAAGGAAACCTCTCCGACCGCGATATTCTCCGGGAAGCCCGAACCATGTTTGCCGAAAACCGCATCGATGAAAAAAGGGTAGGGGAATTGCTGAATATTCACCAGGACAGCCTCCGGGATGCAAAAAAGGTTTCTACACCCAAAATTAACCGCATGGTAGAGGCCGCCCTCAAAGCCGGTGCTCTCGGTGCGAAGATCAACGGTTCAGGCGGTGGAGGATGTATGTTTGCCTATGCGCCACATGACCCCGAAGCCGTGGCGGAAGCGATAGAGCGGGAGGGAGGCAAACCCTATATCATAGAAGTTGACGAAGGCACACGTGTGGAATAGCTTTACAGTGTACTCAGCCTCCGTTTCACTTCCTCATTGAGATAATCTTCTACCCCGCCGGTATCTCCGGCCGCACACCACACCCTAACCGTATACACGGTAATGGTCCAGTCTTCCGTTTTGAGGGAGATATGTGGAGTCGGCGTAGCCCGGATTTTCTTATTTTCAATGCACACGCCCCGGATGATTTCCTTGACCGCATCTATGTCTTTCAATCGCGGCACCTTAAAATTTACCTCCACCCTCAGCTCCCCGTTTCCGGAAATATTGGTGATGGGATTAGACGTGATGGAGTTGTTCGGGATGATAATACGTTTGTTGTCCGCTGTTCGTAAAACCGTATGGAAAATCAGGATTTCCGTCACTACACCGGTATAGCCGCCGATGACCACGCTGTCGCCTATCTGGTAAGGCTTAAACGCGAGGATCATCACCCCACTGGCAAAATTGGAGAGGTTTCCCTGCAAGGCAAGCCCCACAGCCAGTCCGGCACCCCCAAGCAATGCCACAAAAGACGTGGTCTCTATACCGAATTTCGCCGCGGCACTGATCAACACCATAATCTTGACCAGGATAGAGATCAGCGATCCCATAAACGGAATCACATTGGGGTTGACCTTTCTTCTCTCCAGCAAAGCCATCAGCCAGCCCCGCATGCGGTTGGCCAGCCAGAAGCCCACTATGAGCGTCAGTAAAGTCAGGGCGATTTTAGGCATATAGGCCCAAACTACCGACAAGAGCTTTTCAACGAGCTGTTCAGGAGTGGCAAGGAGTGTATTCATAAGTATGGTAGTTCGGAAGAAGCGGCCGCTATGGCCCGGAATCGTAATCTACGCAAAGTAACGAAAACCGCATCGAAAACCCGGAATTATCCGGTTGATTGTCAGAAAATTATTTCAAACGCTTCCTAAATAAATTTAAAACTTCTATCTTTGCAATCCTTTTTAAGGGAAATACATTATCTAATTAAATTTCAGCAGAATAGCTCGGTCTGTTGATGTACACAGAGCACATTTTTATGGCAGACAAACAATTCCCGGAATTTGACTGGGACAAAGTAACCAAAAAAGGTATTGGTGCAGGCTATTCTCCTAACGAAAAAGCCGAACTGGAAAAACTTTACGGAGAAACATTCTCTCCGATTGAAGAAAAGGATGTGGTAGAAGCGCTGGTGGTAGGCGTAAGCGACCGTGAAGTACTCCTGAACATCGGATTTAAATCGGACGGTATCGTATCCCGTTCAGAGTTCCGCGACCTTCCTGAATTAAAGGTAGGTGACAAAGTGGAAGTTTTCATTGAGAAGCAGGAAGACGCTTTGGGTCAACTGGTGATCTCACGCAAGAAAGCAAGAATTCTGACCGCATGGTCGAAAATTGAAGAGGCGCTTGAAACCGATGTTATTGTTGATGCGCTGATCAAACGTCGTACGAAAGGTGGTCTGATTGTAGATATCTACGGAATTGAGGCCTTCCTGCCCGGTTCTCAGATCGACGTTAAGCCTATCCGCGACTTTGACGTATTTGTAGGAAAACGCATGGAAGTGAAAGTGGTGAAAATTAACCACTCAAACGATAACGTGGTAGTTTCTCACAAAGTACTGATCGAGAAAGATCTTGAGTCACAAAGACAGCAGATCCTGACCAACCTGGAAAAAGGACAGGTACTTGAAGGGGTAGTGAAAAACATTACTAACTTCGGGGTGTTCATTGACCTGGGCGGTGTAGACGGTCTGCTGCACATTACAGATATTTCATGGGGCCGCGTGAACCATCCGAACGAAGTACTTAACCTCGACGATAAAATCAAGGTGGTGGTACTTGACTTCGACGATGAGAAAAAACGTATCTCCCTGGGCATGAAGCAGCTGGAGGCCCATCCTTGGGATTCTCTGGCACAAAACCTGGAAGTAGGTTCTAAAGTAACGGGTAAAATTGCGAATATCGCCGATTACGGTGCGTTCCTTGAACTGAAGCCGGGCGTAGAAGGCCTGATCCACGTTTCGGAAATGTCGTGGTCTCAGCACCTGAGAAACCCGTCTGACTTCCTTCAGATCGGTGACGAAATCTCTGCCGTG
>JBEBRS010000152.1:0-7536 GCA_040394705.1 Leadbetterella byssophila
CCTTTCAGGCGAAAGTCTCCGATCTCGGTTCCTTTCGAGAGGCTCAGATTAAAATTATTCCCGCTGGTATTCCCGTAATTGTCGCTGGCGCTCTGAAAGGCCAGGCCGGTTTTATTATACAACTGCCCGTCTAATACCAGCACGTGACTCAGCTGGTTAAACTTGAGGTTGCCGTTAAACTGGTTGCCCACGATTCCCTTGACGGTGAAGGGGCCGTTTTCACCTGCTAACGCAGGATTCAGCGCCAGGTAATTGAAATGATACTGGTTTTGAAGGCCCACCTGCGCGTGGGATGCCATGCCGCACAGCAGCAGGCCGAGAATGAGTTTTTTTTTCATGTGTTGGTTGAGCTGTGAGCTTTGAGCTGGGGGTAAAACGGCGGGGTGTTTGTTTATTCTCCGCCGGTTTCCGCTTCAGGCGCTCGCGGCATTCGGGGGGTAAATTAGGACAAAAAGGCCGTTTAACAAAAATTAAACGGCCTCATTTTCTTCCTGCCCAATTAATGCAGTTGTACTACTTTGATTTCGGTACGGCGGTTCAGCTGGTGCTGGGCTTCGGAGCATTTTACGCCGTCGGCGCAGCCGTTCACGAGCTGACTTTCGCCAAAACCTTTGTAGTCAAGTATCCGCGAGCGGCTGATTCCTCTTTTGAACAGGTATTCCGCTGTGCTTTTCGCCCGGTTATCCGACAAGGTCTGGTTAAATTCCTTGGAGCTGCGGCTATCGGTATGCGAACGCAATTCAATTTTCATGTTCGGGTACTGACGCATAATATCCACCAGTTTATCGAGTCCCGCCCGGGCATCTCTCCGGATATAATGTTTGCCGTAGTCGAAGTAAATGTTCTCAATTTCCACCACATCGCCTTCCTTAAACATATAGATTTCCGGAACTATGCTGGAAGCGTCATTGCAATTGAATTTCTCCAGCAATACGCTCTTGGAGCCAAATTCGTCTTTTCTGCCCTGCAACGTATAATCGCAGCCTTCCACCCCGGTAAACTCAAAGTTTCCGTCTTTGTCTGAATAGGCCGTGATGGTGGTTCCGTCGCATTCGTTTTTGAGGGTAACCAACACGCCCTCCATCCCTTCTTTAGAAGAAAGTACCTTCACCTTGCCCCGGATGAGACAGGTTTTGGCGTCCGGTCTGAGGCTCGAC
The DNA here is from genome assembly GCA_040394705.1 of Leadbetterella byssophila. Taxonomy (GTDB): domain Bacteria; phylum Bacteroidota; class Bacteroidia; order Cytophagales; family Spirosomataceae; genus Leadbetterella; species Leadbetterella byssophila_B. The sequence continues at coordinate 1,158 of JBEBRS010000152.1, forward strand.
GGAATCCGGTCACGCGCAATCAGGTCGCTGCTGTCCAGCCCCGGCCTTTGCAGGGGAATCTCCAGGCGGGGTGTTTCCATATCGCACTCCTCCGCCATATAGGTTACCGTATTGGCATTGTACCCTTCTTTGGTGGCTTTAAACGCATAATTATGGTTCACTGCAATGTTATCCATCCGCACAATACCGTCCGCATCGCTTTCTACGGTTTGCTCCTCCCCGTTTTGGTCCGTAAAGGTGATTTTAGAATGATCCAGAGGCATTTTGGTATCCGCGTCGTACACGGCAATGAGCAATTCACACCCCTCTTCGCATTCCCGGTCGAATTTGTAAATATCGTCATCGTCTCCTCCTTCTTTCCGGTTGGAAGAAAAATATCCCGATTTCCGTTCCCCGTCTGTAATAATCCCAAAGTCGTCTTTGCTTGAATTCACGGGCATACCCAGGTTGGTCACCTTTCCTTTTACCATAGTACCCTCCATTCTTACGTAGAAGATATCCAGATCGCCCAGTCCGGGGTGTCCGTCAGAAGAAAAGTACAGGTTGCCGATTTCATCTACAAAAGGAAACATTTCATTCCCGGGCGTATTGATCTTATCGCCCAGGTTAACGGGCGCGCCCCAGGCGTTTCCTTCGTATCTCGACACATAAATGTCGGTGCCGCCGTAGCCGCCCGGCATGTCCGAGACAAAGAACAGCAAACGTTCATCGGCCGAAAGCGACGGATGCCCGGTAGAGTACTGATCCGAATTGAAGGGCAGTTCCGTGATATTCGCCCAACCGTCTTTTTTGGCTTCCGCCGCATACATTTTCAGCTTCACAATTCCGTCGTCGCTTTTCCGCGTGCTTCCGCCTTTGGTGTTGTTCCGGGTAAAAATAACCCGTCTTCCGTCTTTGAAAAACGCTACCGGACCTTCGTGGTATTTGGAATTGATCGTGCTGCTCATTTTCTGACTTTCGGTCAGCGCCCGGTCGGAGTAACTGTTCTTCCTTCCGCCGCCGATATTCCCGGCGCCGAAAACACCCAGGGTATGCGAATCATTGGCGGTAGGCTCGGTATATTCATCCGCCCCCACTTCCGGGTTGCGTCTCACTTTGCTATTCCGGGCCGAGGCCGCACCGCCCAGTCCGGCTTCTCCCGACGAGATCTTCCCGATTTCATCCAGGTGATATAGGTCAAGGAAAGGACTGTTGTTCCATTCAAATACCCTTCTGAGTCCAGCGGCATTCTGGCGGTTAGACACAAACACCAGTCCGTTCTGGTATTTCACCGGACTGAAATCTGCCGCGGTAGTATTGATAGACAGGTAATCTACCTTATAGCAGTCTATATTGCGTGCCAGTACGCTCACATCGCCGTATAAGCGGGAAAACCCTTTCGCCCGTTCATCGTTCTCTACCAGCAGAAGGTAATTATCAAATTGTTCCTGAGATTCTTTGTATTTGGAATTGCTGGCCAGCGCCCTCGCGTAAGAAAGCATGAGGTTAGCGCGGTCAGCCCCCAGGTCTATACCGGAATTCAACAGGGATTGCAATACGCGTTCTCCGTTAACCGCATCTTTGACTTTCAGGTAACTGTCGGCCAGGTTTTTCATTACCAGGGCCTTCTCCACGTCAGATACGCTTTTCTTTTTGAGCACTTCCTCATAGGCGGTAATGGCCTTGATGTAGCTCATACTCTCATAATAATGGTTGGCGGTTTTGATCAAAACGTTCTGACCCGAAGCGCTCAGCGTGCACGCCAGGAAAAGCAATAATAAGGTTAAATTTTTCACGTTGTTCATCATCATTTGTGGTTATCAGAAATAGCGTGGCGTTATGATCTTGTCTTTGGCAAAACCGAATTCAAACCGGAGGAACCCTTCATAGGTGGGCGCACCGGCAATTCTCTGGTAAAAGCTTTTTCCTTCACTGTCTTCGGTGAGTTTGCCCAGGCTGGTATCGTACGCAAAGCCTATCCGTAACTGAGGCGTCAGCTGCAATTCGAGCATGCCCACCAGGGCGTCCATCTGGTCGGTACCGGAAAATACCATCTGCGATTTACGGGCAGAAAAGCCAATAGCGATCTTGTCGCGGTACCACAGATTAAGGTTCCCGTCGAGGCCTACCGGCGCTCCTTTGGTCACCCTGATAACGGTAGATGGCTTCAGTTTAAAATTGCCGTTACCCAGCACGAAGCCCATCATCGCGAAATAATGCCGCTGTGTTTTCCCTTCACTGTCTACGTTGGGAGAAATGCGTTGCTCGATCAGCTGGGGCACAGAAATGCCGAAATAGGCTTTATCATTGCTGATAAACATGCCCAGGCCTGCGTTGAAAACAAAGCGGGAAACGTCATTCTGAAAAGAGGGGTCGCCCTCCTCAATATTTTGCAGGTTCATCAGGTTTACGCTCACATTGGTAATGGTGGGCTGCACGCCGAGCGACATGGTGGTGCGCTCCGAAAGCTTAAATTTATACGCGTAAGCCAGGTTAAAACCGGTGGTGTTCCATCGACCTATTTTATCGTTATAGGCGGTAAGGCCTATCCCCATTTTTTCATTCTGAAAAGGCATATCCAGGGTGAGGGAATGGGTTTGAGGAGCCCCGTTGACACCCATCCACTGGTAACGACCCAGGGCCGTGATGCTGAGTACATCCCTGCTGCCTGCGTAGGCCGGGTTAATGGCCAGGGTGTTGAACATGTATTGGGAGTAAAACACTTCCTGCTGTGCTAAAGCGGGTCCGGAAATTCCGCAAATGGCGACAAGCACTATCCAAAATTGAGTAAAATTCAGATATTTCATATTTTCAAAAGATAAATACTCGGTTTTAAAAGATCTTTGGAAATACTATACCAATAACCACGCCAAATGTGGTGACGCGCAGTATATTCAGGAAAATAAATTATTCCGCAAAAGAGATACCTCCGCCGATCTGTAAAAACGGGTAGCTAAAATTGTGCCAATTGCATGCAGCCGCACCGGGCGGGAAAATCAGAAATCTTTCCCTACGGAAAGGTGAAATTTGGGAGAATTGACGGAGCCGTCTTCAAACCCATACGCGTAATCTACCCGCACCAGGATACCCAGTACGGTGGTTCTCAACCCTGCGCCAAACCCGGAGAGAAACGGGTTCTTAAAGTTGGTTACTTCAATAAGGAAGGGGCTTCCTAGCCCGGTGACAATGGTATTGAGGCTGTTCTGCCGACTAAAAGGACCTTTGGAGCCCATCCAGGCCGTGCCTATATCGTAGAAACCTACCAGCTGCATATTCCGCAGTAAATTGCTCGACAAAGCCATCTGGGGCAGGATTTCCACCAGGTGAGACCGCAGTTCCACGTTGGCCAGAAGGTGATTATTTCCGTAAAGACGACCGAAGTCAAAACCTCTCAGGGTACCGGGAAAGTTGTACAGGAGTATATTCTTATTATCGGGATCTCCGCCCGAAGCGATCTCATCGGTCTGGTACGTGTTGCGGTTGACGCTGTTCTCTACCCCCCCGATAAAGGAATACTTGGGCGCGTTACCGCGGGAGGTTCCGTAACTCAGGCGGCCCGCCACCTGTAGCCCCCGGAAAATTCTTTGGTAATGCCGGACATCCACATAGGTATTTTTAAAACTCCGGAGGGTATTGCCGGTATGAAAGTACTGGTCAAAAGAAACCTTGGCTTTGGTCCCCGTTTCCACGCCCAGGCTGCTGGTTCTGGAGTTATCAAAAACCAGGCTCACATTAGGAGCGAAATAGTAATCCGGCTTTATTCCTTCTACCCTACTGAGATTATAGTCAATATCTTCATTTTTGACGAGCGCCGGCGTGATTTCCGCTTTAAGACGGGTAGAAAAAGGATAAATCATAGTGGCGGAAATTCTCTGCTGCACCAGCCTCCGCAAAAGATACTCCGGCTGATCACTGGAAACTACCCGGTTCAGAGGGCGAAACAGGAAGGCGTCGCGGCTGTCAATGGCTTCCAGGTTAACCGATCTCTTTTCGTATTGAAAGACAAAGTCTACCTTCCGGGAATAATGCCCGTAGGTCAGGCCGAAATCATAACTTTTAAACAAAGGCGTAGAGGGCCTCAAAAAGGAACGGAAGGAAAAGACATTGTTCTGAAGCATGTCATGAAAAGAAATGGAATACCCCACACCGAACTGCCTTACGGGGTCTACCATTATATCGATCTTGCGGTCATTGCTGACCAGGAAATTGCGGAATAATTTCACGGAGGAAAGCCGGGCGTCGCCTTCATTGGCCCGGGTACCCGGGCGGTTCTCCCGCGCGGTACTCGCCGTAGCTACGCTGCCGGTCTCGGCATTCTGGCGGTAACGCCGGATATTTTCTTCATCAAATTGGTAATCGTCGGTATCTACCTCTCCCGGGCCCAGATCATGGATTCTTTGGGGCACTGACTGAACCGGCATGACGGTTTCCTGGGGTTCCGTGTGCAAAGGCACGCCCGCGAGGTAAAAATCAGTCCAGTCTTTCATAAATTTAGGGAAGGAGACGCCCAGGGTGCTGGTTATGCTCGACTGCTCATTATGAATGATCCGGGTGAGGTTCAGGATATTGGAAATGTTGTCTTTCCCGTATTTCAGAGCGATAAAATTCCAGATGGATTGCCCCACGAGGCGGGCGTTTTCTCCTTTCAGATTTTTGAGGCGCTGAGACTGTACTGCGGAGATGGCCGACTTAAACGTATCAAAAAGGGCCGAGTTATCTTCTTCTGCCACGTAGGCGCTGATACCGGCGGTGAACCATTCCGGCAAATTCAGCAGAATCTGGCTTTCAATAGATTCCCTCACGTTTCCACCGAAAAGCATATCGTAGACATATACCTCAGACACACTGCTCACCAGCTGTTTATGAAAAAGGGAGTCGTTTTTGTCAAACGCTATCAGGATACGGCTTCGCCGGTTATCTATAAGGGTTCCGTTTCCCACTCCCGTATTTTCACCGATAAGATTGGTGGAAAGGAGATCTGCCGGGGAATTGAATACAAAAATGGCCACCGGCTCATAAGGAATATAGCCCAGGGTGGAGGTAATGCGCGGATACGACTTTTCAAGGAAGGCAGCCGCGTTACGGGTAAGCTGCTCTCCGCCCCTGTAAAAATTATAGCCGAAGTTTGCGGAACTGAAGGTTCTCCATTGAAATTCTTTATTCTGGATCTTACTTTTTCCAAAAGTCTCCCCTGACGCCCCATAGTATCTTTGGGCCAGGGCGGTACCGGTCATAAGCAAACCAAAAAATATCAGCGATAGTAATCTTATCATCCACGAAAAATCAACTTACGAATATAACGCATAAAATCTTTTGATGTTTGCTTCGGGATGAATTAGTTGATGCTGCAAGAGATTTTGTACCAACTGCCGGGCAAACCAGGGGGCGAGAGAAACTCCTTTTGTGCCCAGGCCGTTGAAAATATGGAGTCGCTCATAACGGGGATGGGTACCCAAAAACGGCCTTCGGTCTTTTGTAGCCGGCCTTACACCTGCCTGCTGGCCAGTAATCGTAAACGGTTTTTTCAACATATTCTCCGCTGCCCGCAGCAGTTCTTCCCTACCTTTAATACTGTTCTCGAAGTCAAGTTCGTGCCAGGAGTAGGTAGCCCCCAGCCTTATCCGGTTTCCTCCCAGGGGAATGAGCCATTTTCCCTGGTTGACAATATGCGGTACAGGGTAATGCTCCAGGGTACCCAAAAGGGTTTCTCCTTTTACCGGGTTAAAGGGCAGCCAATTGAAATAAGGGTTATCGCGGGCATAGAATCCCTCGCAGAAAATAACGCGGGACGCCTCCCATTCCCTGAACTTCACCCCGTCTTCCAGGAGCTCAAATTCATTAAAATCAAACACCGTATCGGCCCATACCGCCCGCTGCTGCAGCCACCGCGCCGCGGCATCCAAAAACACCGGCAGGTCTACCCACCCCGCCTGCGGAAGATACATCCCCTGCGCCGTGGCCTGAGCGAAAGTGGAAATCACGCCCTCTCCTGCCGGCCTGACCTCTACGTAATGCTCCAGCCCGTGTTTGGCGATCTGGGCCAGGGCGCTTTTTTGGTGCTCTGCCCCGGTAAAAGGCCTGAAAAGCCCTGTTTTATGATAAAAAGAGGCAGAAAACTCCTTTTCCCAGTCCGTATACCAGGCCTCCAGCCCGGCAAACAACTCATCGGCCAGCCAGGTTTTGGCCAGGTATTTTCCCGTAACCGGGTTGATCAGCCCCCCGGCCACGCGACTGGAAGAAGGTCGGGAAGAATCGGCAACCACCGTGACGGAGCTCCCCGCCCGCACCAACTCCAGCGCCAGCACCGAACCGGCCAACCCCGCTCCCACGACCAGGAAATCTGTTTTTTTCATCGAGTTTTGAGCATTTTAGTTCCGAGTTCCGAGTAGTGAGTTCCGAG
>JBEBRS010000153.1:0-7492 GCA_040394705.1 Leadbetterella byssophila
CCAATCTCCGGACCGGCATGGGTGTACACGCCCGCGTCAGTCACCCGGGAGATAGAGGAGCCCACCACATTGCATACCCCCAGGATAATGGCGCCTTTGCTTTTGGCCAGCTCCAGGGCGGCCAGGGTGTCGGCCGTTTCGCCCGACTGGGAGATGGCAATCACAATATCGCCCTCTTTGATAATGGGATTCCGGTAGCGAAACTCGGAGGCGTATTCCACCTCTACATTAATACGGGCCAGTTCCTCAAAGAGATATTCGCCCACCAGTCCGGCGTGCCACGAAGTACCGCAGGCCACAAACACGATGCGTTTGGCCTTGGCCAGTTTGCCCAGGTAGTCGCGCAGGCCACCGAGCTGGATCAGGGCCTCATCGGCGTTTACACGCCCGCGGAGGCAGTCGGCAATGGAGCGGGGCTGTTCAAAGATTTCTTTCAGCATGAAATGGTCGTATCCCCCCTTTTCAATGGCTTCCAGCTCCAGGTCTACCGTCTGTATATGCGGGTCGGAAGACTCGTTCTGCAGGTTTCGGATCTCCAGTCCGTTGGCGGAAACCAGGGCAATCTCCAGGTCGTCAAGATAGACCACTTCTTTGGTATATTCAATAATGGGGGTAGCATCAGAGGCGAAGAAATATTCGTCTTGTCCCACACCAATGACCAGGGGACTCCCCTTGCGGGCGCCGATGAGTTGGTTAGGGTTTTCCCGGTCCATAATCACGATAGCATAAGCGCCTACCACATCTTTCAGGGCCAGGCGTACCGCTTCTTCGAGCGCGTAATTGCCGGAGACCTGCACTTCTTCTATAAAATTGACCAGCACTTCGGTGTCGGTCTGGCTGCTGAAAGTATAGCCCTTGTTAAGCAGCATCTGCTTCAGCGCATTGTAATTTTCGATGATCCCGTTATGTACGAGGCTGAAACGGCCGGAGTTAGACAGATGGGGGTGAGCGTTCACGTCATTGGGTTCGCCGTGGGTGGCCCATCGGGTATGGCCTATGGCCACGTTGGCGTAGAAGCTTTCGTTTTTAAGCACATTTTCAAGGTCGGCTACTTTTCCTTTCTTTTTAAAGACCTTCATTCCCTGTTCGGGATCCAGCACCGCCACGCCCGAGCTGTCGTATCCCCTGTATTCCAGTCTTTTCAATCCTTTAATGACAACGGGGGCCGACTCGCGGCCTCCCAGGTAGGCTACAATTCCACACATGGTTTTTGGTAGTTTATTTTGTTTAGGGCTGTAAATATACGTACCGCAACGAACCTGCCAAGGCTTTTAAATTAATAAAAAAAATTATTAAACATTGAAAGTCAGGCAGTTGCATATAGTACAAAAAAATCTTGGGAAAGGGATATTTTGGTACGCAGCGCCCGGTTCTGGGTTCTCGACTTCGCTCGAACAGACACAGTAGCGGTCGCCTCTGTCACCCCGAGCACAAACAAGCACGGGAGTGCGAAGTTTGCGAGTGAAGCTCCCGAGGGGCACGATGTCAATTACGAATTAAAAATTACGAATTACGGAGGGATGGCATGATAAAATACCCAATATGCCCTTTTAGATAATATTGGGTATTGTAGTCTTCTGATTTCTCTCACAGAAGACACCGATTCCCACAGAAGAGAATACCCCTCTCCACGGTTCCCGCATTAACCATTAACCATTAACCATTAACCATCATCACCGACGCCGCCTCCCCTTCGGAATCACTTTCCGGCCGGAATCGCGCTTCTTCAATGATTTCCCTTCCACCGAAAGCAACTCCAGCTCAATGCTTCGCCGCTCGATATCCGTGGCTTTTACTTTCACTTTTACCGAATTGCCGAAGCCGATGACCCGCCCCGTCTTGCGGCCCGTCACCCGGTAATTGTCGGCATCGTACTCGTAATAATCGTCGTTCAGGTCGGCCAGGCGCACCATGCCCTCCGCCCCCATGCCGTCGAGCTCCACAAAGAGGCCAAAGTCGGTTACCCCGGAAATGAGGCCGGAGAAAACCTCGTTGCGCGACTGAAAACTCATGTATTCCACCTGTTTGTATTTGATGGAGGCCCTTTCTGCCTCGGCCGCCAGTTTCTCCTGGGCCGAGCTGTGTTCCGCCTTGCTTTCGAAGTCTTCCACCTGTAGTGATTTTCCTCCGTCGAGATAGTGCTGGAGCATACGGTGCGCCAGGATATCCGGATAGCGCCGGATAGGCGAGGTAAAGTGACTGTAGTGGTCAAAGGCCAGCCCGAAGTGCCCCAGGTTCTGGGTGGAATACCGGGCTTTCGACATGGTGCGTACCGCCAGGGACTCCAATACGTTTTGTATGGGTTGGCCTTCAATTTCCTGCATGAGGGTGTTGAGGGAACGGGCCAGGTCTTGCGTGCTTCCCGTCTTCACCCGGAAGCCCATCTTGGCGGCAAATTTCGCGAAGGTCTCCACCTTGGTGGGGTTGGGCGGTTCGTGTACCCGGTAAATCATGGTATACGGGTCTTGCCCTTTGGGCGCTTTTTGGTATACCCAGGTGGCTACCCGCCGGTTGGCCAGGAGCATAAATTCTTCAATCAGCTTGTGGGCGTCTTTCCGCACTTTGCGGTATACCCCCAAAGGTTTTCCGGTTTCATCGAGGTGAAATTTGACTTCGTCGGTCTCAAAGTTAAACGCCCCTTTGCGGAAGCGTTCCTCCCTCAGGAGATGGGCCAGGCGATTCAGCTGATCCAGCACGGGAAGATACTCCTCATCGGGTTTTCCTTCCAGGATTTCCTGGGCTTCTTCGTAGGAAAACCGGCGGTTGGAGTGCATGACGCACCGCCCGAACCATTCCCGGACCACTTCGGCCCGTTCGTTCATTTCAAAAATGGCGGAGAACACCAGCTTGTCTTCGTTAGGCCGGAGAGAGCAAAGGTTATTCGAGAGCTTTTCCGGCAGCATGGGAATGGTGCGGTCTACCAGGTACACCGAGGTGGCCCGGCGGAAAGCCTCTTCTTCCAGGCGACTGCCCGGCGTGACGTAATGGGAGACGTCTGCGATATGAATACCGATTTCGACATTCCCGTTTTCCAGGGTGCGGAAACTGAGGGCGTCGTCAAAGTCTTTGGCATCGTGGGGGTCAATGGTAAACGTGAGTACATCCCGTATATCCCGGCGTTTGCGGAGTTCAGCCGCCGGAAGCGTATCTTTGATTTTCCGGGTTTCTTCCAGCACATCTGCGGGAAATTCTACGGGCAGGCCGAACTCGGCCATGATGGCGTGCATCTCGGCGTTATTGTCGCCCGACTGCCCCAGCACCGCCGTCACCACGCCCGAAGCCTGAATCCCCGGTGCCGGGAAAGTGACGATATCGGCAATGACAAGGTCATCGGATACCGCCCCCAGGAGCTTTTCCTTAGGGATAAAAATGTTTTCGTGGAAGCCCTTTACATCGGGACTCACCAGGCCGTAATTCTTAAATACCCGGATCTTGCCCACCACGTTATTCCGGGCACGGGTCAGCACTTCTACCACCCGGCCTTCCGGGTTTTTATCGCCTTTTCCCTGTGGGCGCGTAATTTCTACCGACACGGTGTCGCCGTCCAGCGCCCCGTTCATGTCGTCGCGGGAGATGTAGATATCCGACTGCTCCTGGTCGTAACGCACAAACCCGAAATTGGCATTCACAAAATCCACTTTGCCGGTAAGGGTACCTGCAGGCCCTGATTTGGGGGGCAGTTTCTGAACCGTGTAGCGGCTGCGCCCTGCGCTGTGCAGTTTGCCCTCATCTACCAGGTCATCTACCATCAGCCGGATGAACATTTTGTCCTGGTCGTCATACACATTCAGGTGATTGTACAGGTCGGTTAAGGTATGGGGGCGGTCGGTATTATTCTCGAAGAAAGTCAGTATCTCTGTCTTCTGAGACCTGATCTGTGATTTTTTTATTCTCTTTTTCATTAGTGTAATTAATTTGTACGCCGTCAGGGCGTCAATTCCGGAATGAGGTCAGTTCCGGGGGCCAGTTCCAGTACCAGTAACCCAAAAGGTTGCAGGCAGGCGGTCTGGCCGGTGAGTGTACTCTTTTGCGTGGATAAAAGTAACTGATTTATGGAGAAGTTCAGTTCCGTGGTCCTGATTTCATTGGAGACATTCTGGATAATTAACAGTTTTTTTACCTCGTCAGTTCGGATAAACGAAATGAGGGCCTCGTCACGGATACCGGATGCTTCCAGGGTGTGCATGCCGGAGAGCGCGGGATGGGCCTTTCGGAAGGCGATCATTTTCCGGTAGTGGGAGAAAACGGAGTGCCGGTCTTCCGACTGTACCGCGAGGGGCCTCAGGCGGAGGTCGTGGCTATACCGGGCGGGGCGATTCCCGGTGCGGAAGAGGTCGTTATGCCGGTAATTCCACAGGAAAGGTTCGCGCAGGTGAGCGTCGGGTTTTTTCCCTTCGGTAGCCAGTTCTTCTCCGTAATAGAGGAAAGGGTGCCCGGGCAGGGTCATCAGGAGGTTGACGGCCGCCATCAGCTTGCGGGTATGGTTTTGAAGCACGGAAGCGATCCGCTCCAGGTCGTGGTTGCCCAGGAAGATGGCGTCTATAAAGTGGGGGTTGACTTCCCGATAAAGGCGGTAGCTTTCCAGCAGTAGATTCACCAGGTGGCGGGTGTCGCGTTCGTGGAGTAGCACGTCGCGGATGGCATAACAAAGCTCGAAGTTAAAGCTGGCGGTGAGTCCCCGGAGGAAAGGCGCCACCCGGCTGGGCGCCGACCATACCTCGCCCACCAGGTACACCGGGCCGAAATCTTTTTCCAGTTCCTCGCGGAAGGCTTCCCAGAACCGGATGTTCCGGTCGGCAGGCAACCAGGCGGGGTAGAGGTGTTTGGCGGCGTCGAGCCGGAAACCGTACACGCCTTTCCTTAGCCAGAAGCGTGCAATTTCCAGGAGTTCAATGCGGGTAGGAAGGTTTTCCAGGTTCAAATCGGGCATTTCTTCCGAAAAAATACCGTAGTACTTTTCCCGGTTGCCGGGGGCTTTATGCCAGGGTTTTTTAAGTGCGGTGTCAGGGGTAGCGTGGCGGGTACCCAGACCCATGTTCCGGATCACTTCCGGTGATTTCCAGATATAATAGTCCCGGTACGGACTTTCCGGCGAGCTTTGGGCCTCCCGGAACCAGGGGTGGAGGCGGCTGGTGTGGCTCATCACCAGGTCGAGCAGGATTTTGATGCCTTTTTGGCCGGCGGCGTCTACCAGTTCTTCGAAATCGTGCAGGGTGCCGTACTCCGGGTCGATGTGGTAATAATCGGTCACATCGTATTTGTGTTCGGAAGGAGACGCAAATACGGGAGATAACCACAGGCCTTCCACCCCGAGGTAGGCCAGGTAATCCAGCTTTTCTATAATTCCGCGGAGGTCGCCGGTACCGTCACCGTTGCCGTCAGAAAACGACCGTACAAAAACCTGGTAGAAGAGGGAGGGTGCCAATGTGCCGGAAAATTTTTGTAAAAATACGTATTCCTTTCCAACCTTTTCTCATTGGGGCGTGTCTATAGAAAAAAGGGTAAAGGGTGTAATTTGGCGGCGGTTTTCTTTCGCGGAGGCCGCCGCTCAAATTCTGAATGCTACTTTTTAGATTCCAAAGCGATTAAACAAACAGGTGAAAAAGCTATTAAAAAATATAAATGGGGTAGGTTTTGTATTTCTTCTTGCGCTGTGTTCCTGTGCAGAGCTGGACAAAGATTTACAGAGCATGAACAATTCGGGCGGCTTGAACGGGCCCACAGGACCTGCCGGTCCGCAAGGGTCATATCTTGATTTTGGCGGTGAAAAGAGCCGCCTCTTGAACGGGAAATGGGCGCTGGAGGCTTACGAGAGCGGCAAGGTGAACAAAACTACCGTGCTGGAATTCAAAACACAGCGGAATCTGGCGGGGAATTATATTCTTAGTGGAATCTCTGCCGTTAATTTTTATGAAGCAGGCTACAGCCTCTCCGGAAGCAACGGCATTAAAATTACCGGTCTTTCCGTAACAGAAATGGGAGGGCCCGCAGCAGATATGGCCTTCGAGACCCGTTATTTTGGGCGACTGCAGTCGATGACTTCGTTTGAATTTCGCGACGACAAACTGGTATTGCGGAACACCCTCGGTCAGGAGATGGTATTTAACTGAGCGCACAGGCGGTATTGAATTCTAAAATTATAACAACCAAGAGCGCATAGCTCAAAACTAAACTTATACGCATGAAATAGTCATGAGCATTCAGCTATCAGAAAACCGGCACACCAAGCGGTGCGCCGCCCGGAGGAGCGCCTCCCGCCGCCAATGAATAAGCGAAGCGTCGCCCGGCTGACTGCTGATAGCTGAAGGCTAACAGCTAAATTTTTAACGCATGAAAAAACTCACTTTCCTTCTCTCCATTTGGGTGCTGGGCGCCTGTACAGACAAAACGGTACCCGAGTCGGTGCAGGTCAATATCCCTGCGGAATTTTCCGCCAAAACCACCTCTTTTGCCGTAGACTTCTGGAAAACGTATGAAAAGGAAAATGGGGGCACATATTTTCTCTCGCCCCTCAGCCTGCACATTGCGCTGGGCATGCTGGTGAACGGTGCCGAGGGCGAAACCCGTGCAGAAATTCAGAAGGTGTTGGGTTTCAGCGATGCTGACCTGGCCGTGATCAATGCTTCGTATGCAGAAATGATCAGTAAACTGCCTTTGGTAGACCCGCAGGTAACCAATACCACTGCCAATTCCGTTTGGCATGAGAAGGAGTTTGCCGTGGAACAAAGCTACCTCGACGCCCTGAAAAAGAGTTTCAGTGCCGGTGTATATGCCGAAGATTTCGCCAGTACGGCCACGGTAGAGAAAATCAACCGTTGGGCGGCAGCCAATACCAACAACAAGATTCAAAAGGTGATTGAAAAGATCAACGCTGATCAGGTGCTGTTTTTATTGAATGCCTTGTATTTCAAGGGCGACTGGACCGAAAAATTTGATGAAAAGAATACTTTCAAAGCACCTTTTAACGGGGTGGCGGCACAAGTAAGCCAGGATTTCATGTATGCTCAGAAAGAATTCGGGTATGCGGTCAATGAAGAATTTCAGATGATAGAATTGCCTTATGGCAACGAAAAATATGCGTTCATTGCCATGTTGCCGGTCAAAGGAAGTGCCGACGAGATGGTTGCCGGCCTGACCACCACCAAGTGGGATGCGGCGCGAAGCAGCCTTAAAAAGCAGAAGGTGGAAGTATTCCTGCCTAAATTCCAAATGGAGTCCAGCAAAAAGCTGAACAGCGTGCTGGAAGCCATGGGCATGCGCAAGGCATTTACCGATGCGGCCGAACTGGGCGGCATCTCGAAGTCGGCTCGTTTATTTGTAGACTTTGTAAAGCAGGATACCTATCTCTCTGTAGATGAGAAAGGATCAGAAGCGGCTGCGGTGACCAGCATTGGGGTGGGAGTAACCTCCGCGCCCGTTTACCCGGTTTTCCGTTGCGACCGGCCATTTGCATTTGCGATAGTGGAGAAGACGTCTGACACCATCCAGTTTA
>JBEBRS010000154.1:0-7486 GCA_040394705.1 Leadbetterella byssophila
CAGCCCCCCGATTCCCATTTTAGAGACCACTTTCCTCCTATTTACTGAATATCCCTCCAGAATAGCATCGATTCTCCCAAATACCATTCCGTGCATTTCTGTACGATCATGAGAGATTCATTTTCGCTCACAAATCACACAGATAAAGTCTGACCTGTGCAATCTGTGAGAGATTATTTATTTCGCCTTAGGAGCAGCAGCTTTTTTAACCGAAGCCGCTTCGGCTTTTGGAGCTGTACTTTTTGCTTTTAAGGCTGTTGCTTTTGGCGCTGCTTTGACTTTCTCCGTTTTTGGGGCTGCTGGTGCTTTCTCGGCTTTCGGAGCCGCAGCCTTTCTAACCGTGGCTTTCTTAGGAGCCGCTTGAAGCAGTGCACTTTTCAGTTGGGCATAGTCCTGATTGGAATAAAACTCAGAAACCACCAGTTTATCCTTCCATTTCCGGATAATCACCTCATCCCACTGAAAACGTTCTCCTGAATGCTTACTGAAAACAAAACGGAAATTTGAATACGAGGTATCCCCGTCAATAAAGCTGTCAAAAAGTGAAATCTCCTCTACTTTATCAAAATCATGGAAGAAACTCTCCAGTAAGGCCCTCTTTTCGGCTTTGGAAGCCGTCTTGTTACCCGCTTCATCGTAGGTCACCACTTCGTCACTAAAGTATGTATCAAATGCTTCAAGGATCTTTCCTTCTTTTACCAACTTATCTAATTTAGACAGTACCACTTTCATGTTTATTAATTTATTGATTTGAAAATTTTCGCAAAAATAGTGGATTAAAATTTAATATTCTTCATAAGGGTCTAAAAATCTGACAATTACAAAGAAAGGAACTAAACCCTCTCTTTTGTTTGTTTTAATTTCAGTAAAATAAATAATTGTAAAAATGGCGAAAAACGCAATAGAAATTACAGACAACAACTTTCAGGATGTAATAAATTCTGACAAGCCTGTTTTAGTAGATTTTTGGGCCGAATGGTGCGGACCCTGTAAAATGATAGGCCCAGTGGTAGAAGAAATCGCGGGTGAATACAGTGAAAAGGCCGTAGTTGGGAAAATGGATGTAGATGCAAACAGCGCCATCCCTGCCCAATTTGGCATACGTTCCATTCCTACTTTAATGATTTTCAAAGGCGGTGAACTGGTAGATAAGATTGTAGGCGCGGTACCCAAACATGTATTGGTTCAGAAGCTGGACGCGGCAATATAAACCATTTGCGCTTGTGAGCCCGGTAAACAAGCCGGGCTCGCAGCCGCAAATACTTTTCATTCTTCCCTCACAGACAGTACAATTTCCTCTAACTCATCCAACTCCTCATCCCGAATGGTCAAAGGCGGTGTTATCCGCATAGAATTGTCGCAATACAAAAACCAGTCGGTGATTACACCTAAGGTAATGTATCGGTCGATATATC
Organism: Leadbetterella byssophila; assembly: GCA_040394705.1. Taxonomy (GTDB): domain Bacteria; phylum Bacteroidota; class Bacteroidia; order Cytophagales; family Spirosomataceae; genus Leadbetterella; species Leadbetterella byssophila_B. The sequence continues at coordinate 1,416 of JBEBRS010000154.1, forward strand.
GCTTCAGAGTAGGAAAATCTTTGAACTCAGCCGATAACATCAGTCCTTCGCCCCTGACCTCTCTCACCGCAGGGTGTCTTTCAAAAATACGGCGAATACGCTCTCCTTTTCTCCGCACCTCCCCCAGGTCTACCTCCGTTTGAAGCACCTCCAGGCTGGCTAATCCCGACGCACAGGAAACCGGATTTCCCCCGTAGGTAGTGATGTGTCCCAGAATCGGGTTCTCGGTTAAAACGTCCATTATTTCTTTCGGTGCCATAAATGCTCCCAGAGGAAGCCCTCCACCTAAAGCCTTGGCCGACAGTACGATATCAGCTGAAAAACCGAACTTCTCCGCTGCCCAGGTGTACCCAGTCCTACCGAGTCCGGTCTGTATTTCATCATAAATAAGTAAGGTTCCCGTGGAACGGCATTTTTGAGCCAGCGCAGCCATAAATGCAGGATCGGTTACCCGTACGCCCGACTCCGCACCTATGGGTTCAATAATTACCGCTGCCGTCTTATCGCTTACCCCTGCAATACTATCCGGATTGTTCCTCTCTATTTTACCAATATCCGGCAGAAGGGGACGGTAATTCCTCCGGAAATGCTCTTCTCCCAAAGACAAAGCTCCCTGTGTAGAACCGTGGTAAGAATTCCGGCAGGCGATAATCTCACTTTTTCCCGTATAGCGTTTGGCCAGCTTCATGGCCCCTTCTACCGCCTCTGCCCCCGAATTGGTAAAAAACACATTGTCGATCTCCTGGCCCCGATGGGTGGGAATCAGGGTTTTTACTAATGCAGAAGCCAGCAGCACCTGGGGCGACTGCACAAACTCCCCGTAAACCATCTGGTGCATATAGCGATCCACCTGGTCTTTCACGGCGCCTACTACCCGCGGATGCCGGTGTCCTACATTACTTACAGAAATCCCGGATATCAGGTCGAGGTATTTTTTCCCATCCCGGTCATACAAATAGCTGCCTTCCGCGAAGGGAAATTCCAGGGCTAAAGGAAATTGGGAGGTCTGAGCAAGGTTACTTAAAAAAAGCTGTCTTAAATTCATCAGTTGGTTTCATAGAATCCTACACTTCCCCCTACCCAGTCAAAATCTTTATTGAAGTCTACACCAATCATCTTTCCGCGGCTTAGCCGGGCCAGGTTGGTCATGAGTTTGGGGCGGTCCGCTCCGTCAGGCCAGATGGCCAGCAATCGAACTTCGCATTTTATCTTTTCTCCCCGAATGTCTTCTATACAAGGGGCATACGCTATCTTTTTCTGCAAAAGATAATTTTCCGGGTCTTTTATAGCCGCCAGATCCTTAGCACGTACATCAATAATCACACCGGCACCCGCAAAGCTGAACAGGGGCTTCAATACATAATTCTCCAGATCTTCCGGCACTTCCTTCAGATCAGAAAGGTATATGCTTTCAGGAATATACCTGGATTTAAATAAGGGCAAACTGAATTTTGAAACCCGGTAAAACCAGTTGGGGTGAGAAACCCAATGTACACCGGAGGCCTTATTCAAATCCACATCCAGCTTCAGATCCGGAAAATTACGCTCCAGATCATCCATAATCAGGCGGTTATAGATTCTCTCTATGGTAATTTTCTTACCGTCTTTTTCGTAGTACAGCTCATTGCCTGCATTCCTGACCCGGGTAATACACACCGGCTCGATTCCCCACAACTTCCGGGTCAATGCAAAGTCAAGCCGGGTTTTTTGTTGTTCCGGAAAAATTTCCAGCAAGACAGTATTTTCCGCTGCCGAATCTCCTACCAGGAAATCTTTCATTTCCCGGATATAATTCATGGTATTCAGGCGGTTAAAGAACTCGGAATAACCCCGGTCTGCATCGAAGAATTTCCGGAATTTACCGGCCAGGTAACTCTGGTACGCAAAAAGAGAAGGAAAACCCTGAAGTTCTATCAGCTGGGGCTCATATTCCCCGCTTTCTCCCAGCGTAATGGCAAAATCTACTGCCAGACAACCCGGCACAGGGTTTTCATTTTCCACCCACATATTCGTCGGAATAGCTCTATCGGTGCGGGAAAGATAATCCGGCTTTCTGATCTGGTCGACAATATCGTTAAAAGCGGTCAAAATTTTGGCTTTCAGGTCACGGCCCAAAAATACCGGTGATTCTGCCACCCTGAAATCCAGCATATCCGGAAATTCAGTATGGATTTCCCGGATCATTTGTTCGTATTTCCCTGTAGAAAATGAGTCGTTAAAGCGCTGTCTTATTTCTCTGACCATTGCAGTTCGGGCTTATGTTGAAAAGCAATTTCCAGGAAAGATGGAATAATGACCGACTCGGTGAGCATAATCTTATCCGGATCTTCAAGCGATTCCAGCATATTCTGGAATTTCTCCTCTCCGAAGTTTTCAATTACTGCATTTTTCTTATCCTCTTTTTGAAAGTGACGGTGCATACCTTCCGCATCGGCTTCCGGGTGGAACTGGGTTCCAAAAAGTTCATCGCTAAAGCGGATCGCCATAATAGCCCTCTCCAGATCTACATAAGGTCTTTCTTTCTCCAGGCAGAGAATTCGCGCGCCCATGGCCTCAAAACGGTCGTCGTTTGGCTGAACCACCTGAAAATCGCGGGAGTCTACCGCCCAAAACGGGTTTTCCAGTCCTTTGAAAAGGGGTTCATTCTCTTCCCCTTCCAGCACATGCATCGGCATTACCCCGAAAGAGGTGGATTTCCGCCGGGTAATCTCTGCCAGGCGAAAGTATTGCACCAGCAGCTGGAAAGAATGACAAATAGCGAAAAAATAAATCTTCTCGGCACTTTTCCGGTTATGTTCCAGTATATCTGCTACCAGAGCAAAGTAATCCTGCTCCCACTGGGTCCCTTCCAGAATAGGGCTACCGGGTCCTCCTGAAGAGATATATACATCAAACGCATCATAGTCGGGCAGTTTATCGCCCTGCCTTACATCAAACACCTGGTAATCGGTCTCCAGTTCTTTGCGCATAAAGAACTCTTCGATCAGGTACTTAATGCAACGCATACCTTCATTAGGGGCTCCGTTATTCAAGTCCAGAACTCCTATTTTAAAATTGCCCATACTCTTCTTTACCATTGGTCTGTCCTGCAAATTTCGGAAAAAAATCAGCCAAACCCAAACCGGTCAAAGTCCGAACTTCGTTTCCTCTATCATATAATCTACTACGGCATTGAAGCTGCCGGTCTCTTCGTACACCCTCAATTGTCTGTCTGCGCCGGTACCGTTTCGCATGATGGTGCTGATATAGCTTATTTCTTCGGTTGATCCCAGCTGTACACCGGTATCCCAGATAAATTCCAGGAGTTCATCGGCCAGCTGCGCATAGGGCAACTCCCCTTCTATTCCAAAGTCAATCAACTTGGAGTGAATACCATAACGGCCTGCTCTCCACTTATTTTCATTGATGAGGTACTTGGGATAGGTTCGGTAGCTGAGGTTCTTTTCCTTCAATGAGTAGAGCTTGGCCACCAGGGCCTGCATAATAGAAGCCAGGCAAATGGTTTCATCTACCCGCATGGGTACGTCGCAGATCCGGAACTCAATAGTAGGATAGAACGGGTGAAGGCGCAAGTCCCACCATATCTTTTTCCCGTTATCAATACATCCCGTTTTGATCAGCAGTTTTACATAGTCGTCATACTCCGAAGCGCTTTCAAAATGTTCGGGAATACCCGTACGGGGAAACTTATCAAATACCTTGGCCCGGTACGAGTGAAACCCGGTATTTCTTCCGCACCAGAAAGGCGAGTTTACAGACAAGGCGAAAACGTGGGGCAGAAAATAACGCAGCTGGTTCATGATGCGGATGGCGTCATTTCTATCGTCGATGCCCACGTGTACATGAAGTCCGAAGATCAGGTTACCCCGTGCCACGTCACGCATTTCATCGATCAGCTTGTTGTACCGGTCGTCTTCCGTAATCAACTGGTGCTGCCAGTCGGAGAAAGGATGCGTACCCGCTGCCACTATCTTTAGTCCCTGGTTATCTGCCAGTTCCAAAAGTTTCTGACGGAGAAAAGTCACTTCCTGGCGGGCTTCCCGGATGTTGGTGCAAATGTTGGTTCCCATTTCCACCACGGCCTGGTGCATTTCCTGCTTGATCCTTTCCTGAAGAACGACCCGTCCGCCCTCCACGATTTTAGACATGTGGCTTTTCAGCTCTCTGGTTTCGGGATCGATGGTCTGAAACTCTTCCTCAATCCCCAGGGTAAACAGTCCCATGGCTATTTGCTTTTTTTCGTTGCAACTTTCTTCGGTTTCTCTTCTTTAGCAAGTGGTGCGGCAGAAGCTTGGGAAACAAACGTGCCCCAGGTGCAGTTATTTTGTCCGGGTTTATGGCTTCCGGCCTTTTCAATAGCAAAAGTAGCGGCGTTTTCTACTACCCATTCAAAGTTGGCCTGGCCCACGGAGTTAATATCCGCATCGGGTGCCGGGTTACAAAAATCTATGGCGTACGGAATACCGTCGCGCACAGCGAATTCCACGGTATTGAAGTCATAGCCCAGGGCCTGGTTCAGTTTCAGCACATAATCCGTAATGGTGGCCATTAATTTTTTGTGGGCATCCCCCTGGGTTTTGGGCTGGGTAGCGTAACGCAGGTGGTGAGGATTACGGGGTTCATACGGCATAATGTGTACGTATTTCCCGCCGATGCAGTAGCACCGGTAATAATCGGTAAATACAATCTCTTCCTGGAGCAGCATCACAAGTTGTCCGGTTTCACCGTGTTTGGCCCAAAGGTCGTCCGGACTTTCCACTTTGTACACACTTTTCCAGCCTCCTCCCGCATGGGGCTTCATGTAAGCCGGAAAACCTACCCGTTCCAGCATATACTGCCAGTCCATAGGCATCACGAGATTTCGAAACGACTGATCCGAAGTATCGGTGGGGCGCTCCTTGGAGGGCAACAAAAGGGTTTTGGGTACGGGAATTCCGAGTTTAATGGCCAGGCAGTTGTTGAAAAATTTCTCGTCGGCACTCCACCAGAAGGGATTGTTTACCACAGCAGCCCCATTCAAAGCGGCATTTTTCAGATACGCCCTGTAGAAAGGCACGTCCTGTGAAATACGGTCAAAAATAACCGCGTAATCCGTAGGAACACCCTGTTCTACCTTGTCGATCTGCACGGGTTCGGCCACAATATCTTTTTTACCCGTTTTTTCATTCACTTTGTCAATAAAAGCCCATGGAAAGGTATTTTCCATGCCGAACAATATCCCTACTTTTTTCATACGTTTATGGTGTTAAAAAATGAAAACTCAATGCAAAACAGTTCCAAGATACTCGGGAAAAGCCATATTCCATAGAGGCCAGTCGTGCTTCGCCCATTTCTTTTCATCGTACCAGTGCCCGATGCCCTTCTGTTTCAGAATTTCTGAAAACCGAAGGGTTTCGTTCCGGCAGATATCCCAATCGGATGTACCCAGTACAATCTTCATGTGGTTAAATTTCCACGATTCCGCATTGGGCATGAAGTCCACCGGGTTATTGAAGTACACATTATTATCGTGGTATCCCTTCATAAAACTGCTGATATCGTAAGACCCGCTCATACCAATCACAAAATTGGTGATATCCGGGTTTTTAAATGCGAAATTCACCGCATGGTACGCTCCGAAGCTACAACCCGCCAGGCCTATCCGGTGCACGTGGTTTTCTTCCTGTATCTTGGGCACCAGTTCACTGATCAGGAAGCGGGTATACAGTTCATAATTGTAAGCCCGGTCATGCGGGGAAATGTTCTTTCCATAGAAACTTTCAAAATCAATGGTTTCAATGTTGTACGTCTTTATTTTCCCTTCGTCTATCCAGGATTTAACGCTGCTAATCAGCCCCATATCTTTGTTCTGGCTCACAGATCCCATTGAGGTAGGAAACATCAATACCGGATACCCCCAATGCCCGATAATCTGAAGGCGCAGATTTTTGCCCAGAATATGAGAATAAAAATTGATGTTTCGTTCTTGCATAGTTATTACTTTTGTATTTTAAAAGGGTAAATTATATTACTCTCCGCAATAAACAAAATTATATTTTAAACAAGTAAGCATTGACAGGGAATTATTTTCA
>JBEBRS010000155.1:0-7480 GCA_040394705.1 Leadbetterella byssophila
GCAAAGTTAGGAATTTTTCAACAGTTTCATTCAAAGATAATTGACTTCTCCCACCAGCCGCATTTTTATGACCTCCCCCATCAAAATGTTCCCGGGCGAAATCGGCTACCGACAGGTCATGGACCGAGCGGAAAGAGATGCGGATTTGGCCTTCCTTTTCGGTAAAAAGTACTGACATCACGGCATTTGAAATGCTTAAACCTTGATTAACCAGTCCTTCCGTATCGCCATTTCTGGAATTAAATCGCTTTAATTCTTCTTCGGAAATCGCCATATAAACCACTCTGAATTCCGGAAGATAGGTCAGTTTATTGCTTAAAACATAGCCCAGAAACTGCAATTTTTCCAGGGGATTATGGTCAAAAAGACTACGGTGTACTTCCGCGGGATTCACGCCCTTTTCCAGCAGTTCGGCTGCAATCCGGTGTACGGTGGGGGTGGTAGAGTCAAAACGAAAAGAGCCGGTATCGGTCAGCAGTCCCGTGTAAAGGCTGACGGCACAGGCGCGGCCAATGTGATCTGTCTGCCCCAGGTCGGCAATCATACGGTAAACCAGTTCACAGGTAGAAGAGGCCTTTACATTCCAGTAGTACATCTCCCCGAAACTTTCCGGCTGCTCGTGGTGGTCAATAATCACCACGGGCGCAGACGCATTCAGCACCGCTTCTTTCATGTCTTTTAAGCGGGAAGCCGAGGAAAAATCGAGGCAAAAAATAAGATCGGCACCCGCGATGAGGGAATTCGTCACGCCCTCCTGCCACACCACTACATCGCACCCTCCGGGCATCCATTTCAGGTACTCGGCGGGTTCTGTAGGACTCACCAGGGTGATTCGCCGAAGCCCCTTACTTTCCAGAAAAAACCGGAGCCCCAGAGAAGAACCGTAGGCATCCCCGTCAGGGTTTTGATGGAAAGTAATCACAATAGCGGGGTCATTCTCCAGCCACGACAAAAAGCGGGTTAGTTCAGCGGAGTTTTCCGTAAAGAAGGAGTGTTCTACCATGCCGCAAATATACGCATGTATCGGGCCTAAAATACAGGTACTCTGTACAAAAACTACCGTAAACTCACTTATTGGCTAAAATGGGCCATCATCAGCAGGGCCCCGGCGGTGCCGTCCATTGTAGGTTCATTGGTGCTGTAATCGCCCAGGTCGTCATGGTACACCACAAAATGGTTTTGTACCTCCGCGAATTCATCGGGGTATACCAGGTGAATACCGATCAGATTATTGTAAATGGAGGCGTACACCGGTCCGTCAACCAGTCCACCGGGAATTTCCATTTTTTTCAGGGCGTACAGGCTGGTATGCACTTCCCGGGGGTGTTCTCCATGTTCCGGAATTCCTGTAAACATGGAAGTTCCCCAGGGGTTTCGTCCGAACAGCCAGTCGCGCTGCAAGGCCAGGTAGCGGCTGTAGACCTCCTTTTTGCGAGGGCCTACCATCTTTTCGTACAAAATAATCTGGGCCGTCAGGCTGGTGGCCAGGTTATTCGAACACCAGATGAAGGGTACTCCAATGGTATACGGCGTTTTCACCGCCCGCGCCCGCGTATATTCAATGCCCGCTTCATAGTACGATTCCAGCTTCTTCTGAAAATCCTGATCTACCAAACCGTGCAGCACATAATGCCCGAAATTCAGGAAAGGGTACAAACGGTAATGGTCTGTGGTATCTTTCACCGTCCACGAGTCGGCCGTATTGCTTCTCAGGGCGTACTGCTTGGCCTGCTCCAGGTATTCCGGCTCCCGGAAAAGCAGGTACATTTCGGCCGCGCCCCATTCCATATCGTCGTTCCAGGTATCTTCGTTGTACCGGTACGGCGCGCTATACGAATTTCCCTGCTGATAGCCCTCTTTCGTTCTGCCCAGCGCATAAACACTTTGGGCCGCGTCGCGGCAACGCTCCGCGAAAGCCGCGTCGTATTTCCACACCCGCGCCGCTATAGCAAACGCCGCCGCGCACCGCCCCGCCAGGTTGGCCAGTCCGGTGGCCGACGACTGGTATTGGCTCAGCCCTTGCGGCTCCCCGTTCGCGAAATACGCAGGCCGGAAACTGTTGGCGCCCCATCCGTAATCCGAATTGTCGTTGTCCGGCATCTTATACCCCTTGTGGTCACGGTCATCCGCCACCTGGTGTACCAGCGTCTGCGGCGTAGGATGCATCTTCAGCATCCAGTCGAGTCCCCATTTCGCCTCGTCCAGGATATCCGGTATCCCGTTCGCCCCCGGCTTCCCCATCGCGTCTACCTCATCCTTGAATTTCTCCGGGTAGAGTTCCCAGGTTTTTAACATGTGTGCCGTGGCGTAACTCGACGTAATCAGGTATTTCAGCTGATCGCCCGCGTCGTGCCAGCCCCCGCTCACGTCTACAAACGTAGTGTCTTTCATCGGTCCGTAAAAACTGTAGCCGTCCTGCCCGTGGCAATACACATCCAGAGCCGGATTATACCCGCACCGCTGCTGGCGCATAAACGTCAACAGGGTTTCCTGATGGCCCGTATAGGCCCCTTTATCGATGGGGAACGTCGCCGAGCGCTCACCGCTTTCCCGGGTCTCCAGGTAATACCGGCCGGCCTTGGTCACTTTAGAGAAATCCGCTTCATAGTAATAATCGAAAACGCCCCAGTTGCCGTGGGTTATTTTCTTCAACGGCAGGGTTGCCACCGGCTTTCCGGTTTCCGCTTCCACCAGCCGTACTTTCTGCTTCACGGGAGCTTTGGAAAACAGGAGGGCCACTTTGGCATCATCCGGTAAATAACCTACCTGGTTCACTCTCAGGTGTACCTTTTCCTGGGCGGAAACCTGAAAAAATAAGAGGAGTAAAAATAATGTTCTCATCACTATGGCGTTTTACCGCGCGATACCTGTTCGGGTTTCCCGCGGTGTATAAAAAATAAGGCTACCCTTTCGGACAGCCTTACAAACATACATAAAAAGATCCGGATTATACCCTCCAAACCCAGCCGTACTTGTCTTCTTCTTTTCCGGTACGGATATTATTCAGGGAGGTCTTAAGAATCTGAGAAACCGACGAGTCCGTCACTTCCGGCAGAAGCAGGTCTTCGCCTTCATAGCCTACCGCCGAAAACGGCGACACCACCACGGCGGTTCCTACTCCGAAAACTTCCGTTACCGACCGGTTTCGTAATCCTTCAATAATTTCTTCTACTGACACCCGTCTTTCTTCTACTTCATACCCTTTGTCTTTGGCAATCTGAAGCAGGGCTTCACGGGTGGTTCCTTTCAGAATAGTGGAACTCACCGCCGGCGTGATAATCTTCCCGTCTTGTACAAATACCACGTTCATGGTACCTGACTCCTCGAAATATTTATGCTCCAAGGCGTCTGTCCACAGCAGCTGGGTGTAGCCCTCGTCGGCAGCCAGCTTCGCGGGGTACAGGGAAGCCGCGTAATTTCCCGCACATTTGGCAAAACCCACTCCGCCGGGAGCGGCACGTATAAACTCTTTTTCCACCTTCACCTTAGGCGCCTTGGAATAATAGGTACCCGCGGGACTCATGATGATCATAAACCGGTAATTCAGCGCGGTACGAACCCCCAGGTACTCGTCGGTAGCAAACATAAACGGACGAAGGTACAGGGAATTGTCCCCTCCTTTCGGCACCCAAGCCGCATCTAAACGCAACAGCTCTTCCAGCCCGCCCATAAAAATTTCTTCCGGAACCGCGGGCATGCTCATGCGCTCCGCGGAAATATTAAAACGTTTGAAGTTTTCCAGGGGACGGAACATAAACACTTCATCGGCTTCGGATTTGAATGCTTTCATTCCCTCAAAAATCGACTGACCGTAGTGAATAGACGCCAGCGCCGGCGTAAATTCCATTTTTCCGTACGGTAGTATCTCCGGGGTCTGCCATTCTCCGTTCACGTAATCGGCCACCAGCATGTGGTCGGTAAATAGAGAACCAAAGACAATATTTTGCGGGTCTAACTGGTCTATCCTACTTTTTTCAGCCCTGGTGATAGTGAAGGCCTGTGTTTGTGTTGCCATTTCGAAGATGTTTAATGATCTGCAAGTTAACAATAAAATTTGTTGTCAAAGCAATGAAATATATTTTTTTTCGCCCCCCTTCCGGGCCTTACTGCTTGTCCACGTACATATCCCGGACATTGTTCCGGGGGTTGTCAAAACCACCGCCTTTTTCCAGCGCCGGAAGGGTCAAACCCGCCGCGGTCCGCGCCCCGGCCACGGCGGTAGTACCCGTAATTTTCTCCAAAGCCACTTTCAGGAGGGTTTCCGAAGGGTCACCGAAGGGCAGGTAAGGCAGGGTATTGTCGTTCACCGGGTAATCGGGCGTAAACCCTGATTTGGTACCGTAGTTTGCTTCTCCCACCGCATTCACCGTTCTCAATACAATGGGCTGAAGACCCCATTTCCACCGGTAATTATTTCTTTCGTCCGTTATACTGATAGAGCCCACATCCTTTCCGTAGGTATTTCCTCCTACCAGAATCACCTCCATAAAAGGCTTCAGGTTATTAATCACCAGCTCACTCGCAGAAGCCGTACCGCTGGAGGTCAGCACAAATACCCGGTTCAGGCTCCCCAGGTTATTCGGTTCACTCCGCCAGTAGCTTTCATAGCTCGACTCCGGCTCATTGAAGATCTTTTTTGCGTTTTCGCTCCAGATCTGCTTGCTCATCAGCGTACCCGGCTTAAGGTCTTTCACAATAAGGGAACTCAGCACATCCGATGAACTGATATACCCGCCCCCGTTGAAACGGAGGTCCAGGATAAGTTCACTTACCCCCGCCGCCTTGAACTCCCCGAAGAGCGCCCGCAGCTCATTATCAAACTGCCCGTTAGAACCGACACCTGGGATAAACTGGTTGTACACCAGGTAACCGACCTTCTTGCTGCCGGCTTCTATAATTTTACTGAAATGTACGGGGTAATTCTGTATCTCTGCCTTGGTCAGGGAAACCGTGCGGTTGGTAGATACAAAGGTCGTACCCGAACGTTCCCCCAAAGTAAAGGCCAGACTTTCCGGACTAAGAATGGTACGATAATTGAGGGTATCTATCGTTACCCCGTTTACTTTGGTAATAATATCGCCCCGTGTAAGGCCAGCCTTGGCCGCCGGAGAGTCTTTGATGCTGTAGCGTACCGCAAAAACCACATCCTTGGCGTTTGTACCTGCGTAAAACGGCGTGTAGCTGAATCCGGCCGAGGTAGTGATGCCGTTCAGGCTTTTCACCAGCTCCTCGGCATCTTCCTCAATCCACGAAAAGCGGTCGGTATTTCCGTAATCGTACAGAAGGGAAGCGAAATACCGATCCGGGTCCTGACCGAGGTTCGTATTGGCTTTTGTAGCCATCTTATCGCCCCATAAATAATAGGCGTTCATGTTGTCATAGATCCAGTTATTCACGGTCTGATTACTTACTCCGTTATTGGAGTCGTGCAGGGTTCCGGTTCCATTATCGTCGTCTCCGTCTTTGATCTTAGAGACTTCCGTCAGCGTTTCACAGGAAGTGAATCCTACACCCACCGCCAAAAGCATCAGCGCGGTCCATTTCTTTACTACGTACATATTAATTCCTGTTTTTTTCGTAAAAATAAACTCTTTTCGGGAGGATAAATTGTTTACTACCCCTAAATTTTACCCTTTCCCTTCAAAAATGTACCTTTACAGCTCTTGCATCCCCGCCAGTTTACGGTAATACCCGTCTTCTTTCTGCATCAGTTCAGCGTGGGTACCCGACTCCACCACCTGTCCGTGATTGATCACCAGGATCTGATCTGCATTCTGGATAGTACTCAGGCGGTGGGCCACCACCAGGGTGGTCCGGTCTTTCATCAAGGCAGTCAGCGCATCCTGAACCAGTTTTTCCGATTCGGTATCCAGGGCCGAGGTAGCCTCATCCAGGATCAGCACGGGCGGGTTCTGCACAATGGCGCGGGCGATAGACAGGCGCTGTTTCTGTCCGCCGGAAAGCCTTGAGCCCCGGTCGCCGATGTTCGTCTGGTACCCCTGGGGTTGGGCCATGATAAAAGAGTGTGCGTTCGCAATGGTAGCCGCCCGGATAATTTCCTCTTCCGACACGTCCCGGCCGAAGGCTATATTCTGGGCGATGGTATCGTTAAACAGCATGGGTTCCTGGGTCACCACGCCCATTCCCGCCCTGAGACTGTCTTGTTTCAGGTCTTTGATATTCACGCCGTCAACGGGAATACTTCCCCGGGGCACATCGTAAAAACGGATCAGCAGGTCGGCCAGCGTAGATTTCCCGCCTCCCGAGGCACCCACCAGGGCTACCGTATGCCCTTTCGGTATCCTGAAATTCACATCTTTCAGGATTTCCCTCTCCTGATTATAGGAGAAGTGCACCTTATCAAACACAATTTCCTCTTCAAACTTCATGTCCCGGGTACCTTCCGGTATCTCTACCTCTTTGTCCATCAGCTCCAGAATACGCGTACCCGCCACAATGCCCCGCTGGGCCTGTCCGAAGGCGTTCGAGATCTCTTTCGCCGGGCGGGTAATCTGGGAGAACAGGGCGATAAAAGTAATAAAATCCGAGGCCTCCAGACCGCCCGTCTGGTTCAGGATCATGGCTCCGCCGAAATACAGCAGACCCGCCACGGCGGTGACGCCCGAAAACTCGGAAAACGGACTGGCCAGCTCCCGCTTCTTCGAATAGCCGTAAACGGCCCGGCGGTATTGTTCATTTTCCACGGAAAACTTGCCGGACACATACTTTTCTGCCCGGAAGGCCTTCACCACACGCATACTCCCGAAAGCCTCTTCCATTACGCTCACGATATTGCTCAGACGCTGCTGGCTGTCGGTGGCGTCGGTTCTCAGCCGCTTGATCATATACGCCAGGAAACCGGAAATAACGGGGACCAGCAAAAGGGCGAAAAGCGATAACTTCCAGGAAAGCGCTACCAGGGCTACAATAAAAGACACCAGGGAAATGCTTTCTTTGATCATGGCGGAAAAGGAACTGGCAATGGAGTTTTCCACCTCCTGCACATCGCCTGTGATACGCGACATAAGCTCCCCTTTCTTCTCGTTCGTAAAGAAACCCAGGTGAAGGCCCAGGGTGTGCGCGAACACCCGGTTGCGGAGATTCGCGATCATAGAGGTCTTGAACCTCTCCAACACCCTCACGCTCAGGTACCGGGACGCATTATTGATAAGACTGGCCAGAATCACCGCGAAAACCACGAAGCGAAGGGTGGCGAGTTTGCCGTTTTCCATGGCATTTTCTGCGAATCCCTTGTAAAAATGCCCGATCAGGTCATACCATTGGGGCTCACTTGCCAGGATAGCCTGCATTTTGTCCGGGCTGATCTGGTCGAAAAGCACGTCTAACAAAGGTTTGAGCAGGGCCAGATTCAATACCCCGAACACCCCGGCAATCAGCGAAAAGAAAGCGAAGGGTGCAATAAAATTTCTCAGGTTTCCGGCGAAACCCAATATCCGCATATAGATTTTCATGAGTAAAA
>JBEBRS010000156.1:0-7453 GCA_040394705.1 Leadbetterella byssophila
ACCCTGAAAGACCCGTTGCCTGGCAGAAAATCTTATTAAAGTCCATGTACCTCTTTTTCCGTATCACAGCCGATGTACCGGTAAACGCATTACCGCCTATAGAAACACTGATGCAGGAGAAGGGGTTCTGCAAGAGCCTATCGTTCAGCCTCTACGGGGGATTTATAGAAGTTAAATATTATCATCTGTGTTGATCTGTGGGAGAAATGCGGGCATTTATTTTACCTCACAGATCCCCCAGATCAGCACAAATTTAAATCCCCCGGCGATTATCGTTGGAATCCGTATCGATGAGTTTGTTGTAAGGGTCTACCCCTACTTCCACCGGTTTTTCGTTGACAATTACTGAAATTTTGTTGGAAATCTTATCGATGCGGTACCGCTTCAGGTAAATTTCGTTATCGTATTCGTAATTGCCCTTTTTCTGCTTCTCTCCAAACACCCCTACTTCCACGTAATCGGCAAGGGGCAAAGACTTGAGGTCCTTTTTGCCCGTACCCTCACTAAGTGTTTTGCCGGCGGCATCTTCGTAGATCCGCTTCCCTTTCTGATCGGTACGGTATTTGGCCACTTTAAACTCAATGTCTACCTGATATTTTCCACCGGGCAGTTCAGTAGACGTCACTTTCTCTATCTTGTTGTTGTAGAGTGTGATGGTCTCGAACATGTCATGAATAAGGTATTGCAGGCTGTCAGGCGTAGCCCGGCGAATATGCTCCACAAATTCCAGAGAGGTAGTATAGGGCGGCTCCTGGAAGGCCACTTCCCGGATGTATCCTTTCAGAATATCGTTGAAATACTTCTCGCCCAGGTAATCACTCAGGGCATACAGCACCAGCGAACCTTTCTGGTAATGAATATACTGCTGGTTTTCATTGTACATCAGCGGGTTTTCGCTTTTCCATTCGGCAGCCCGGCCCAGCAGGTACTTATCCAGGGCATCTTTCAGGAATTTCCGCATCTGGAATTTGCCGTAGCGTTTTTCCAATACCCTTAAAGAGCTGTATTCAGAGAGCGACTCCGACATCAGCGTAGCACCTTTCACATTAGCCCCGATCACCTGGTGAGCCCACCACTGATGGGCCAGCTCATGCGCAGTAATGGAATACGGATAATCCACCGCATTGGGTTTATCTTCATCTACCCAGGCAATAAAACCCACCCCTTCTGAATACGGTACTGTATTGGGAAACGATTGGGCAAAGCTGCCGGCAGTACGCGGAAACTCCACAATTCTTATCTGGCGGTGCTGGTAGGGACTGAAATTTTCCGTGTAGTAATCGAGGGAGTGTTTCAGGGAAGTGATCATCCGGTCGAGGTTGTACTCGTGTCCTTTCTGGTAATAGATTTCCAGGTTCACGTCCTTGTATTTTTCCCTTTTCACATCGTAACGGGCCGAATTAAAGGCATAGAAATTCAGGATAGGCTTGTCCATTTTGTAATGGAAATACTTCCGTCCGTTTTCTACCCATTCCTTTTGGAGATACCCCGGCGCAATCGCGATCTGATCTTCCGATGTACTCACCGTAGCTTCAAAATTTATCCAGTCGGCATTGCTGGAAATGTAGTTATTCCGGCGGGCCTTCTCATCGGTTGGTTCCGCCATTCTTTCCCGGTCTTCAAGGCCGTATTTCTTCCGGATATCATTGTCTTGAATCTCCGCCGACTCCTGATATCCAAAAGCCGGAAACAGCTCGAAATTATTAATAAACGTACCATTTTCCAGCACGGGCGACTCATCGGCCAGCCAGGTATTCCGGGCATTTTCAACCCGGATAGTTGCCTGTAGCGAGTCTCCCGGCATTAGCGGACTTCCCAGCCGGTATATCCGGAACCTCATCGATGTATCGTCGAGAACAGGCGAGGCGGGCTGATCAAAAAGAATAGTTCTCAGGTTTTTTCCGTAATCCAGAATCAGGGAATCGATCGGCCGCGTTGCCTTATTCACCAGCGTCAGATAAGCAGTTGCCTGGTAATTTCTCTCCTTCGGAAAAATATGCATTTCCACCCGGACATCAGTAATTCTGGGTTGGGGTGTATCTTCGTATTTCTTATACTGCTTCTCGTAATCTATATTTCTTTTTTCCTGTTCCTGACTCGTATAAAAGGGCTTTACTACGGCAATCTGGTGATACAAAGCCCTACCAAGAACCGCGAAAGCAGCCAAACTAACCAGCATGGGAACTGCCACCGGCCACCGGAGACGCGAAAGGGCCGTCTGGAGGCGTTCTTTCACGCCTGAAAGAATACCCCGCCGCCAGAAAAGCAGCGTACAGCCGTACAGCATCCCGCAGAACAACAGCCAGTAGAATTTCCAGATCAGATGCCCCCGAAAACTGCCGAATCCGTTCATATCGGAATACGAAACACCCGGAGCAGAGTTAAAGTGGAAAACCGGTAATTCCACCCCTATTTTTCGCAGGCCCAAAGGGATCATCATGACTACGATCAGGACGATGAAACCCAGCATATAATTCCGGAAAAACGACTGCACGAACAAGGCAAGTACAATTAATATAAGGAAATTAATCATACGGAATCCCAGCAGCTCCCTGAAATATACGCCTGGCTCAAAATGGTAATAGCCGTAATACGCCTGCACCAGCATACCCGCTACAATAGCGGTAAACATAAGCACCACACACATTCCCAAAAGTGCCAGAAATTTGGAAAAAAGCAGCACCCAATTGGGTATGGGGGTAGAATTTACGAGAAGATCCATGCGGTGAGTGGCCGCTTGCTGTATGAGTACTCCCGCAAAAAGAAACACAAGTATCTGCCCGAAGAACACAAACTGACCACTAATGCCGTTCAATACTTTCCAGGTAACGGGATAGGTCTTTGTACCCAGAATTTCTTCCCCCAATGTATATCCTGTGATAGCCACAAACAGGAACAGCACCGCCACAATAGAAATAAACACCCAGTTTTTCACGATGGAACGAAACTCCAAACGGGCCAGGCTAAAGGCGGTTTTGAGGTTTTGGGCAAAGGAAAAATCAAAGGTGACCGTTGGCAGGTTGATCCGGAATACGCTTTGGAAATTTTCTTTGGTCACTCTTTCCCCGGTCTTCTTACGTAATAGGCTTACCGGCGACTGAGAGAAAGAAAACGTCATGTAGGCGATCACCAGGGCCACAATTCCCAGGCTTACCCAGATGAGCCGGTTGAGCAGGATAGCTTTGTGAAACGGGATATCGTTTACATTCTGTTCCTCGATAGACCAGTATTTGGTGACATAACTCAGGGCCTGCTCGCCATAAGGTTCTATCAGTGCCGCAATGAATTTATCGTCCATATTTTCAGTCAACGTACCGATCACAATCTGAAGAATAAGCAAGATCAGAATGAAGATGAAACCGATATAGACATTGCGGGTGAGGGTTACCAGGAGGAAGATGACGGCGCCTATAAAAAAGATATTCGGGATAACGAAGAGCACATAACTCTGCACAAAGGCCCACCAACGGAAAGGCCCCATGAGGTCCTGGTTGGCGAAGGGTAAAACGGAGGCGATGATGAAAGCGAGTCCGATACCCAGGGAGATGATCACCGTGATCAGCATACCGCTCAGAAACTTCCCGGCCAGGTAGTCGCGTTTGCTGAAGGGGTAAGAATACAGCACGCTGTGTACGTTATACTTGTAGTCGCGGTACACCGTGGCGCCAATCACGGTAGGGATAATGAAGTTCAGCAACTGGGAAAAGCCGTTGATCAGGCCGTTGACGGCCAGGGGCGAATTATAATACGTATTGGAGGTGGTGGTTACGCTAAAAGCATCGAAATAACCGAGAGCCGATGCCATCACCAGGAAACCGATCAGGAAGAACACCGCGAAATAGATGTAGAAAGAGGGCTGGGTGAACCATCGTTTTGTTTCGAAAGAAAATATCGTTTTCAGCATCAGATGGTGTCGTTTTTCAGTGCTACAAAATAGACATCTTCCAGATTAGGTGTGGCGGGCACAAAGGTCTCATTGGGCTGTTCTTCACTGTACACCCGAATATTCAGAGTATTATCGGGGTTATAATTGGAAGATAGCACCTTGAAATTCTTCATAAACGCTTCTGTATCGTCGCGTTCAATAATGCGCATCCAGATTTTGCCTTTGAGTGCGGTTTCGCCTTCTGTAGGTGTGCCCCGAAAAAGAATTTTTCCCCCGTTCAGGATCCCGATTTCATGGCAAAGTTCGCGTACGTCATCTACAATATGCGTGGAAAAAATAACGGTATGGTTCGCACCGATTTCGCGCAAAACATTTAAAAACCGATGTCGCTCTGCCGGGTCAAGTCCGGCAGTGGGTTCATCCACAATGATCAACCTGGGGTTATTTAAAAGCAACTGTGCAATGCCGAAGCGCTGTTTCATTCCTCCGGAATAGCCGCTGACACTCTTCTTTCTCACCTCCCAGAGGTTGGTGATTTCCAGCACCTCCTGTATGAGTTTCTTGCGGTCTGCTTTCTGGCTGACGCCTTTGAGGCGGGCGAAATAATCGAGGAGGTCTTCGGCGGAAAAATTCGGATAGACCCCGAATTCCTGGGGCAGGTATCCCAGCACTTTACGCAGGCTGAGCTGGTCTTTTAATACATCTATTTCGCCGAAAGCGATATCTCCTGAGTCCGGCTTTTGAAGGGTGGCCACTGTTCGCATCAGCGTAGATTTCCCGGCACCGTTAGGCCCGAGCAGCCCGAACATGCCCGCACCGATTTCAAGGGATACATCGTCAAGGGCTTTCACCCCATTTTTATAGGTTTTACTGAGGTTCTGGATAGATAATTGCATAAGGTAGAGTCAGGTAAACGGATAATTATATTTTCAAAAATAGGGATTCTCCTTTGTTTATCCGATATTCTTCCGGTAAACAAAATCCAGAAACCGTTTAAATCCGCTAAATTTGTGTCTTTAAACCAAGATCCGATGCGATACACCGTTACGGCCGCTTTAATTTATGCGAACGGCCCCATTCATATAGGCCACCTGGCAGGATGCTACATTCCGGCCGATATTTTTGTACGTTTTCTCCGGTCAAAAGGCGAAGATGTGGCTTTTATCAGCGGTACGGATGAGCACGGCGTACCCATTACCATCAAGGCCAAGAAAGAGGGCGTTACTCCTCAGCAGGTGGTAGATAAATACTACGCAATCATCAAGGATTCTTTCGAAGAATTCGGGATTTCTTTTGATATTTACTCCCGCACCAGCCGGCCTATACACCACGAGACCTCGCAGGCGTTTTTCCGGACGATGTACGACAAGGGGTATTTCGACGAAATTGCCACGGAGCAGTACTTTGATGAAACGGCGAATCAGTTCCTGGCTGACCGCTATATTGTAGGAGAATGCCCGGTTTGTCATAACGACGGCGCTTACGGCGACCAGTGCGAGAAGTGCGGTTCTTCCCTTTCTCCTACCGAGCTGATTAACCCGCGGTCTACCATCTCCGGCGCCAAACCGGTGATGAAGGAAACGAAAAACTGGTACCTGCCCCTCGATAAGATGCAGCCGGAAATTGAAAAATACGTGAATTCGCATACGGAATGGAAGACCAACGTGTTCGGCCAATGCCAGTCGTGGCTGAAACAAGGCTTGCAGCCCCGAGCCATGACGCGCGACCTGGACTGGGGGATAAAAGTACCGGTAGAGGGCGCCGAAGGCAAGGTACTTTACGTGTGGTTTGACGCCCCGATCGGCTATATTTCCATGACCCGCGAATGGGCAGAGCAAACCGGCAAGAACTGGGAAGACTACTGGAAGGATCCCGAGACGAAGCTGATTAATTTTATAGGAAAGGATAATATTGTCTTTCATTGCATTATTTTCCCGGCCATGTGTATGGCGGAAGGCAGTTATATCCTGGCGGATAATGTACCGGCGAACGAGTTCATGAACCTGGAAAACGACAAGATTTCCACTTCACGGAACTGGGCAGTGTGGTTGCACGAGTACCTGGCGGAGTTCCCGGGCAAGCAGGACGTGTTAAGGTACGTGCTGACGGCCAATGCACCGGAAACCAAAGACAATGATTTTACGTGGAAAGATTTCCAGACGAAGAATAATTCGGAGCTGGTAGGGATTTACGGGAATTTTGTGAACCGTACGGTGGTGCTCACCCAAAAATATTTTGAAGGGAAGGTACCGGAAAGTGGCACCCTGGAAGCGATAGACACCGACGCGTTAAAGGTGCTGGCGGGTCTCCCCGGGCAGATTGCGGAATCTCTTCAGCAGTACAAATTCAGGGAGGCCCTGGCAGGCATGATGGAAGTGGCGCGCCTGGGCAACAAGTACCTGGCGGATACGGAACCCTGGAAAGCCTGGAAGGAAAACCCGGAAAGGGTCGCCACCATCATGAATGTGGCCGCCCAGATCACAGGTACATTAGCGATAGTTTCGGAGCCTTTTCTCCCGTTCACGGCGAAAAAGCTCTATGTCCAGCTCAATAGCACCAACTGGAAGACTGGGGGAGAATCACCGGTGTGGGCTGATGCGGGGCAGGAAGGTCTGGTACCCGCCGGCACGGAGATCCTTTCCGGCGAGTTGTTATTCGAGAAGATTGAAGACGCGGCCATTGAGGCCCAGGTACAAAAACTTTTAAACTCTAAAAAATTGAACGAACTGGAAGGAAAAGCGGTACCGGCCCTGAAACCGGTGATCCAATTTGATGATTTTGCGAAAATGGATATCCGTATAGGAACGATCCTGGAGGCCGAGCCGATGAAGAAAAGCAAGAAGCTCCTGAAGTTTCTGGTAGACGACGGCTTCGAGAAAAGGACGATCCTGAGCGGTATTGCTGAGCATTTCTCACCTGAGGAAATGGTGGGCAAACAAGTCACTTTCATTGCCAACCTGGCTCCCCGGGCCATGATGGGTGTAGAATCTCAGGGTATGATTTTGATGGCGGAAGACAAAGACGGAAGCCTGTCGCTTATCCAGCCGCATAAGGCGGTGTGGAGTGGGGCGCCGGTGAATTGATGCGTTAATATAAAAACCCAAACCGCCATAGCGGGATGCGGTTATACAGATACCTGAACCAATCGTTCTTAACCTGACGCAGCAAATTGTTTTGATATGAGATCAATTTTTCCATAAAATCGTTTTGAGTTCAAAACACTTTGTCAACAAATTGCTTTAGCAGCAAAGCGATTTATGGAAAATGGAAGTAAAATTTCTACAATCTTTAATTACGCTCATTCCATCGTATTTTCAATAATGGAGGCTAATTTATCTTTGATCCGATTTTAGTTCTTGGTAAAACAAAAATTGTAGCCGATGGGAAACTGTCGGCTATTGTAATTTTTGAAGATTTAGTTAATCTGCCGTATTTTTACAAGGACGATGGTAATTTATTGTTTTTCATAATGCATGTTTTTTAGAAATTTACATGCACAGGGTAACAAAATCAAAAAATGCAAATAAAAAACAACACCTTCTTTGTTTCCGGCGGGGCGTCTGGTTT
>JBEBRS010000157.1:0-7439 GCA_040394705.1 Leadbetterella byssophila
TGAACAATGAAAAAACACAAGTACATTTCTTTCCTTTATGTACTGCTGATGCTCCCCGCCTATCTGCTTTCCGCCCAGAACCTCACGGTTACCGGGCAAGTGTTGTCGGCTGAGGGCGAAGCGCTCATCGGGGTATCGGTAACGGAGGTGGCCACGGGCAAAGGCGCAATGACCGACGTCAACGGAAACTTTACCTTACAGGTGGTATCGGCCAATGCTTCTCTCCGCTTTACCTATGTGGGGTATGAAGCCGTGACGGAAGCACTCAACGGCCGGACCGCTCTCCAGATAACCATGAGGGAAAATACCGCTCTCCTCGATGAACTTGTGGTGATCGGTTACGGGGTGACCCGAAAGAGTGACCTCACCGGATCTGTAGCTTCCATTAAATCGGAGAATCTTGAAAAAGTTCCTACCGCCAACGTAACGGAAATGCTGCGGGGACAAGCCGCTGGTCTGAATGTCACCCTTGACAATACGGCTCCGGGCGGGGCTTCAAGCATCCTCATCAGGGGGGTACGCTCCCTAAGCGGCGGACAAGGCCCGCTTTTCCTGGTAGACGGAATGATTGTTCCGCATATCAACGACCTGAACCCCAACGACGTGGCTTCTATCGAGGTATTGAAAGACGCTTCCTCCCAAGCCATTTACGGTTCCCGGGCTTCTAACGGGGTAATTCTGGTGACTACCAAAAGAGGACAGGAAGGCAAGATCACCGTGGACTTATCGGCCTATACCGGTTTCCAGGATTACAAACGGAACTTCGACCTGTATTCGCCCCAGGAGTTTGCCGAACTGCGGTTCTGGGCCAAGTATACGGAAGGCACCAGCGGCATCGGTACACCGGACAATATCAACTACCAGACGGTACTGGATGACGCCATCATGTACGATGCCTACCAGAACGGAAAATATGTAGACTGGGAAGACCTGATGATCACCAACGCGCCCCAGCAGAAATACGACGTAAGTCTTAGAGGAGGCGCCAAAAACGTAAAATATGCGGTGGCCGCGGGGTATTTTGACCAAAACGGCATTGTACAGGGTTCAGGGTACCGCCGCGGAAACTTCCGTTCCAACGTAGACTACGCCCCCGCCCGATGGGTAGACCTGGGCATTAACATGTCGTTTACCAAAGCGGAAATCAACAGCGTAGACGCCAATTTCAACGGCATTCTTACCATGCCCCAACTGGCCCAGGCTTACGATGCCGACGGCAACCTCCTGAGAGAATCTACTACCGCCGGCGACATCAACCCGCTCTGGCGGGTGCGGGAATACAAAGCCGCCCAGTTGGACGACTACCTCACCCTTTCTTCCAACATTACGTTTAAGCCTTTTAAAAATTTCTCGTACCGGATCAACGCCAACCTGAGAACCAACAGCCGGGAAAGCGGCAACTACCGCACCAAGCTCTACCCTTCTTCTACCGGTACGGGACAGGTGACGTCTTTTAACCGGAATTCTTTCCTGATGGAAAACGTGGTGAACTATACGGTGCCGTTTGTGAATACCCACCACCGTCTGCAGGCTACCCTCATTCACGCCTTTGAAGAAGACCTGCAAAAAACCACAGGACTGAACTTCATCAATTCAACTACCGACATTTTCGATTGGAACGTGGCGGGAGACGCGGAGATATCCGGCGCTATACGCTCCATTAACCGTACCCGGTCGATGTCGTGGGCCGCCCGCGTGCAGTACGGCCTCCTGGACCGTTACCTCCTCACCGCGTCGGTTCGTCGTGACGGCGCCTCGGTTTTCGGCAGCGATAACAAATGGGCCAATTTTCCGTCCATGGCCCTCGCCTGGAGAATCAACGAAGAGGATTTCCTGAACGACGTGCGGTGGCTGAATGAGCTGAAAGCCCGCGTAAGCTACGGGGTGGTAGGTAACTGGGCCATACCCGCCTACAGAACCCTGGGGCTGTCGGCTTCTTACGAATACCTGTTCGGCGATCAGTTAAGCATAGGTTATCTGCCTTCCAGCCAGCTGATCAACAAAGACCTGAAATGGGAAACTACCGGATCACTGAACTACGGACTGGACTTCGCAGCCCTGCGCAGCCGGATCCGCGGTACGGTGGAATACTACAATACCCGCACCAAAGACCTCCTGATACAGCGGACCGTGCCTTCCATTACGGGATACAATACCATGTGGGACAACCTCGGAGAAACCCGGAGCTCGGGCTTTGAGCTGACCCTCAGCGGAGACGTGGTGCGGAACAACGCTTTCGACTGGACGGTGGGAACCACCTTTTCTACCCAGAAGAGCGAGATCGTGCGTATCGATGGCCGCCTGGACGATGCCGGAAACCCCATCAATGACCTGACCAACAACTGGTTTATCGGCCAACCCATACATGTGACCTATAATTATGTGTTTGACGGAATCTGGCAGCAGGGAGAAACCGCAGAACCTCACCAGTACCTGCCGGGTGATGCCCAGCCCAAGCCCGGAGATATCAAAATCCTGGACTATAACGGAGACGGACAGATCACGGTAGACGACCGTAAAGTGTTCAACCTGATGCCCGACTGGTACGCCACTTTCCATACCAACCTGCGCTTTAAGAATTTCGATGCGCAGGCGGAGTTTTACACGGTACAAGGCGTCACCAAAAGCAACCCTTACCTCTACGGTTTCAATGAGGGGGGTAGCCTGAACGGAAAGAAAAACGGGATCAAAGTGGATTACTGGACCGAACAAAACGCATCCAATACCGCACCCCGGCCCCAGTTTACGGCTTCTGTACCGTATATGGGTATACTGGCTTTGCAAAACGCCTCCTATTTCCGATTGCGTACGGCCACCCTGGGGTATTCCTTCTCCAGCAAGGTATTGGCAGGCATAAAAGCCTCCAGGGCCCGAATTTATGCTACGGCAACCAATATCTTCACCCTCACGGAGTACAAATCCTACAGCCCCGAGAAGGAGCCGGGCAGCTACCCGGAGCCCCGCACATTTGTATTGGGTTTAAATGTGAGTTTTTAAAACACCGAAAGAACAATGAAAAAATATCTTATCTATATCCTGGGCGTCACGTTGATCACTTCATCGTGTAAAGACTACCTGACCGAGATATCGGAAACCACGTTCACCACCGCTACCCTTTTCGAAACCCCGGAAGGGATAGAGAAAATGGCGGAATCCCTGTATTCCTACGAACGGGGATTAAGCAGGAAAGGAAATGCCAACGGCTTTCTGGGCACCCACATCTGGGGAGAGCGAAACACGGATCTCAGCGTGTTCACCACCGGCGATGACGCCAACCTGTGCCGCTTTACCTCGCCTGGCCCTACCTCGAATATACGTTCCCTGATCTATAGCCCGTTCTGGACCCACCGCTATTACGTGATCGGCCGGGCCAATGAGATCATCCATTACGGCAGCAATTTCGAGGAACAAACCACCCGAGCGGTAGCAGAGGCTTATTTCTGGAGAGCATACAGTTATTACAGCCTATGGTCACGTTTCTCCCGCCTCTACCTGAGTACGGAACCCGTCACCAAAGAAAATATGGACGACATCCGGTACAGTCCGGCCGACAGCGCTGACGTGTTCCGGCTGATGCTGGCAGATGCCGACAAAGCCATTGCCGGACTGCCCGTGGCCGACCGGATGGACGGTCGACTGACCCAGGATGCTGCCCGCCACCTGAAAGCCCTGGTTTCCGCCTGGACAGGCGACTGGAACGAAGTCATCTCCCAGGTAGAAGCCATTGAAGAGAATCGGGTACATACCCTGGTGAGCGATCCCAAAGCTATTTTTGACCGGAAAGACTTTTACAACCTGAGCGAAACGCTTTTCTCCCTTAATTTTTCATTGGAAAGAGGTGGCGGAGAAGGCCATCGCCTGGGTTCCCAGTACATCAATACCATGGCAGAATCAGACTATACCCATCAAATGATCAATGGGGCCCTCGTGAAATACAATGAGGAAAACCTGGGCCGCCAATGGGGACTCGCCTACCCGAACAGCTACCTGATGTCGTTATATCCTGAAAACGACAAGCGGATTGCGGCTTATTACAAAACAGACTACACCTATCAGAACCCTAACCGACTGATTACAATACCGGTAACAGAAACCAAAGTAGATGCCCAAACCGGGAAATCGTATAGCACCACCACCAACACCAGCGATGCCCCTCAAAAAGTATCGATTGGGTCGGTGATCCGCGGCCGGGATATTTTTGCGGCTACCGGCAGCAAAATAGACCGCCGGAGCCTCCTGCCTTCGTCGATAAAAATGCTGGACAAATGGGACAAACTGATCGATGCCGACGGTCCTGTGAGCTATAAAGATGTGATGATCTTCCGTCTGGCCGAATCTTACCTCCTGGCTGCCGAAGCCGCTGTCAAGACCGGAAACCAGTCGAAAGCGGTATATTTCTATAACAAAACCTGGCAGCGTGCCGGAAATGCTCCCGTAGCCAACGTCACTTTTGATATGGTCAGGGATGAGCATGCGCGTGAACTGGCTTTTGAAGGAAGAAGGTGGGATTTCCTGAAAAGAAACGGCATCTGGTACACGCAGATGACACGGTATGCCGGTGACTTCACCAAGTATCCGGGAAGTGCCGTTCCCTACAATGCCGGAACCTATGGGGTAAGCGATGGAAGAGATAAGAACTTTGGACCTAACCCGGATTATTACATTGACTTTAACGGGTCGGATAATGACATCCTGGTGAGGTTTAATGTGAAACCTTTCCATGTGAACTGGCCCATTCCACAGGATCAGATCGACGCCATGGGGCCGGAGAACTTCCCCCAAACCGCAGGATATTAAATTTTGAGGACTATCGGAATTGCCCTTCGACAAGCTCAGGGTGACATGGCCAATGTCTTTGCAGATACGGCCCTGTCAGACTGAGCCTGTCGAAGTCCGGGCATCATTTCCAGACTTCCCTATCATTCTCAACTTATAAACATGAAAATCTCTTTACGCGTAAAATACATCCTCCTATTCCTCCTGCTTTGCGGCAGGGTGTATGCCCAAAAATTCACTATCAACGAGACGTGGCTTTTCCAACAGGCCAACACTTCTGCCACCCAAACGGTATCCTTCCCCCACACCTGGAATGACCGGGACGTCATGGATGATACACCCGGTTTCTATCGGGGACCGGCCACCTACACCAAAAACACCTACATTTCAGCCGACTATAAAGACAAAACCGTGTACCTTTATTTTGAGGGAGCAAACCAGGTGACTGACGTGTATATCAACGGCCGGCATGCGGGAAACCACAAAGGGGGCTACACCCGCTTTGCCTTTGACATTACCGCCCTCCTGAAATTCGGAGAAACCAACGAAATACGGATTGAAGTCACCAATGCCCACGACGCGACTATCCCGCCCCTTAGCGCCGATTTCACCTTCTTTGGTGGCGTTTATCGCGACGTGTACCTGGATATCCGGGAAAAAGTTCATATTTCCCCTGAAGATTTTGCCTCTTCCGGCATTTATATCCGTACGCCCAAGGTAAACACGCAGTCGGCGGAGATAGAAATAGAAACCCTGCTCAATAACAAAAGTGGCGCCCGGCACGACGTAACCGTAGAACACCGGATACTTCGGCCTGACGGTAAGGAGGCCGGGAAAAAAGTAGTACAGGAAGCGCTGGCCCCGGGAAAGACAGGACATCGGATCGCCCAAAAATTTATCGTGCAAAACCCCGCGCTGTGGTCCACAGAAACGCCCCAACTGTACCGGGTAATCACCACCGTCAAAGACCGGAAAACGGGAAAGGTATGGGAAGAAAATTCCACCGCCTTCGGACTCCGGTGGTTTCATTTTGACGTCGACAAGGGTTTTTTCCTGAATGACCAGCCCCTGAAGCTGATCGGCACCAACCGCCACCAGGATTTTAAAGACAAAGGCAATGCCCTGGAAGACGCACACCACATCCGTGACATCCGGCTTCTGAAAGCCATGGGCGGGAATTTCCTGAGGATTTCTCACTACCCCCAGGATCCGCTGATCCTGGAAATGTGCGACCGCCTCGGCATCCTCGCTTCCGTGGAAATCCCCATTGTCAATGCCGTTACGGAGAGCCAGGAATTCCTGAGCAATTCCGTACACATGGCCGAAGAAATGGTCAAGCAAAACTTCAACCATCCGGCCCTGATCATGTGGTCATACATGAACGAAGTAATGCTCAGACCACCTTACAAAGCTACTGATGCGGCTTACGCCCCCTACTGCAAAGAGGTAAACCGCCAGGCCCGTGCTATTGAGCAAAAGATCCGTGACCTTGACCCCGCCCGGTACACCATGGTGGCCTTTCACGGCTCGGTGAAGTCGTACGAAGACGCCGGACTCTTTGATGTACCTATGATCATTGGCTGGAACCTCTACCAGGGGTGGTACGGCAATCGCTTCTCGGATTTTGACCGTTTCCTCTTAAATTATAAGGAAAAATACCCCCATAAGCCCACCATCATCTCCGAGTACGGCGCCGATGTGGACTCAAGGATTCACAGCTTTCACCCGGAACGTTTTGATTTTAGCGTGGAATACGGCGATCTTTACCACGAACACTATCTGAAGACCATCCTGAAGTTTGATTTCCTGGCCGCTGCAGCCCTCTGGAACCTCAACGACTTCCATTCGGAGATTCGGAAAAATGCAGTGCCACATATTAATAGCAAAGGCATTACCGAAACCGACCGGGGACCTAAAAACACGTATTATCTCTACCAGGCGAACCTGTTAAAGACCCCTTTTGTTAAAATAGCAGCATGGGAAAACCGCGCCGGAATAGCCAGTGGTGCGGGAAGTAGCCTTCAGCCCGTTAAAATCTATTCCAACGGCCCGCTGGTTGCCGTATTCCATAATGGAAAAAAAGTAGGCGATGTGACTATAAACGACGGCACCGGAACCTTAAACATAGCCTTTGTGGACGGCATTAATCAGGTAGAAGCCAGACTACCCGAAGAAAACATTGCCGATATCCGTCGGGTGCACTTCACCCTTCTTCCGGAAAAACTGAATGCCGGTTTCCAGGAATTAAACGTTATGTTAGGTACCCGCCGCTATTTCGAAGACAAAGAAACCGCCACCGTCTGGGTTCCCGAAAAGCCCTACGAGCGAGGCAGCTGGGGCTTTATAGGCGGGGAGGCCGTGCGGCCCAAAACCCGGTTTGGTTCCCTGCCGGCAGCAGAAATCAATGTATTGGGTACCGAACTAGATCCCATTTTCCAGACCCAACGCATGGGATTGGAATCATTCCGGGCAGATGTACCCCCGGGCCGGTACGCCGTATACCTCTACTGGGCCGACCTGTCTGCCCTGGAAGACGAAGAAATCATTCCGTATAACCTGGGAAATGACACCCTGGTAGAAGAAACGGAGCCATCCGTGATGGATGTGTTGATTAACGGAAAAAAGGTCCTGGACCGTTATCACCTGGCCGAAGAAGGCGGTGT
>JBEBRS010000158.1:0-7404 GCA_040394705.1 Leadbetterella byssophila
TGCTAAAGTTTATTTCGCAAAAATAAAGGGAAATTTTAATATTCAATAATTAGAACATTTCCGTGACCCTGAATTTACAATTTGATAATAAAAGGAATTAGATAATTGTCTATATACCTGATTCTAAGTTTTTTACTTTTCATCGGATTAATAAAATAATTTAATATTCTTATTATAAGGAATTTATATACAAAATTATTTCCGGAAAGACAAAACAAAAATAACGTTAAACGCATTCCACCAGCACGTTACAAGCAAGAAACAAATCGCAGAGAGGATACAGAACAAAATTTGCACTTTTAAAAGATTTACCTTTCATTTTTAAAGGGTCTTCCTGATTTCAAACAGGAATTATCTAAGAATATTGCAAAAAATAGAATTCGTTTTTAATTATATATTTAGCTAAATATTGAAATAAAAAAATCAATATTTTTTATGCATTTTCGCTAATTTAAAATGATTACAATTAAATAGAGAGAGAGTTGCGAGTTCCGAGTTCCGAGTTGCGAGTTCCGAGTTCCGAGTTCCGAGTTCCGAGTTCCGAGTTCCGAGTTCCGAGTTCCGAGTAGGGAGGCTGTGAGCTTTTTTATAAAGTCGGTGGTTTGCCGATTTTTTAAAGCTCACAGCTATATTATCTCTTACTATATTTTGGTTGTCTGAGAAATAGCCCTCAGATCAGTACGTTTCCGGTCATTTCCACCGGCACGGGTACTTCCAGAATGCTCAGGATTGTAGGTGCAATATCGCCCAGCTTGCCGTCTTTTGGAGTACCCGAATAGGCCTTATCCACCACAATAAACGGCACCAGGTTGGTAGAATGCGCCGTATTGACCGTTTGGTCGTCATTGATCATGTATTCGGCATTACCGTGGTCGGCAATGACCAGGGAGGTATACCCGTTCTCCAAACCCGTCTCCACTACCTGCTTCAGGCAGCGGTCTACCGTCTCCACCGCCTTGATCACCGCCTGGAAGTCGCCCGTATGCCCCACCATATCCGGGTTGGCAAAGTTCAGGCAAACAAAATCCACTTCTCCTTTCTTGAGGTAAGGAAGCAGGTTTTCCATAATGTTTTCGGCCGCCATTTCGGGTTTAAGATCGTAGGTGGGTACGTCTTTCGGCGAAGGAGAAAGCAGTCTCGTCTCGCCTTCGAAGGGCTCTTCCCGCCCACCCGAAAAGAAAAAGGTCACGTGCGGATATTTTTCGGTTTCCGCGGTCCGGATCTGGGTTTTCCCGGCTTTCTCCAGTACTTCTCCCAGAGTATTGCTCAGGTTATCCTTTTCATAGATCACTTTTATATTCCGGAACGACTCGTCGTAATTGGTCATCGTAATATAATAGAGATCCAGGGTAGTCATATTGTACTCGGGGAAATCGTGCTGGGTCAACACCTCGGTAATCTCCCGGCCCCGGTCGGTCCGGAAATTGAAACAGATGACCACATCGCCTTCGGAAATGGTAGCCACGGGTTCACCGTTTTCTTTGACCACCACTACCGGCTTCAGAAACTCATCGGTCACGTCTGCACGGTAAGAAGCCTCCAATGCGGCCTGTATTTCCGCTGCGGTCACCGCCGTTTCCCCTTTTCCTTTGACCATGGCTTCGTAGGCCAGGCTCACCCTGTCCCAACGCTTATCCCGGTCCATGGCGTAATACCGGCCCGTCAGGGAGGCAATCCGGGCATTCTTTCCTGCGATATGCTGCTGCAAGTCGCCAATAAACCCTTTCCCGGATTTCGGGTCGGTGTCGCGCCCATCCAGGAAAGCATGAATATAGGTATTTTCTACCCCCGCTTCATGAAAAATATCCACGAGTCCTTTCAGGTGAAAAATATGGGAATGCACGCCTCCGTCAGAACACAACCCAATCAGGTGTACCGCCTTACCGTGCTCTTTTGCATACGCAATGGCCGCCGTCACTACCGGCTCCTTCGCCAGTAATCCTTCTTCCACCGCCACATTGATCTTCTCCAGCTCCTGGTAAACGATTCTCCCTGCCCCCAGGTTGGTATGCCCTACCTCCGAATTCCCCATTTGCCCAGGCGGCAGACCTACTGCACGTCCGCTCGCCTCCAGCAGGCTGTGCGGGTATGTATTCATCAAATACCTGAAGTAAGGTACATCGGCTTTTTCAATGGCCGACCTCCACTCCTCTCCTTCCTTGGGTATGCCCCAGCCATCCAGTATGGCCAATATTACTTTCTTATTCAACTTTACCTTGTTTTGAGGCACAAATTTACAAAATCTATCCTTAATTTGCAGACTTAAATCAAGACGCCGCATAAAGATTAATTTATGGTATTCAGTTCTTTTGAATTTCTTCTGTTCTTCCCGATTGTAACATTTCTGTATTTTACGATCCCCTACAGATTCAGATGGATACTCTTGCTTATTTCCAGTTGTATCTTCTACGCGTTTTTCAAGTGGGAGTACATCCTGATCCTGTTTTTTACCATTATTGTAGACTATTTCGCAGCCATCTGGATTGACCGATCCGAGGGAAAGGAACGAAAAATAGCCCTGGCCATCAGCCTTATCGCCAATATCGGGGTACTGGCCCTCTTTAAATATTATTATTTCCTGATCGACAACGTCAACAGCCTCACCTTCCGCCTCAACGGAACCACGTATGAACCCCGGTGGGACATCATCCTGCCCATAGGACTTTCCTTTCATACATTCCAGGCCATGAGCTATACCATTGAAGTGTACCGCGGTCACCAAAAAGTAGAACGGCATTTCGGTATTTACGCGCTGTACGTCATGTTTTACCCCCAATTGGTGGCCGGGCCTATCGAAAGGCCTCAGAATATTCTCCACCAGTTTTATAAAAAATTTGACTTTGACGAAGTCCGTGTGGTTTCCGGTCTGAGGTTGATGCTCTGGGGTTTCTTTAAGAAAATGGTGATCGCCGACAATTTCGCTACTTACGCCGATGTGGTCTTTAGCGATGTGCATCATTACCAGGGCCTGCCCCTGATCGTCGCCATCCTCTTTTACAGCATCCAGATCTATTGCGATTTCTCCGGGTATTCCGATATCGCCATCGGCTCGGCCCGCGTGATGGGCTTTAAACTGATGACGAACTTCAAACGCCCCTACCTGGCCAAAAGCATAGCGGAATTCTGGAAACGGTGGCACATCTCGCTTTCCACCTGGTTCAGAGACTACCTCTATATTCCTCTCGGCGGAAACCGCGTGCGCATCCCCCGCTGGTACCTGAATATATTCATCGTATTCCTGGTGAGCGGGCTGTGGCACGGCGCCAGCTGGAACTTTGTGATCTGGGGTGGGCTCCACGGCATCTATCAAATCTTCGGACACCTCACAAAAGATTTTCAAAAGGCCATTTTCACCCCCCTGGGCAAGGCCGGCGACCTGCTCCAGAACTGGATCACCGTGGCCCTGGCCGTTTTCGCCTGGATATTTTTCAGGGCCGAAACCTTTCACGATGCCCGCTATTTTGCCTCCCATCTCTTTTCTGAAAGCAGCCACTCCTGGAAAGAGGTGATCGCCCTCATTACACCCGAAACACTTTTTACCCTGATTTCCGCATTTACTATACTGTATTTCATAGAGAAAATGCAGGAAAAAATAAACGTGGCGGAATGGATTGACCGGAAAACCAAATGGCAACGCTGGAGTATCTACTACTTCTTCACTTTCTTTATCCTGATTTTTGGCTATTTCGGCGCCGTGCAATTTATCTATTTTCAGTTTTAAAACATGGACAGGAAATTCTTAAAATTTATCCCCAAAATACTCCTCTTCGGCAGTCCCTTCCTGGCGCTGGCCCTGAGCTATTTTGTATTTGACCCGTTTCATGTGCTAAGAAACTATCCGGAGTACGGAAGCAACTACCTGAAAACCTTTAACCGGAACCGGATCAGCACCCAGACCTACCT
The DNA here is from genome assembly GCA_040394705.1 of Leadbetterella byssophila. GTDB lineage: Bacteria > Bacteroidota > Bacteroidia > Cytophagales > Spirosomataceae > Leadbetterella > Leadbetterella byssophila_B. The sequence goes on from JBEBRS010000158.1 coordinate 3,904, forward strand.
GAATTATAAGGATACCTGTTCCTTTAATTCCTTCATCCTGGGAAGCTCCCGGGCAAGCGCCTTCCAGACTTCTGACTGGGGGAAACTCATTCACGAGCCCCACCCCTTTCACTTTGACGCCTTTAACGACAATATTTCGGGAATCAGGGGAAAGCTGGAGTTTATCGACAAAAACGGCTCCCCTATCAAAAATGCCCTTATCCTAGTGGATTCCGATACTTTTTCGGAGCAATATGACCATTCCGAATCTATTGTACACCACAAAGATTACCGGTGGACGAACGAAAACGCCCTGGCTTACCACACCCGCTTTTTTAAAGCCTACTTTAAGAAAAAATACTTCGTTTCTTACCTTGACCTGAAGCTGTTTAACACCTATCGTCCGTTTTATATGGATGAGTTTTTCAGGTTCAAATATTTTTATACCACCCCCCATAATGATTTTCTTTTCCCGGAGAATATAGAAAATATCCGGAAGGATTCCGTGGCCTATTACGCTAACCCCGAATTTCATGAAAGGGAAAAAAATCCGGCCATGATGGACAGGCAGATCATGAAACATCACCTGGCCGATCTCAAAACCATTGATTCCCTCTTTAAAGTACACCAGACCCGTTACAAAATCATTATCGGGCCGGCCTTTGATCAGCGGCCGTATCACCCGATTGACCTGGACATCCTGGCCATCTATTTCGGAAAGAAAAATGTGTACAATTATACCGGGAAGAACGTGTATACCGAAGACATTTCGAACTATTACGAGATGTCGCACTACAAACCGGTGGCGGGCCGCCGCATCATGGAAGAGATTTATTCGGGCGACTGACCCATAGCCCTCAGCACCTTATGCGCGATGATCCGGTTGGTTTTCGTACTTGAATGACTGTCGGTATTATTCACTACCCGCTCTTTTACGGGGAGACGACCAATCTCCTCTTCCAGGTTCACCACCATCACGCCATGGCCGTCCAGGTAGTCGGAAACCGGCCCGGTAAATTTTCTGCTGTATTGCAGGTCCGGTAAAAAAGGAATCATCACCGCGATCATTTCCGCCTCGTTTTCTTCCTTATAGCGGATTATCTCCCCTAAATCATCGAGGTGCGTTTGCAAAATAGACGGATCCAAATAGGTTTTGTGCAGGAAATCATCCAGAATTTTTTCACTCTTACCGGGCAGGTGCCAGTAGATAAAATTGGGAAAATAAAGCCGGTCTACCCATACCCGCAATAGCCTGGGCACCCCCGAATACAAAGGCGGCAGATGAATGGAATATCCGTGGTCCGCCGCGGCCACCTCAATATCGTTGAAGAAATACGCCAGCACAATCACATCGGCCCGTAAGGGAAACTCTCTCAGGCGTTTGGCTTCTTCCCGCGTATCTATTCCGGGTATTCCCAGGTTATATACTTCGTATACAGCGGTATCCAGCCTGGCGGCCACCATATCGGAAAACCGTTCATGTACATACTTGTTGCCGTAGCCTGCCGTAAAGGAGTCGCCTATAAAAAGAACCACCTTCTTACGGGTTTCCAGGTCCGGCTCCCGGTCACGGTAACCTAGGGAGTTAACCGGCTTATAATATTTGTCTACCCATAACGCAGAGGCTTTGGTACCGGCCACCCCGTGTGTCTGAGGAAAAAACATAAACCCGATTTCGAAAAGAATCAGCGTGAGCGCCACTACCACTACGGAAAGAGCGATACCGGAAACCCGCTCACTCTTCCTCATAAAAAATTTACGATACAGGTAGATAATATGCCCCATAAAAAGTATCCACACCACCAGTTTAGCCATCCGTACCGACCAGGGGTCGTGAATACTGCCTGAAGAAAGCGTCTGAAAACGAAGGTCAAATTTATCCGGGAAAAAGAAAAACCAAAAGAAGAAAAGGGTGATAAGCAGTTGCAACAGATATACACCGCTCTTAATGAGTGTATTACTTTTTTTCATTGATAGTGTTTTTTGATAGAGGAATAAAAACGAACCTCCAAAAATAAAATATTTATCAATGACGAACAAAATTCGTACAGGAAATCTCTCTGTAATTACAATCCTGAACGGCGAGCCCTCACCTTCTCCATAAACGCCCGGTATTCAGGCTGTTCTACCAGGAAATCAAATGCCGCCCTGTTTCCTTCTACACTCCAGTGGCCGTCGCAGGGAATGTACAGCCGGTCAGGCTCTTCCTTCCTTTCCACAAAACCCGGAAGAAGGTCTACTACCCATAAGCGGTCAGAACCGTACCGGTTTTTGAGGTAGGGTGTAAATCGGTTTTCATGGGGCGTCGCTTTAAAGGCGCGGACATCATTGGTGTCGGGAATCACCACGAACAGCATAGGAATGTCAGGGGTTTCCCGAACCAGGTGATCAAAGCTTTGACGGAAATCGTAGGTCAGAGAAGTCTCCCAGTCCGGATTTTCGTAATAGCCCGTATACTGGGTTTCCTTTTTTTTCTGCGCGATTTTCTTTCCGAGCGAATAGATAAAATTGAGCAGGTAGGAATTGGTTTCCAATTCAATCAGGGCTTTCCTTGCCCAGCTTTGGGCGTTAAAGACCGAATCGCGTACCTCGCGCAGATGTCCGGGATGATCCTGCACATAAAACGATTCGTAGGAGTCATTGGCACCGCCCAAGGAATACCTGATCGTATTCCGGGTAGTATCGGTATCCCAAAAAGCACGGTAAATGGGCTGGTTGATAAACGCCCCGTTGGCCGGAAAACCGAAAGAGTCAAAATCATTTCCCTGGTATATACCTACAATAATGCCGTCATGCGAAAAACGAGGTTTCACAATCTGGCGGTAGGCCAGGTAGTAGGCCAGGGGGTTGGCGCCAAGTATGCCCAGGTTCATGTGGGTAATACCGGAAGATTGTTCGAGGAGTTCGCTCAACCGGTTTTCTTCACTGATCAGCATACCCTCGGTAAAAGAGTCTCCGAGAAACGCGATCTTAGGAGAGTCGTCCTCCGCCCATTCCTGGTCGCGGGCGCCGTAGCTGTTTGTCTGGTAGAGCACTTCCGTGCCGTCATCGCAGCTGATCTCGGTGAAAGACTTATTCCCGGGCCGCCACCGACCGATCACCGGATCAATATCGCCCCAAAAACGCCGGTCATCCGTCACATAGGGCTTCTTATCGGGGTTGTCGTACCACAAGATATGGGTGGGTACCAGGTCGCTTTTCCCCAAAACACCCCCATAAATAAAGGCGAGAAACTCCAGCACTAAGGCAAAAGCCCCGAAGATCAGCACGTTTATAGCGAGCAACCTGACCCATTCCCTTTTGCTTTTCGACAAAGCATAGAGGAGGTAAAACACCCCCGTTACCAGGATGATTCGTAAAAACAGGCGGTGAAAGTAGACCCCGCCAATCAGTCCGTCTGCATTCCCCCGCACCAGGTCATACAAAAACAAACCCGCGTAAACCAGGATAAAGAAAGGGAAGAGGTATTTTTTCATGCGTATAAAATTTTTGCTTTCAGCCTTCAGCTATCAGCAGTCAGCT